>JACRAN010000279.1 GCA_016234735.1 Bacteroidota bacterium | reverse complement strand
GGGCTGAAAGTTCCGCCCAAACCCGGCAATAAAAATCCCGACTGCTGATACTTTTTCCAACCTGGGCGTTAGGGGTACGGTTTTCTGAATTTTTACAAAAATCAAGGGCCAAAAAATACGGCCTGTGGCAACCTGCGTTTGTTTATCACAGTCTTTTCAATTCCGGCGACCTGCAAAATTCCAGACAGGGCTGCCCGTTCTGAAAAACAGCATTTTTTAGGGTTCACCAACTAAACTCAACCATGCCCACGACAAAATTTCTTCCGTTCTCAATTTTCATCTTTTCAGCGGCGTTTTTCCTTGGCGCCTGCAACAGCAGCAAGAGCAAGGAGCAGGCAAAGAGCCTGACCACCAAGGTGCAAAAGGGGGAATTTAAAATTTATGTGGCCGCCACCGGCGAGTTGAAAGCCAAAAATTCCGAAGAAATCAAAGGCCCCAGCGGGATGCGCTCGGCGCAAATCTGGCAGGCCACCATCTCCGACATGGTGCCAGAGGGCACGGTGGTGAAGGCCGGGGCTTACGTCGCCTCGCTCGACCGCACCGAGTTGGAGACCAAACTCAAGGAAGCCCAAACCGGAATCGACAAAATCCAGACACAACTTGAGCAGGTGAAAATCGACACGGCCATCGAACTGCGGGCCATCCGGGATGGTTTGGTGAACCTCCAATTTTCGATGGAAGAAAAAAAACTGCAAGTGGAGCAGAGCAAATACGAGCCTCGCATGGTCATCCAGCAAGCCGAAATCGACCAGGAAAAGTCGGAGCGTGATTTTAAGCAGTTGGAAAAAAAGTACGAGTTGACGCAGACGAAATCCAAGGCCAAAATCAACGAAATCCTCACCTCGCTGCGCCAGGAGGAAACCAAACGGCAGCGGTTGGCCGACCTTGCGTCCCAGTTCGAGGTGCGGGCACCGAAGGACGGCATGGTCATTTACGCCCGCAGTTGGAACGGCAAGATAGGCCCCGGCTCACAAATCAGCACCTGGGACCCCGTGGTGGCGGAGTTGCCCGACCTGAGCATCATGATTTCAAAAACCTACGTCAACGAGGTGGACATCAGCAAGGTGCAAAAAGGCCAGGAAGTGAAAATCAAAGTCGATGCCTTCCCCGACCGGGATTACAGCGGCACGGTCATCACGGTGGCCAATGTCGGCGAACAGTTGCGGGGCTACGATTCCAAGGTTTTTGAGGTGACGGTGCAGTTGAACGAGGTCGATTCCATCCTGCGACCGGCCATGACCACCAGCAACGAAATCCTGACATACACCTTCCAGGACGTACTTTACCTGCCGCTGGAAGCCATCCAAAACGACACGCTGGCTTTTGTTTACAAAAAACTGGCTGGCAAAATGGTGAAGCAGGAAGTCATCACCGGCGAAACGAACGACAACGAAGCCATCATCGAGCACGGCCTCAAAGAAGGCGAAGAGGTGATGCTCACCATCCCTGAAAATGCAGAAACCCTCACCCTCGTACCGCTCGACCCGAAAATCAAAGAGGACATCAAGAAAAAATTGGAGTCCGAAAAGAAAAAGCGCCAGGAGGAAGCTTTGAAAAAAATGAAGGAAGTGAAGGAAAACTACCAACCCAAAAATGACGGCGGAGGAGGTGGCAATATCATCATTTTCGGCTGATTCATGGTTCCATTGTCTCATGGTCTCATTGCTTCATTGACGATGGAACCATGCAACAGGGGAGCAATGCAACAGTGAAACCGTGAATCCATGCAACGCACCATTTTCAATTTCATATTAGCCACGGAGGGTGTTGCTGCCAACACGCTCCGGGCCGTACTGACGGCGCTCGGCATTGTGTTCGGCGTGGCGGCAGTGATTGCCATGCTGGCCATCGGCACGGGGGCCAAGCAGTCCATCCTCGACCAGATGAAGTTGATTGGCACCAACAACATCGTCATCAAATCGGTGGTGCTGAAAGAGGGCGAAGGCGGCGAGCAAACGGCCAACACAGCCTCGACAGGAAGTAGCAACAGCAACGGCAAAGAAGGCAAACGCCCCTGGTCGCCCGGCCTGACGATGGAAGATGTGCGGGCCATCCAAAAAGTGCTGCCGGGTGTGGAGGACATCAGCCCGGAAGTGGTGCAGCAAACCAACCTCGTGCAGTCCGGCAAAACGGTGAAGGCGAAGGTGGTCGGCATCACAAATGCTTTTTTCAAACTCAACAACCTTGGCCTCGCCGAGGGCAATTTTTTCCATCAGGAGCATATTGAGGGTGGCAAACCTGTCTGCATCATCGGGCAGACGGTACGCACCAAGTTTTTCCCGGAGACCGACCCAATAGGCCAGTGGCTCAAGTGCGGCACGGCCTGGATGCAAATCGTCGGAGTGCTCGAAAAACGGGTCGCCAGCAAGGAAAGCTTGGAAAACCTCGGTATCCGGGACTACAACTCGGACGTGTACATCCCCGTCACCACGGCGATGCTGCGCATCAAAAACCGGGCACGGGTGACGAGCGAAAAAATCTCTCAAAATGACTGGGACGAGGAAAATGGTGGCAACAAGGACGATGAAAATTATCACCAGTTGGACAAATTGGTGGTGCGGCTGTCCGACTCCGGCACGTTGCAGGTGTCGGCGGAGGTCATCGCCAAAATCCTGAAACGCCGCCACAAAGGTCTCGTCGATTTTGAAGTGGAAGTACCCGAATTGCTGCTCCAACAGCAGCAAAAAACGCAGGATTTGTTCAACTGGGTGCTGGCCGCCATCGCCGGCATTTCGCTGCTGGTGGGCGGCATCGGCATCATGAACATCATGCTCGCCTCCGTGCTGGAGCGCATCAAGGAAATCGGAGTGCGCCGCTCGCTGGGGGCCAGGGAGAGCGACATCGTGCTGCAATTCCTGTTCGAGGCCGTCATCATCAGCCTGCTTGGCGGTGTGATTGGCGTGGGGCTGGGCATACTGTCCGCCAAGCTCATCGCCTCCGCTGCCGACATCCCAACGGTGATTTCCACCTGGTCGATTGCGCTGTCGTTCGGCGTGGCAGCGACCATCGGGCTGGTGTTCGGGCTGTTCCCGGCGAGGAGAGCGGCCAAGGAAGACCCGATTAAGGCGCTGCGGATTGAGTGATTTTGGGGTGATTTGGTTATTCGTTGAAGTGCTGGCGCAATAACCAAATCAACCAATCAACAAATAAGCAACCATCAATGAGACCCATCATTTTCCTGTTTTTTTGTTTTCTTTTTGCCTCAAAAACCCTTGACGCTCAAGCAGATACGCTCTCGTTGAGCCTCGAAGAAATCGTGACGCTGGCACAGAGCGATGCCCCCGATGCCCTGCTCGCCGAAACGAGGATGAAAAACCGCTACTGGGCGTACCAAACCATCCTTGCCGACTACAAGCCGGGCCTCAGCTTCAACGGCGAACTGCCCGACCTCAACCGTTCCATCGGCCTCGTGTACAGGCCCGACGGCACGAGCGCCTTCGTGCAGCAGTCGCAGATTGTCAACTCCGTGGGGCTTTCGCTGCAACAGCGCATTGCGCCGACTGGCGGAACGCTCTTCGCCCGCTCCGGGGTGCAGCGCCTCGACCTGCTCAATCCTGATGCCCCGAATGAAGTGTCCTATTTTTCAACGCCGTTTTCCCTCGGTTTCATCCAGCCGGTTTTTGGGTACAACGAACTGAAATGGAACAAACGCATCGAGCCATTGCGCTACCAGGAGGCCACCCGTGCGTACGCCGAGCAGATGGAGGACGTGGCCTACCAGGCTTCGGAATTGTTTTTTGAGATTTTCATTGCCCAACTCAATTTGGAGGCTGCCCGTCAGGACAAGTCGAACGCCGATACCTTGTTCAACATTTCCAGGGGCCGCTTCGAGGTGGGCCGCATCGCCGAAACCGAACTGCTGCAAATCGAACTCAGCGCCATGAACGCCGATGCCTCCGTGCAACAGGCGCTGCTCGACCTCCAATCCGGCACGGAGCGGCTGCGCAACTTCATCGGCATCCGCAAGCTTGTTTTTTTCAAATTGGATGCTCCCGAAAAAATCCCCGCATTTGCCATCGACCCCACAACTGCGTTGGAGTTTGCGAAGCAGTTCCGAAGCGATATCATCGCCTTCCAGCGCCGCCTCGCCGAAGCGGACGCCAACGTTGCGCAAGCAAAAGCAAACCGGGGCTTCCAGATGGACATTTTTGGCCAGTTCAGCCTCTCGCAAAAGGGCGATAAATTCAGCGAAGCTTATCGGTCGCCACAGGACAACGAGCGGGTGACGGTCGGTGTGCAGGTGCCCATCCTCGACTGGGGCAGGGGCAAGGCACTCCTCGAAACGGCCTACTCCAACCGGGAACTGGAGCGCATGAACGTGGAGCAGGAGCAGGTGAATTTCGAGCAGGAGATTTTGCTCAAGGTCAAACAGTTTGATTTGCTGCGCAACCAGGTGGCGCTGGCGCTGCGGGCCTACGAGGTGTCGCAAAAACGGGAGGAAAAGACACGCAACCGCTACTACATCGGCAAAATCGGGGTGCTCGACCTCGGCATCGCCGTCACCGAAAAGGAAGCAGCCCGGCGCAGCTACATGAGCGCCCTGCGGTCGTTCTGGCTGGGGTACTACGACCTGCGCCGCATCACGCTGTACGATTTCGACCGGAACGTGTCGCTGGTGCGGCGGGTGGAAGGGTACTGACGGGGGTGGGAGAAGTGAGAGGGTGAGAGGTGAGGAGGGCCGAGTCAGCCAGCGTACATTTTTGAATTTCTTTGCCTGCTGCCATCGTTTTGCCGTTCAAATTTTATCTTTGCGCCCAGAAAAAAATTCTGTGGCTAAAATTTTCGTCAGACATTCCGGGATTTACCTTTCTTCGACTGCCCTGACCAGCCACTTCCCTATCTTTTTACCTCCAAGTTTTACAAAAATCACAGGCCAATGAAGCAAGTTCCAGCGGTACTCCTACTCGAAGACGGCACCGTGTTCTACGGAAAATCTGCCGGAAAAATCGGTACGACCACCGGCGAAGTCTGCTTCAACACCGGCATGACCGGCTACCAGGAGGTGTTCACCGACCCGTCGTACTTCGGCCAGATTCTCGTGACCACCAATGCCCACATCGGCAACTACGGCACGAGGATTTCGGAGACCGAGTCGGCGGACATCAAAATCGCCGGGCTGGTCTGTAAAAATTTCACCGAGCAGTACAGCCGCCTGATGGCCACCGAGTCCATCCAGGATTATTTCGAGCAGGAAAACCTTGTGGGCATCTCCGACGTGGACACCCGTGCCATTGTCCGGCACATCCGCAGCAAGGGTGCCATGAACGCCATCATTTCGTCAGAAAACCTTGATTTAGAGGCACTTAAAAAACAATTGGCCGCAGTGCCAAGCATGGACGGCCTCGAATTGGCCAGCGTCGTGAGCACACCCAAGCCCTACTTCATCGGCAATTCCGATGCCCGCTTCAAAGTGGCCGTGCTGGATTTTGGCGTGAAACGCAACATCCTCAACTGCCTGGTGGAGAGAGGCTGCTACCTTCAGGTTTTCCCCGCCAAAACGCATTTTGCCGAAATCAAAAAGTGGGACCCCGATGGCTACTTCCTCTCCAACGGCCCCGGCGACCCGGCACCGATGGACTACGCCGTGGAGACAGCCAAGGCTGTTTTGAAAGAAAACAAACCGCTGTTCGGCATCTGCCTCGGCCACCAAATACTGGCGATGGCGATGGGCATCCCGACCTACAAAATGCACCACGGCCACCGGGGCATCAACCACCCGGTGAAAAACCTGCTGACCGGCCGTTGTGAAATCACCAGCCAGAATCACGGTTTTGGCGTGAGCGCCGAGGCATTGGAACAACACAAAGACAAAATCGAGGTGACCCACCGTAACCTCAACGACAACACCGTCGAAGGCATC
>JACRAN010000274.1 GCA_016234735.1 Bacteroidota bacterium | reverse complement strand
CTCGCAAACCATGAAGCCATCGCCGTCCGCATCATTTTCGTCGGCAGGTACCACGCCATTGCAGTCGTTGTCGAGGCCATCGCAGAGTTCCGGCGCATTGGGGAACACGGTGGGGTTGGAGTCATCGCAATCGCCTTCGCAGACCATGAAGCCGTCGCCGTCCGCATCGTTTTCGGTAGCAGGGATGGTGCCGTCGCAGTTGTTGTCGAGGCCGTCGCAGAGTTCCGGCGCACCGGGGTACACCGTGACGTTGCTGTCGTTGCAATCGCCTTCGCACACCATGAAGCCATCGCCGTCCAGGTCGTTTTCGGTGGCAGGCACCACGCCGTTGCAGTCGTTGTCGAGGCCGTCGCAGAGTTCGGGTGCGCCGGGAAATACCAGTGGGTTGTTGTCGTCGCAGTCCTCCGGCGGGCTAAAGCCGTCACCGTCCGCATCGCCAAGCACCACCTGCTGCTGCGGGATGGCGGATTGTGCGTTTAATTCACCCGGCAAAAAAGCCGTGAAAATGGCCGCTGAAAGCAGGGCCACGAGGCATGGCAGGAGCATTTTTTTATGAAAAAGCATGGTGTTGTGTGTGTCTCGTTTCATTTCAAATTATATTTTGGTCAATGCTTCCTAACCCCAGATGGAGCAATTGGGCTGCAATTTCAGAATAAAAGTTTCAAAATAAGCAACGGGTTCAAAATAAGATGCACCACCTGTGTTGGCTACTTCAGTCGCCGAAGCAACGGCGATTGAAGTCGCCAACACAGATTACAACACCGACTGGTGGGCCACGAATACGCACAACCTCGACATTTTCAGGCCTGCCGACAACGCTGCCGTGCCGATTCCCATTCCCCACGATTTTGATTACGCGGGATCCGTCGAGGCACCGTATGCGGTAGCGAGCAAGAAACCCGGTCGCGAAAATGTGAGGGAACGCTTCTGCCAGGCTCTCTGCCGACCGGAGGTGGAGACGGGGCAAACCATCCGGCTGTTTTTGGGCAAAAAAGCGGCGTTGCTGGATTACTGCGAGCAGTTTCCGCATTTCAGCAACTACTCCCGTAGCTACGCTTTGAAGTACCTTCGTTCTTTTTTTGACCCGCCTGGAAAGCGGGCGAAAAACTCAGCCATACATTTTCGAGAACTGTGACCCTTGGATGAAAAGCAAACGTTGACTCGTTTTCCGTTGACTAATTGACAAAAATCACCCTGCCATCAAAATAGTTTGGCAGTAATTTTACTACCTGCATTTTAATTGCTTCACTATCGTAAATTTGTAGGGGAGAAAAAAAGAAGTTGAGCATTGAAACATGTTGCCTACTTTTTTGCCTTATAAATATTCGTCAATCAAGGAATTCCATGAATAAAGAAAGTACCCGCCAACAAATGAGCAGGCCATTGGATGGAAGGCCCTTGATTTTATGGCGCATCGCTCAGGTTGTACTCACCGTGGCAGGTGCCGGAATTTTTCTGGCGCTCCTGTTTTTTCCAAACATAGGCTTGACCGCATTCTGGGACGTCCTCATCCCCATCGCTCCGGCATTGTTCGTGTTGGCTGCGGGTGTCTGGCGAAACATCTGCCCGTTGGGCACCGTGTCGTTGCTGCCCCGGCATATCGGGCTTTCCAAAAGCCGCCGACTTCCGCTCAAGTGGCAGGGCAGGCTGCACCTCGGAGGCGTGGTTTTGCTCTTTCTCGTCGTTCCACTGCGACATTTGATGCTGAACAATGACGGAACAGCAACTGCCTTGATACTGGCAGTGGTGGCATCGGCAGCTTTCCTCAGCGGCGTTTTTTTTGAGTGGAAAAGCGGCTGGTGCAGCGGGCTGTGCCCTGTGCATCCGGTGGAAAAACTTTACGGCGAAAAAGTGCTCGTTTCGGCACCAAATGCCCATTGCGGTGCCTGCCAAAACTGTTGTATCCCATGCCCCGACACCACCTCAGGCATGAACAGACTGCACACCAACCAACGAATAGCTTCCCTGCTGCTTGCAGGCGGGCTACCGGGGTTCATTTGGGGTTGGTTTCATGTGCCCGATTGCCGGGGCGAGGCCGCCTGGCAGGAGTGCATCATGGCCTTCGGGTTGCCCTGGGCATCGCTGGCCGTCAGCCTGGCGCTGTTTTGGGCACTTCGGCGATTTTTACCTAAAAAACATGAAACCCTGATACTCAGCATTTTTGCAGCGTTTTCGGTTTCGTGTTATTACTGGTACCGCATCCCGGCGCTGGTGGGCTATGGGCTTTTCCCTTCCGATGGCTTGTTGGTCGATTTGACGGGCGTGCTTCCATTTCAGTTTGTGGTACTCATGCAGGTAGTTGCCGTTGCTTTCTTCGGCTGGTGGCTCGTCGTCCGCAGGCCGGAACCGCAGGCGTGGCAGGTGCGGCCTCCTTTTGCCAAGAAGTAAACAACGATAAGTACATTTACGATTTACGACAACACAAATCGTTGATTTTGAACAAGTTGTAATAAAGTCAAAATCTAAACTAATTTACAGGAAGTACTTAGATTCTGAAAATGAGCGAGCGGACACCCCTCACTTTCGAGAAATACCCGCTCACTCACGCTTTTACAAACGGTAAAATGCCCCCCCTCTATCGCTGTACCGCCAGTTTGCCGTTCTTCACAATTTCCATGTTTCCGTTCAACACCTGCCAGTAGCACATGCCACTTGGAATTGAGACAATGCCGAGGCGGTTCGTGTTGTTGCCACTAAGTTGCGTTTCCAGCAGGCGCTTCCCATCCACGTTGTAAATGCGAAGCACAAACTGACCAGGTTCTTCCAGCAAAATCATCAACTCATCGGTTGCGGGGTTCGGGAACATTTTCATCCTGAACTCCCCGTTCTGTGGTTCATCCGTGCCAGTGAGTACCGTCGTTTCGGCATCGGGTAGGGCGGGCGCTTCTTCCGTATTGCCCACGTTGTCAACGGCGATGGAGAAAAACTCGTAATGACTGGCGCCTTCGCCGGTGAAGATGGCCGTCGTTTCGGTCGTGCCGCCAAGCCACAGCAGGGTGTCCGTGCCGTTCTGGATGTAGAAGATATTGTAGCCCTGTATGCCGGAGCCGACGTCGCTGCCCGACCAATTGAGGTCAAACTGTGCCGTGTTGGTCACGGTGCCCAGTGGCGCTACGGTGCTTTGCGGTGCAACTAAATCGAAGGTCACTTTATGCTCGTTGGTGACGATGGCCGGGTTGGCGTCGAAGACGATGCTCGCTGAGTTCTTAATCTGCTCGTTGTTCAGCGGTGCATTTTTCAGTTTCACAAAAAACATGACGGCGCCTTGTCCTTCCGGCGAGTTGACGTTGGGCGGCAGGAAGCCGGTGTCGGGGTCTTCGATTTCTTCCAGGGTCAGAGCGTCGAGGCTGCGGAAAGTCCAGGTGACGAGACCCGTCTGCATGTCGAGTTTGCCATGCACCCTTGCCGTCACGCCGAGTGCGTTCAGCTTTTTATCCAAAACAAACTCACGAAGGCCCGGCTCCACGTAAAGCACACTGTCGCCGATGAAGACGCTGCCGAAGCTGAACGTGGCGAGGTCGAACTTCGCCAAATCCAACTGGTCGGTGACGGTGACGGTGTGCGCCGGGGCACTGGCGGTTGCCATGTTTTCAAAATGGATGGCGTACGGGAAGCTGCGGGTGTCCGTGAGGTAGTTTTCAGCGCCAAAACCAGCAGGCCCGCTCTTCTCGTTGGGGTCGAGGGAGTTGACGGCGGTCAGGGTGTTCGAGGTGGGGTTCTGCGGCTCGAACTCGACAGGGCATGTTTCGCCGCTGCGTTCGTCGCTGTTTGACGAGGTAAGTGCGGGTGTTTTAATCTTGTCGAGCCATCCGTTGATGATAATATTGGTCACCCATTTGGAAATTTTCTTTCGGTCTTCAGGGTTGGTAACACCACAAGCTTTGGTGGCACTCTTGATTAAAGCGATTAAAGGGAAAAACCCGAGTGGGTCGTCAGGTTTTTCATATTCCTGATTGCCAATGAACTCTTCGGCGAAGAGAACAAATAAGAGCTTCGTACAATTCACCTTGTCTTCATTCAGGCCCAATTCCGGCGGTGCCTCCGACAAAGCTTCGCCAAGGCAGCCCACTTTTCCTTCGTCAACTGGAGATTGGAACCAAGGCGTTTCCGTCCAAGCTTTGATTTTCAGGTCACCGCCCGTTTTTACCTTGATGGTCAAGGTGCCCGATGTGTTGCCTGGGATTTTGCGCATGTATAGCGGATAAACCCTTGAGGGTTCGGGCTTCCCGAACAGGGAATCCAGTTCCACATAAACCTCATTCGGAAGCGGGGCCGGGTTGGTCTCGTCGGGGTCAATGAAATTCACCTTCTCGAACTTGACATCCAAGCCGGGGTTGTTGGAAAACGTCAGCCAGATGGGTACGAAGCTGGCATCCACGTTGCCGTAGTTGCCATAATCGAGCGTGTAGGTCGTCCAGGTGTTGAACAAAATGCGGTTGCGACCGGAGATGCGCACCCATGGGTTGGCTGCCACACCGGGCACAATTTTGAAGCCGCCGGGGAGGGTGTAAGCAGGCCCACCCGGTTTTTCGATGCGGAGGTCGAAGGTGCCGACAGGTTTGTTTCGCAGGTCGAACTGCACGTTGATGGAGCTTTTCCCGCCAAAGTCCGTGAAGGAGGAAGTGGCTATCGCCGTGCTACCGCTCATGATTTTTCCAATATAAAACGTGTCCAAGCCGCCGCCAAAAACCTGTACGGTTACATCGCCGATATTGCCGCCCTCGGCAGGCAAAGCCCTCGCCACGCCGGGCATCACGATGACCTGACAGGAAGTATCGCTCCCAGCCGGGTTGGTGGCAATCAGGCACACGTCGAAGTTGCCTGGCTCGGCGTACTCGTGGTAGGCGTTGACGCTCGTTGCGGTCGTGCCGTCGTCGAACTTCCAGAGGTAGGTGGCGGCGTACAGGGCCGTGTTTTCAAAGGTGAAAACATTGCCCGTTTGGGCGTATGTGAAACCAGCGACGGGCGTAGGCAGCAGGCTCGACCTGACTTTGTAGCGGAAATCGCCGACATATTTTTCAAAGCCGAGGTAATAAATGCCAACAGGTACGATTTTGCTGAAAATGGTGTTCTGGTCGCCAAAGCCGAGGTAATGCGTGGCAATTTCAGCAGTTGCGTTGCGCAGGCGAACATTGCCATTGTTGTCGCCGATTTTGGTGATGTTGAAGGACAGGAGGCCATTTTCCGGGGTGGTCATTTTGAACCAGTCCCAATCGTCATAGCCCAAGCCGGGATGGTAGTAGCCCAGCAAGCCGCCGATGGAGTCGTTGAGCGGAAAATTCTGGGCAATGGCAACCGAGTCGTTCGGTTCGGCATCCTCGCCCCAGCCCGGCGGTGCCAGGGAAACATCAATTTTATAGTCGGTGGAAGCGGGCAGCCCGTAATCGCCACGGTAAACCTGGAAATAGTACGTGCCCGCCAACACCGGGTAGCTCCAGCTAATGCCTTCCGGTGGCGTGTCGCCCCATCCGAGGTAAATGTCGTAAATCTTCGGCAAGCCTGCCATTTCGCCATCCCGGAAATAAAGCCAGCCATTGTTTCCGCTTTTTTTATGAATGGCCAATTGGAGGGTGCCGCCTTGCGGAACGGTCAGTTTGTACCAGTCTTCCAAATCCTGCCCCTCACCCGCTCCGTAGTATTGGAATGTGCCGCTGATGGAGCCGTTTACCGGCATGTCCAGGGCTTGGATGAACGTGTCGTTCGGTTCTGCATCTTCCGCAAAACCCGGTGGGGTCAGGGACGAAATGACCGTGTAATTAATTGCGTCTGTATTCTTGAATAATTGCACGTAGTAATTCCCCGCAAGCAATGGGTAAGTCAGTGTCCAGCCCTCAAGCGGCGAGTCCCCGGAACTGATGTAAATATTCGTGAGTTCAGGAAAGCCGGTTTTCTCGGCATCCCGAAGGTACATCCAACCACTGCCGCCGCCCGTTTTTTGGAGCGTCAGTGCCAGTATTCCGCCTTGCGGCAGGCTCAACAAGAACCAGTCGTATTGGTCGCTGCCAATCAATGTGCCGGTCTGGCTGCCGTTAACGGCGAGCATATTGGCCTGAGCAGCGTTATCGTTGGGTTCGGTTTCGCCTTTCGATTCTTGAATAAAGGGCAAGAGAAAAATGAGAAGGGAAAGTAGATACTTCATGGCTCCATTTTTTGTGATGAACAAATATTGAAAGCAGATAAAACAATCCCGATACTTCAATGAATTGGCTATGACAAATTTTGGTGGAACCAGCCGGAAATCAAATGACTTTCATTGTATCGCAATTATGATATTTGTCAGCAAGCTGCAACGTGGCAGGCGCTGGTTTTTCAAAATCCATTTGCATCATTACAACCACGGCGTGTGAGGCCGGTACAACCACTGGCGGCACCTGTTCTTTCAAAATATCAGTACACCTTAACGTAGTAATGTTGGGGTATCGGCACAAGCACATGTTCAACCCTGAATTACTTTAGCAAAAAGAAAATGTAAAAATCGCCCCTGATGAATGGTACAACCAAAAGTGATATGCGCTATCTTCGCAATAAGAAATTATTCCGAGGCAATTTTTTCAGCGAAATAGCTGATGCCTTTTTTCCAAAAACTGTGTCCCATGAAAAAGAATTTACCAAAACCGAGTATCTCGCTACGTCTGACTGCCCCTCCTGTGTTTTTTCAAAGGACTTTAAGGACATTTAAAATCAACCCGACCTGACCGTTGCAGGTTGCCCCACACTTTTGTGTGACCTGGGGACGTATGCACGTCTGTAAGTTCCGATTTGTTGCAAGCCGATAGCCCAGCAGGTAAAGACAAAAATCACCACACACTCGGACCGATTTTATTCAAAAACCGATAATACTCATCCCATGGATCGATTAGTTTACACCAATCGCCGCGTCCGGCAGCAGGTTGATTTTCGCAACCTTTCGCCGGTACTCACCACCTTTTTCCCTTTCGCAACAGCATTTCTTTTGCTGCTGCTCCCGCAATTGATTAAAGGACAATGCACCACGCTGATTTGCAACCAAAACGTGCAATTCTCGCTGAGCAACGACTGCACCGGCTCGGTCAATCCCTACTTCATGATCCAGAACAACTGGTCGTGCCAGGGGCCGATGGTTATGACCTACTACGATACTGCCGGCAACCCCATCGGCAGCACGTTGACGAGTGCGAATCTTGGCCAGACCGTGAGCGTGCATGTGAAACACAACTGGACGAACCTGACCTGCTGGGGCACGGTGATGGTGCTGGACAAAAAAAAGCCCGTCATCACTGCCAACAACGTAACCCTGAACTGCACGGAAGACCCCAGCCCGGCTGCGCTCGACGCACCCTCGGTCTCCGACAATTGCAGCCCGGCCAGCAACGTCAGCCTCACGCACCAGGACACGGTGCTGGATTTCGGCTGCGGCTACACAGGCTTCGCAGGATATTTTGACCCAAGTAACTGGCAAATTTGCTTAACGAATAATGGGGATGGTGGGGTAGATGTCACTGGAGCTCCCAATTCGGTGTTGGTCGAAGGGGCCAACAGCTCCCCGATAAGCACCATGTCTTCGTACGGGACGAAATTCAAAGTCGTCATTCCGACGGAGGGTTACGTGAGCTTTGACTGGAGTAGTTTTGGGGGCTCCTCTTTTAATTCTGACGCATTCTACCTCACCATCAACAATTGGTGCATCCAACTCTCGAATGACAGCACGCAATCCGGCTCGTACACCACCGGACTGCTGCACCCCGGCGATGTGCTGTCGTTCGAGCAGGTTTCCAACGGCGATGCCAACGCCATCAACACGCTCATTTCCAACTTCCACTTCCACACGCTGGCCTGGAAAGTCATCCAGCGCAAGTGGACGGCCATCGACGAGTGGGGCAATGTGGCGGTGAAAACGCAGGTCATCACGCTGAACCGGACGCAGCTTTCACAAGTATTTTTCCCCCCCAACCGTGACGGCGTTCAGGCCCCGATGCTGGCTTGCGGCGCAGCCGCCAACCTCAGCGTCACCGGCCAACCCTTCATCGACGAAGACGGCAACCTGAACACCACCGCAGACCAGTTTCCGGTGGAAAACGGCGACTGTTTTTTCAGCCTCACCCACGCCGACCAGGTCATCCCAACCTGCGAGGGCAGCGAGTTGATTTTGCGGAAATGGACGGTCATCGACGACTGCACCAGCCAGTTGGTTGAGCACACGCAGCTCATCAAACTGTTCGACGTGACACCGCCGATGCTCACCTGCCCTGCTCCGGCCGTGCTGGGCACCGACGATTTTGGCTGCTTCGGCACCATCAACCTGCCTCCGGCAAATGCGGTGGACGACTGTTCCTCCACCATCACCATCACGCCGACGTGGAACTTCGGCAATGGGTTTGGCCCCTTCGGGAACGTACCGCAAGGCACGCACACCGTCACCTACCAGGCTACCGATGCCTGCGGAAACACGTCGAGTTGCTCCACCACCGTTACCGTGCAGGACAACGTGGCACCGACGGTGGTTTGCGATGGCTTCACCGTTGCCTCGCTGACGAACAACGGCGAGGCGTTCGTTTACGCCACCTCCGTCGATGACGGCAGCTACGACTGGTGCTGCATCGCCAGCTACGAAATCAAGCGGCAGGGCCAGCCCAACGCTGCCTACGCCCCCACCCTGCCGGTCGATTGCGCCGACCTCACCGGCACGGTGATGGTCAGCCTGCGGGTGACGGATTGCAACGGCAACTTCAACATTTGCAACGTGGAGGTCATCGTTCACGACGAACTGCCGCCTGCCATCGCCCCGCCTGCCGATGTGGTGGTCGATTGCAACACCGACCTGAGCGACCTCTCGGTGTTCGGGCAGCCGGTGGTCACGGACAATTGCAGCTTCATCCTCACGGAAACTTCCACGCCCAATTTCACCAACTGCGGCCAGGGCACACTGACCCGCACCTTCACCGCCACAGACCCTGCGGGCAACACGGCCATTGCGCAGCAGGTCATCCACCTCGTGAACCAAAGCCCCTGGAACACCAGCGGCAGCCAAATCATCTGGCCGGAAAACTTCACGACGGAGGCTTGCAGCGGCGTGTCGCTGGAGCCGTTCGACCTGCCCTGGCCCCACAACGGCCCGACTTTGCTGGGGCAAAACGGCTGCGAGTCGGTTGCCGTCAACTTTGAGGACGATATTTTCTGGATTGCGGAGCCTGCCTGCTACAAGGTTTTCAGGACATGGACCATCATCGACTGGTGCCAGTACCAGCCGAATTCAGGCAACGGCACGGGCATCTGGACGCATACGCAACTGCTCGAAGTGGTTGACAATCAGGCACCTGTGTTCGTCAACCCGCCTGCAAACATCGCTGCCACCAGCGCTGTCGGGTGCAATGGAAACGTGACGCTCCCACTGCCGCAAATGAGCGATTGCAGCAACCACGTGACCATCACGGCCTCCGGGTCGCTGGGCAACGGGTTCAGTTTCCAAAACGTGCCCGCAGGTGTGTACCCGATGATGTTCACGGCCAGCGACGGCTGCGGGAACGTGTCACAGCACAGCTTCACCGTGACGGTGGGCGACAGCCAGGCACCAACGGCCTACTGCGCCATTGGCCTCACGGTGACGCTCAATGCGCTCGGTCAGGCTTCGGTGGGTGCTTCGCAACTCAACCTCGGCAGTTTCGACAACTGCGCCCCGGCAGCCAGTTTGCAGTTCAGTTTTTCACAAAACACGGCTGACAACGTGCAGCTTTTCACCTGCGACGATGCCGGGCCGAACCTCGTGCAGCTTTGGGTCACCGACCCCGGCGGCAATGCCGATTTTTGTGAAACCATCGTGACGGTGCAAAACAACCCGGTGGTTTGCGTGCCGGACGTGGCCATCGGCGGCATGATTCAAACGCCAGCCGGTCAGCCGGTCGGGCAAGTGACGGTGAGCCTCTCCGGGGCGTTCGTGCCGCCAGTGGTGACGCAGGCGGGCAATGGTAATTTTAACTTCCAGGACTTGCCGCACGGTGGCGACTTCACCATTGCCCCGTCGAAAAACATCGCCCCGGTCAACGGGGTGACGGCTTTCGATTTGGCAAAAATCAACGACCACATCCTCGGCGTGAACCCATTCACACAGCCGTGGCAACTCATCGCTGCCGATGCGAACAGCACTGGCTCCGTGACGGTCGCTGACCTGATTGCTATTCAAAGCCTGATACTTTCGATGACACAGGATTTTCCGAATGGCACCCCATCGTGGCAGTTCGTGCCGGGGAGCCATGTCTTCACCAACCCGGCCAGCCCGTGGCCATTCCCGCAGAGCATTTCGATGAACAACCTGACGCAGAATGACCTGAACGCCCATTTCACCGCCATCAAAACCGGCGATGTGAGCGGAAATGCGGATCCGGCTTTTGCAGTGGGCAGTGGGCAGTCCGCAGTCGGCAGTGAGCCGTGGGCAGAGGGGCGCAGTGGTGGTGTTTTCACTTTGAAAACCAAAAATCTGGTACTGCGTAAGGGCGATGAGGTGGAGGTTGTTTTTGAAACGGATGAGGCGGCAGCCTGGCAGTTTACACTGGAATTAGACCCGCAAGCGATTGAATTTCAGGATTTTGTAAAAAAATCAGACGACACTGAAAACCCCGTTTTCAATATTTCCCGCAGCGAGGAGGGCATCATCACGGCGCTGTGGTACGGCAAGGTGCCGGTCACACATTTTACGCTGAAATTCAAAGTTTTGGAAAATACGAACCTCGCTGAGGTGCTGAAAATCACTTCCGAAATCACGCCTGCCCTCGCTTGGAACCACAACGACGAACGGTTGGAAGTACACCTTGAATTCACTGGCGACGAGGTAGCAGAAGTTGTTTTGCATGGCTGCCAACCCAACCCGTTCACGGAAAAAACGGCGATTGCATTCAGCCTGCCGGAAGCCGGTGACGTGCAGTTTTCGTTTTTTGATGCCTCCGGCAACATGCTGCTCAACCGAGGGGGGTATTTTGAAAAAGGGCGCAATGAACTGACTGTCAACAGGGAAGGATTGTCAGGCACCGGCCTTATTTTCTACAAAATGGAAACTGCAAGCGGTTCCGCTGTCGGGAAAATGATGAAGCTGCGATAGCCACTGGTAATCAGACCCAAAAGTGCAGTGCGTAAAAAATGACGTGCTGCACTTTTTTTTTGTGTAAAATTTTGAAAACCAAAAAAAATGACTAAATTTGTCAAGAAAAAAATAGTCATAAAATGAAAACATTGCACAACCTCCTCAAAGAAACCCGCCAGGAAAAACAACTCAAGTTCAAAGACATCGCTGCTGCGACCAGCATCGACCAGGCACTGCTCAGTAAATACGAAAATGGCAACAGGCTGCCAACCGAAGCCCACTTGTCGCTTTTGGCTGAGGCTTACGGCTTGGAAATCAAGGAGTTGCGCATACTTTGGGTGGCCGAAAAAGTGGTGAACGTCATCCAATACGAGTACCAAGAGGACATACCGGAAATCATGATGGCCGCCGAGAGCCGGGTGGAATACCTCACCGGCAAACGGGCGCTCGAAGTGCCGCCAGTGCTGGGCGAATTGGCAGAGAGATTGGCCGAAATCGACCAATTGAAGGCTGCCTGGCAGCGCAAAAAACCGCTCGACCCGGCACAGTTGCGGCGGATGCGGGCGTATTTTCACATCGAATACACCTTCGAGAGCAACCGAATCGAGGGCAACACGCTGACGTTGCAGGAAACCAGCCTTGTCGTCAACGAAGGGCTGACCATCGGCAGCAAGTCCATGCGGGAGCACCTGGAAGCCATCAACCATGCGGAAGCAGCCGACTTCATCGCCGAACTGGCCACCCGGCGGGAAGACATGAGCAAACGCACGTTGCTGGAACTCCATGCGCTCATCCTGAAAAGCATCGACCGGGAAAATGCAGGAAGGTGGCGCACGGTGCCGGTGCGCATTTCGGGCAGCCAACACGAGCCGCCACAGCCTTACCTGCTCGACAAGTTGATGGAGGATTATTTTTTCCACTATCAAAAACAGCGGGGCAGCATGCACCCGGTCATTTTGGCGGCGGAGATGCACGAGCGGTTAGTGAGCATCCACCCGTTCATCGATGGCAACGGGCGCACGTCGAGGCTGGTGATGAACCTCATTTTGCTGCGCAATGGCTACACCATCGCCAACCTGAAAGGCGATAACGCTTCCCGGTTGGCATACTACCGGGCGCTGGAAAAAGTGCAGGTGGACAATGAACCGGAAGCATTTTACCTCATCGTGGCAGATGCGGCGCAGGCTTCGCTGAAGGCGCACCTGGCGCTTGTTTGAACCAAAAAGGGCACCCGTAAACAGGTGCCCTTTTTGCAAAAAATCAAGCAAGGTTCTTCCTACCTGTTGACCACCAATCGCTTCGTAACTACTTGATTTTCAATCATAATCCTCACCAAGTATATGCCGTCTGCGTGGCCGGAAACATCCATCTGGAACCGCCCGGACAACAGGCTGGCATTTGGAAAATCAGCCGCTAATTTGCCAGTGATGTCGAATACCCGGATATTCGCCTCGGTGGCGTTGGCATCCTCGAATGCCACCGTCACAAACCCGCTGGTCGGGTTCGGAAAGAGGCTGATGCTCTGTTCGAGTTTTCGCTGCGCAATGCCCGACACGGACTGAATGGTGAAAACATGGAGGGAAATGCAGCCATTGTCATCCTTGATTTTTAGCGTGTAATTCCCCGCCGACAGGCCGCTCACGTCTTCCTGATTGGAAATAACATTGCCGTTTTCATCCGTCCATTCGTAGTCGTAAGGCTGTGTGCCACCAGTCACCGTCACTTCGATGGCTCCGTTTTGCTGGCCAGTGGTTTCCGGTGTGATGTTGTCGGGCGTGGAGACGATGGCGGTAGGCTCTGCAATGTTTGCGGTTTGAACTTCCTCACAACCCGCTTCGTCGGTCACGCTCACGCTGTAACTGCCAGCGCCGAGGTTTTCGATGGAAGCTGTAGCAGCGCCGTTGCTCCAGACATAGGTGTAACCTCCGGCCCCACCGGATACCTGGGCGACGATGCTGCCGTCTGTTTCACCAAAGCAGGAAACGTGGTCAGCGTTCAAACCAACCGTCATTTCCATCGGAACTTCGATAGTAAACGAGCAAGTGTTGTGGTTGCCGTTGCCGTCGTTGACTTCGAAAGTCATCACGGTCACACCGGCAGGGAAGCTGGAACCGCTGGGCAGGCCGCTGGTTTGCGAAGGCACCAACGCCTGTGCGCAGTTATCGTTGGTCGGTATTTCAAATTCGGTGACAGGGTCGCAGTAGGGCAGCACTGCGTTGTCCGGGCAGGTGATGGCGGGTGCGATGTTGTCCTGAATGGTGACGATGGCCGTGCCGGAGGCGGCATTGCCGCTGGCATCTTTGACGGTCAGCACGACGGCATTTGCACCGAGGTCGTCGCAGGTGAAAGTCGAAACATCCACCGTCATTTCCACGATGCCGCAGTTGTCGGCACTGCCGTTGTTGAGCATCTGGGGCGTGATGGTGGCCGTTCCGTTGGCATCCAATGAAACCACCAAATCCTCCACGATGATGGTGGGCAACGTGTTGTCAACAACGGTGATGTTGGCTGTGCCAGTGCTGCTGTTGCCCGCTACATCGGTGACGGTGAGTGTGACCTCGTGCGTACCGAGGTCGTTGCAGGTGAAACTGTTGAAGTCAATCGCCATGCTGGCAATATCGCAGTTGTCGGTGCTGCCATTGTCGATTTGCGAAGCGGTGAGGCTGGCAAGTCCACTGGCATTGAGGGCGATGGTCAAGTCCTGCGTAGCAACGACCGGCGCTTCCGCATCGTTCACGCTGATTTCAACCTCCAAAGTGGCCAAACAATCATTCGCATCGCTGACGGAAACTGTGTAAGTGCCGGCATCGAGGCCGGTGATGGAAGCAGTTGTTTCCCCATTCGACCAGGTGAAATGATAGTCAGGATTCGGTGTGCCACCCATCGCTAATGCAGTGGCGAGGCCATTGGCGGTGCCGCAATCCGTGTTGGCAAATTCACTCAACTCAACATCCAATGTGACCGGTTCGAGGATGGTCACTTCGACAATGGCCGGGCAGTTCACCGCGTCGCCGACGGTCACGGAGTAAGTGCCGGGGCCGAGGTTGGTGATGGTGGCCGTGGTTTCATCGTTTGACCAATCATAACTGAATGGCGAAAGCCCGCCGCTCAGAGTCACCGTTGCCTGACCGTCGCCAGCACCGGCGCAGGAAATGTCGTTGGCCGTGATGGTGGCAAGCATTGCGCAAGCAAAAGGAGCCACCGGAACCGTTTGTGCCGCTTCGCAACCATTGGCATCCGTCACACTGACCGTGTAGTTGGCAGAGACGAGGCCCGTGATGGTTTGGGTGGTCCCGCCATTGCTCCAAAGGTAGGTGAAGGGGCCAGTGCCACCCGTGGGGTTGGCAGTGGCGGTGCCATCGTCCACGCCGGAGGCAGTCACGCCAGTGGCGGTGGTATTGGCAAACAGAACTCCCGGCTCTCCGACTTCGACGGAAGCGACGACTTCGCAACCGTTACCGTCCGTAGCGGATACCGTGTAGGCACCGGGAGCGAGGCCGGAGATGTTGGGAAAAGTGGCACCATTTGACCAAAGGAAAACCTGTGGGGAAGCGGCGTTGGTCAAAATGATGCTTGCCGCACCGTCACTGGCACCGTGGCAGGAAGCGTCGTAACCTTCTGCCGAAGCGGACACGGCACAACCGAATTCATTCACCGTGATGGTTTGCATTTTCAAACAGCCGTTCCCATCCGTCACGCTCACGGTGTAGTTGCCGGGGACAAGGTTGGAAATGGTCTGCGTCGTTTCGCCGTTGCTCCACTGGTAGGAATAATTGCCAGCGCCACCTGTCGGGTTGGCTGACGCAATGCCGTCGTTCACACCGGGTGCAGATTGCGCAACCGTGGCCGCATTGACACTCACTTCGGAAGGTTCCGTGATGATGACCGTGGCTGTTTCGTCGCAGCCTTCGCCGTCGGTCGCCGTGACGGAGTAGGAACCGGCGCTGAGGGCAGATACCGTTGAGGTGGTGGCCCCGTTCGACCAGGCGTAGGTAAACGAACCACTGCCACCTCCCGCCAACACGGTTGCCGTTCCCGTCGAGTTTCCGTTGCAGAGCACGTTGGTTTGCGATGCAATTCCAACCGTCACCGGAGCACTCTCCATCACCTGGGTACTGGCAGTGCTGGTGCAGCCGTTGTTGCTGTTGGAGACCGTGAGCGAGTAGCTGCCAGCCTCATCAACCGTTGGCGTGAGGGTGGTTCCTCCCGAAACAATGTGGCCGCCAGTGGTCGTCCAGAGGTAGCTGTACTGATTGCCCGAACTGGATGCCGTGCCGTTGAGCAACACCTCGCTTGCGTTGCAATTCAACAGCCCGTTGGGGCCTGCGCTGGCCGTTGGCGGTGTGGTGTTTTGGTTGACAATCCCCGTTGCAGTCTGCGTACAACCGTTGGGAGCGGTGACGGTCAGGACGTAATTTCCCTGCGTGTTGACCACCGGGTTTTGGGCAGGCGAGGTGTAGCCATTCGGCCCCGTCCAGGCATACGTGACGCCGGGAGTGCCCGAACTTCCGTTCAGCGTGACGGAAGCGTTCGTGCAGTTGATAGTGCCGCCCTGGGCGGAGGCTTGCGGTGCGGTCGTGTTTTGTGTCACTTCGGCATCGTCCGTGGCCGTGCAGCCGTTGCTGCTTTTTGTCACAGTCAGGAAGTAAGTACCCTGTGCCGAAACAACCGGATTTTGGGCAGTCGAGGTGTAGCCATTCGGCCCCGTCCAGGCATACGTGACGCCAGGAGTGGTCGAGTTGCCGGAGAGTTGGACGGTGGAATTGGTGCAGGTGATTTGGCCGCCGTTCGCCGTAACGTTTGGTGGGGCTGTGTTGGATGTAACCGTAGTGGAAGATGCCTGGGTGCAACCGTTGGTGGTGTTCGTAATCGTCAATGTGTAAGTGCCACCGGCGTTCACGGTCGGGTTGAGGGTGGTGGCACCGGATACAATGTTGCCGCCCTGCGTGGTCCAGAGGATGCTGAAATTGTTGCCCGTTGAGCCGACCCCCGCCAATTGTATTTGGGATGCTGTGCAAGTCAGCGTACCGGGCGGGCCGGCAATTGCCATCGGCTCGACCTGATTGGCCGTCACGGTCGCATTTGCATATGCTGCACAATTGTTGGACGTGTTGTAAACAAAAAGTTCGTAGCTCCCCGCTTCGTCCACCACACAATTGTTGAGTGTGGTGGCCCCCGACACGATATGCCCATTGCTAGTGGACCAAACGTAATTCATGTCAGGGCCGGTGGAGGAGCCAGCCCCGCTCAACGTCATCAATGGGTTGGTGCAGGTGAGGGTGGAAGGTGCCGTTGCGAACGCTACCGGCAAGGTCGGCGGGTCAACGATGACGTTCAGCAGGGTCTTCGTGCAACTGTGGTCATCCGTCACCGTGAGGGAGTAGCTGCCTGCCGACAGGTCTGAAATAAGCGGCGTTGTCCCACCATTGCTCCATAAATAATCATAGCCGGGCGTACCACCGTAGGCACTGACATCGATGGAGCCGCCCAAGCCGCCACATCCCTCATCCACCACTTCGTTGACGGTTATCTGCACCGGGGCTGCGGGCTGCGAAACTACAACAGGCCCCAGGGTCTTCGTACCGCCCAAAGAACCTGTAACGGTCAGCGAGTAGTTGCCCGCCGTGAGGTTGGAGATGTCCTCGGTCGTAGCGCCATTGCTCCATAAAAAAGTGAAAGGCGGCATGCCTCCCGTCACTCCGATATTGATGGCACCATTGCTCCCGCCATAGCAGGCAACGTCCGTCACCGAAGTCACCGTAAGCGTTGGTGCGGAACAGAACTTGGCGTAGTTCCACAGCGAGTTTGTGCCAACTTGCCCCGTTTCATAAATCTTACGGTCGGGGCAAACGCAATAAATCGTCGGATAATAATTGATGTTGTAGGCATTGCTTTGCGAAGCATCGTCAATGATCGGGTAAGGTGTGCCAGCCACCCAGTTGCCTTGTGTGCCGCCAACGCATCCGGCAGGTCCGTAGAGGCAGGCCGTGTTAGTCGCCGGGTCATCCTCTATCATAAAAACCCGGACGTTGTTGGTGCCCGGTGCCGGGCCATACAAAGTGTAAAGGTTTTCCAGCGAACCTGTGTTGTGGTAGTTCCAGCAAGGCCCGCACCAGGTGGCGGAAAAATCGAGGAACACCACTTTGTTCTGGTCCAGGTAGTTGTAGAGGGTATGGGGCTGGTTGAGGATGTCGTTCATCGTCCAGTTGGGGGCCGTACTTCCATCCGGCAACTGGGCAAATGCAACTTGCACCGCAAGGGAACACAATGCAATGAGTGATAAATTTCGCTTCATAATCAGGTGGTTAGTGTGAAAAAAATGATTAAAAAACGTACGTTTTGACCCGCGAGGCGATGTTCGCCAGCTATCGTCCTTCTGTTTTCAAAGGTTTGTTTTTTTGGAAAAAATAAATGAGCAGTAAAGGTGAGTTTTGCCAAAACGAGATTCGGCATAAAGATAAGAGAACTTGATGAAAAACAATAGGTTGCCAAGTTTCAAAATAGAAAAAACGCCTCACTCCTGCACGTACACCCGCTTCACCCGCTCCGAAATGGTGGTGAAAATCTCGTAGGGAATCGTGCCGAGGGAGGCCGCCAGTTCCTGCACCGGCAGTTCTTTTCCAAAAATGATGACGGCATCGCCCTCCGCTGCATCGGAGATGCCGGTCACGTCGGCCATCGTCATGTCCATGCAGACGTTGCCGACGAGGGGCGCTTTTTTTCCGTTTATCAAAACGCTGTACTGCCCATTGCCCGCCCGCCGCAGCAGGCCGTCGGCGTAGCCGAGGCTGAGGGTGGCGATGCGCATGGGCCGCTGCGCCTTGCCCATCCTGCCGTATCCGACCGTCTCGCCCGGCTCCAGCGTTTTCACCTGCGAAATGGTCGCCTTCAGCGTGTTTACCGTCTGGAGCCTGTCCTGCAACAGCCCGCTGCTATCGATGCCGTACAACCCGATACCGAGCCGTACCATCTCCATCTGGTGCTGCGGGAAGCGCACGATGCCGCCAGAATTGAGGATGTGGCGCATGGGCCGGTAGCCGAGTCCCACCGCCAATTTTTCATACATTTTTTCAAAACGGGCAGCCTGCTCGTGCGTGAAACCGTCGTGTGCAGGGGCCTCGCTGGCAGCTAAGTGCGTGAAGATGGTCTGAACGGTGACGGGTGAGCGGGCCACCATTTCGATGACGCTGTCCAAATCTTTTTCCTCAAAACCGAGGCGGTGCATCCCCGTGTCGAGTTTGAGGTGAATCGGCTGGTTGAGGGAAGTGACGGAGTCGCTGTCTGCCGTTTTTTGGGCAAAATGATTTTCCAGAAATTTCGTGAAATTTTCCAGCAAACTCCGGCTGTAAATCTCCGGCTCCAGCCGGTAGCGCACGAGCGCCTCGAAGGTGGCCTCCTCCGGGTTCATCACCAGGATGGGGAGTTGGATGCCCGCCTTGCGCAGCGCCACCCCCTCGTCGGCGTAGGCCACGCCGAGGTAGTCAACGTGCTGAAATTCAAGCAGTTTGGCCACTTCCACGCTGCCGCTGCCGTAGGCCCCGGCCTTCACCATCACCATCATTTTCGTGCCGGGGAGCAGGCGGCTCTGGTACACCCGCAGGTTGTTCAGCAGCGCGCTGAGGTTCACTTCCAGCACGGTTTTGTGAAATTTCGTCACCAACTGGTTGGCAATGCGCTCGAACTCGAAATGCCGGGCACCTTTCAGCAAAATGATTTCGTCCCGGAAAACCAACTGCGGAAAATCTTCCAGAAAAGCAGCCGTGCCTGCGTAAAACCGTGCATCGAAGCCGTCGGGCAGCAGTTTTTTCAAAAATGCCACCTGCCTGCCGATGCCGATGAGACGGTCGAGGCGTTTTTCGAGGAGCAGCCGCGCCACCGTGCCGTAGAGCTGCGCCTGCGGTTGCCCGCTCTGCAAAATGTCGGAGAGGATGAGCGTCCGGCGGAGCGATTTGCCGTGCTGCTCCAGAAAATTCAGGGCGATGGTCAGCGAGGTGAGGTCGGAATTGTAGCTGTCGTTGATGACGGTGCAGCCGTTCTGCCCCTCCTTCAGTTCGAGGCGCATGGCCACCGGTTCCAGGCGGGCCATGCGGTCGGCGATGGTCTGGTCGGCGTAGCCGAGGTGCAGCATCAGCGCCCAACAGTGGATGGCATTTTCAACGGAAGCGGCATCGGTGAACGGGATTTCGAGGGATGAGGGATGAGGGACGAGGGATGAGGGACGAGACGTGAGGGTAGTTCCGTTGGAGTGCTGCCGGATGCTTTCGATTTGCAAACCCGCCTCCTTGCCGGTAGCTGACCAGGTGAAAAATGTTATGCCGGTCAGTTTTTTCATCTCATCATCAATCAACTGATTGTCAACGCAGTAGATGACCGTTTTGGCATTTTTGAACAAAATCAGTTTCTCCCGGAGCTTGGTTTCGATGTCGGGGAAGCCCTCGCTGTGGGCTTCGCCAATGTTGGTGAAAATGCCGATGTCAGGGTCAAGAATCGGGGCGAGTTTTCCCATCTCGTCGGGCTTCGAGATGCCTGCCTCGAAGATGCCGAGGGTGTGTTCCGGCGTGATTTGCAGCACGGAGAGCGGCACCCCCGTCTGCGAATTGAAACTTTTGGGGCTGCGCACGATGTGGTAGTCCTCGTGCAGCAATTGGAAGAGCCACTCCTTCACGATGGTTTTGCCGTTGCTTCCCGTGATGCCCACGACCGGCAAACCGAACTGGTGGCGGTGCCACGCCGCCAACTGGTGGAAGGCGGCGTGGGCATTTTTGACCAAAATAAAATTGGCGGAAGGGAAGGGTTGTTGGCTGTTGGCTGTTGGTTGTTGGTTGTTTTTTGGTGGCTTTGAAACGATGAAATTGCGCACACCGCTGTCGTAAAGTTCCCGCAGGAACTCGTGCCCGTCGTGCCGCCTGCCTTGCAGCGCAATGAACAAGGTACTGGCCGGAAAAATGACCTGTCGGCTGTCGAGCAGCAGGTGCTCGATGACGGCTTCGCTGGGCGGGGCGAGGAAGCTGCCTCCGGTGATTTCGGCGATTTGTTGGATGGAGTAACGCATCGTGCGCCAAAAGTAAATGATTTTTTTGGGGAGGGAAGCTGGCTGAGTTTAGGCCAGTTCGAGGCCAGGTATGCGGGAAAAATCCTTGACGTTCAGGGTTCTGACGGGCAGTTGGTTGACGAGCGCAGTTGCTGCAATGAAAATATCCCTGAACTCGATGATATTGCCCTGTTTCTGAAGTATTTGGTAAATTTTGGCCGCCTCCACGGCAGCGGCATAATTAAAAGGAAGCCTTATCATTGGGCCAAGCACGACCTCGACTTCTTTCCATTTTGCCTCGTCCTTTGCCCCCATGAACAACTCAAAAACAGTAACGTCCGAAACATAGTAGGCGGGTGCGATGGGCAGGTTAAGCAGGGCTGTTTGCTCCCTGTTCCTTGACCTCAGATATTCGATAAATATGGCGCTGTCAATTACCATTCCTTGAAGGTCATGTTTTTGAAAGCAGCCAGGTTTTCGTCAAATTCCTTCACCTCCTCGATTGACCACGGGCGCAAGGCAAGCAGTTGTTTGCGGTAAGCCTGGTAATCAAAAGGGGTATTGCCAGGCTCGGCTTGGTTGTCTCCAACGGCAAGGCCCGAAGACTTTCTTTTGTCCCGTGGCCTAAGTTTGGGCGAAGAGGCCGACGGCTTTGGATTTTGCCTTTTGAGGAGCAAATCCACAAAGTCCAACACCAATTTTTGTGAAAATTGGTCAAGTGACTCATATTTTATTAGCAGGGTTTCCATCGCAAAAGCAATTTTATGGTCAAAAATAGCACAAAACCAGCAACATCCCTAACCCGTCCAAAATTCCTACCTTCGCTGCCTGATTTCATCAAACATCCCGTATCCATTGATTACCTACATCAAAGGCAGCATCAATTTCAAATCGCCGACCTACATCGTCGTCGAGGCCGGGGGCATTGGCTACCACATCAACATCAGCCTGTTCACGTATGCGAAAGTGGAAAAGCTGGAGCACGTGAAAATCTTGACCTACTACCACGTCAAGGAAGATGCGCACACGCTCTACGGCTTCGCCGAGGAGGAGGAACGGGTGCTGTTCGCACACCTGATTTCCGTGTCGGGCATCGGGCCGACGACGGCGCAGGTGATGCTCTCGCAAATGAACCCCGACGAAATCAGGGTGGCCATCATCGGCGAAAACGAAGCGGCGCTGCGCAAAGTGAAGGGCGTAGGCCAAAAAACCGCCAAGCAAATCATCCTCGACCTGAAAAGCAAAATGGTGAAATCTGGCGGCGACATGCCACTTTCGCTCCTCCCGGCGGACAATACCATCCGGCAGGAAGCGTTATCTGCGCTCCTGTCGTTGCAGGTCAACAAAATTCAGGCGCAAAAGGCCCTGAACAAAGTCCTGGAGGAACAACCCGGCGTGAAAACCGTAGAAGAATTGGTCAGGCTGGCGTTGAAGCAGCTTTCGTGAAATTGGAGATTGGATATTGGGTATTAGAGATTTGAATTTGGCTGCCGGAATATCCAATCTCAAATCTCCAATATCTCAATCACCCAATAACTGTTAAATATCAGTGGCCGGAAAAATCAAAGCCACGTTCAGCGTTTTTGCGGTAAATCAGTTTGAAAAACACGGAATTTTAGACCTTACGAATGGACTATCAGCAAAATTTACCACGATTCCCAACTTATCTGTTCCCATCTCGTAAAACCTGCTTCCGGTACCGGCGGCCTGCCCCGGTTCTCCCTTGTTTTCCATGACTGCGTTTCCACCTGAAGGAAGAAAGCCGAAACAGCCTGTATTTGCTGCAACTTTTCAGCTTTCCGAACTTCTTTTGAAACTTGTAGGACGTTCGTTACGCACAACTTTCTTTGATAAAATATGAAGAAGAGAAATTTACTACCAGGTTTTTGGATGGTATTCGGACTGAGCACTTTCACCGTTCCTGTGCAGGGAAGCAACAACCTCCCTGAAAACCCCTACACCCCCGAATATATCCTGGCAGATGAAAATGCCACCCCTGCGGGCACAGACCGGGAACCGCTCCTGACCGCCCATCCTTTCTCCGTAACACAGGACACGATACCACTCAAAGACCGTACAGGTGACTTCCTCAACAACCCGAACCCAAATCCTTTCGACCTCAGGGACCCTGCCTCCGTAGTACAAACCGTAGAATACGACCCCGTCAGCGGGCAGTACATCATCACCGAGCGCCTCGGCGACGACTACTTCCGCCCCCCCACCTACATGACTTTCGAGGAATACATGGAGTACCAGGCCCGGCAACAGGAGCGGGATTACTTCAACCAACTCAACGGCAGCAGCGGGGGCCGCAGCGCCTCCGGCAGGCTCGACCCCATCGGGAAAGTGGACGTGAAAAACCAGCTCATCGAACGGCTCTTCGGCGGCAACAAAGTGGACATCCAGCCGCAGGGCAACATCGACCTCACCTTCGGGGTGGATTTCTCCAACATCCAAAACCCCAGCTTCACCCGACGGCAACAGCGCCAGGGCGGTTTCGACTTCGACATGGACATCCAGATGAACGTGGAAGGCTCCATCGGCGAAAAGCTCAAACTCAGCACCAACTACAACACCCAGGCGACTTTCGACTTCGACAACACCATGAAGCTCGACTACAACACCGATGCTTTCGGCGAAGACGACATCATCAAAAAAATCGAAGCGGGCAACGTGAGCCTGCCATTGAAAAGCACCCTCATCCAGGGGAGCCAGAGTTTGTTTGGTTTGAAAATGGAAACCCAGTGGGGCAAGCTGCGCCTCACCGGCGTGGCCTCGCAACAGAAGTCGGAGCAGGAAAGCATTACCCTGCAAGGCGGCAGCCAGTTCCAGGAGTACGAAGTGTTCGCCGATGCCTACGATGAAAACCGCCACTTCCTGCTCACCCACTACAACCGCAACAACTTCGAGAGCGCGCTCTCCGACCTGCCGGTCATCAAGTCGCTTTTCAAAATCCAGAAAATACAGGTTTGGGTCACCGACACCCGCAATGCGACGGAGAACATCCGCGACATCGTCGCCATCGCCGACCTGGGTGAAACGACCCGCATGACCAACACCTCGCCCGACATGCAGCCGCCGAGTGTGCCGGTTTTCCGCGACAACAAGGGCGAGGCACTGCCCGACAACCATGCAAACCCGATTTTCGGGGCGCTGCTCAACGACCCCCGCACCAAGCAGGTCGAACGGGTGGTGAACGTGCTGAAAACGCCGCCGTTCAACTTCCAGCAGGGCCGTGATTTTGAAAAAGTGACTGCCCGCCTGCTGTCGCCGACCGAGTACACCTTCCACCCGGAGCTTGGTTTTGTTTCGCTCAACATCAACATCCAGCCCGACCAGGTGGTGGGTGTGGCCTTCGAGTACACCTACCGTGACTCGATTTACCAGATCGGCCAGATTGCCGAAGACGTGCCCCAAAACTCGGACACCACCACGCAGAACGTGCTGTTTGTCAAGATGTTGAAGAGTACCATCCAGCCGGTGGACCTCCCGACCTGGGACCTGATGATGAAAAACGTGTACAACATCGGGGCGTACAACGTGTCGAGGGAGGATTTCAAACTCGATATTTTTTACGAAGACCCGGGCCAGGGCAAAAAACGGTTTTTACCCTCCACCAACCTCGCCGGGGTACCGCTGCTGCGGGTGTTCAACCTCGACCAGCTCAACGTGCAGAACGACCCCCAGCCCGACGGGGTGTTCGACTACGTGGACGGCCTGACCATCCAATCCCGCAACGGGCGCATCATGTTCCCGGTGTTGGAGCCGTTCGGCAGTGCGCTGGAAAAGCAGTTCACCGACCCTGCCGATGCCGCCAAGTTTGTGTACAAACAACTTTACACCCAGACGCTTTTCAACGCCCGTGAGTACGCCGAATTCAACCGTTTCACCATCGAAGGCTCGTACAAATCGAGCGTCTCGAACGAGATTTCGCTGGGGGCCTTCAACATCCCGCAAGGCTCGGTGAAGGTAACAGCCGGAGGCATCCCGCTCAAGGAGGGCCAGGATTTCGAAGTGGACTACAACATCGGAAAAGTGCGCATTTTGAACGATGCCTACCTCAACTCCGGTACGCCCATCAAGGTTGGTTTTGAGGACAACTCGCTGTTTGGCTTCCAGACGAAAACCATGCTCGGCCTTCGTGCCGATTACGAAGTAAACAAACACCTGACGCTGGGCGGTACCTACCTGCGCCTCTTCGAGCGGCCCTACACGAAGAAGGTGAACATCGGCGACGACCCCATCAACAACCGCATCTTCGGCCTCGACATGAATTACAGCAACGAGGTGCCGTGGATCACGAAGATGGTGGACAAACTGCCGTTCATTTCAACGAAAGCACCGTCCAACATCACGTTCGCTGCCGAAACGGCAGCCCTCAAGCCCGGCCACGCCCGTGCCATCAACGAAAATTCCGTCGGCGATGAAAAAGGCGGCGTGGTGTACATCGACGACTTCGAGGGCAGTGCCCAACCACTCAACATCCAGGCACCTATCATCGGGAACAATGGCTGGGTGATGGCCAGTGTGCCTCAAAACGAGATGTTCCCCGAAGCCCAACTCAAGGACACGACGCTGGCCGGGGTGAACCGGGCGCACCTGAGTTGGTTCCGCATCGAGTCCGACGGCTCGCTGCGCGGCGATGGCGACAACGTGAACCCGTACACGCAGAACATCAACCAGCAGGAGATTTTCCCCAACTTCACGCCCACTACTAACCAGTTCAACTCCTACACCCAGATTCTCGATGTCCGGTACGACCCCAACCGCCGCGGGCCTTACAACTTCGACCCGCCGGGCGGCACCATCTACTCGGCAGGTTTGAACAACTTTGGCAAGCTGCTCGAACCGGATACGCGGTGGGCAGGCATCATGCGGCAGTTGACCACCAACGATTTCCAGACGGCCAACATCGAGTACGTGGAGTTCTGGATGCTCAGTCCCTTCCTGGACACCACGGGGCTTGACCAGGGCAACCCCGCCGCCGCCAACGGCGACATGGACGGCTACATTTACCTGAATTTCGGGAATATTTCGGAGGACATCATGCCGGACTCCCGGAAGTTTTTTGAAAACGGCCTCCCCGGCCCCAACACCAAGGGCCGACGGGCCACCCGCACCGGCTGGGGCCGTGTGCCGCTCACGCAACAAATCACCAACGCCTTCGACATCGACCCCGACAACCGGCAGTACCAGGACGTGGGCCTCGACGGCTTGCAGGATTCGCTGGAACGGGTACAGTTCGACTACTTCCTGAATGCCATTTCAGGCCCAAACTTCGACTCCGATGCCCGGAAAGCCATCATGGATGACCCCTCGAACGACGACTTCAAGCACTTCCGCTACGGCTACCCCAGCGGCACCAAACTGCTCGACCGATTCGACCGGCACTTCGGCACGGAGGGCAACACCCCCATCACGCAAGGCCAAAACACCTCGCCAGCATCTACCCTGCTGCCCGACGGCGAAGACCTCGACGGCGACCGCACACTGAACGAAACGGAGGGCTACTTCCAGTACCGAATCCCCATCAAATACGACGGCAGCCGGGGCATCGACCTCGACAACCCGTTCATCACCGACACCATCAGCGGTGGCGGCAGCCGCATCTGGTACCGCTTCCGGGTGCCGCTGGATCTGCCCGCGACCGACGAAAATTTCAGCAAAGTGGGCGGCATCAGCGACTTCCGATCCATCCGTTTCATGCGGATGTATTTCAAAGACTTCAAAGCGCCGGTGCAGTTCCGCTTCGCAACGCTCGACCTCGTGCGCAACCAGTGGCGGCGCTACAAGCAGGACCTCGGCGATGCCTGCTTCGCCATCGACCCTTCCGATTTTGAAAACCAGACCTTGTTTGAACTGAACAAAGTCAACATCGAAGAAAACAGCCAGCGCACACCGTTCAACTACGTGCTGCCTCCCGGCATCAGTCGGGAACAGGCGCTCGGCGGTGTGAACCCCCAAGCCTACCAAAATGAGCAGGCGCTCACGCTGCGGGCCTGCGAACTGGAAGATGGCGACTCCAGGGCCATGTTCAAAAACATGAACCTCGACATGCGGTATTACAGCAAGCTGAAAATGTTCGTACACGCTGAACAAACGGACTGCGGCATGGGCGATGAGCCGCTGGAAAGTGGCGACCTGCGGGTGTTCGTGCGGTTGGGCAGCGACTTCAAGAACAACTTTTACGAGTACGAAATCCCGCTCACGTTGTCCGACGAAGACACCCAAGTAAAGCCAAATAACCCTGATTATCAGCGGGTTGTGTGGCCGGAGGAGAATGATTTGAGCGTCGATTTCGAGTTGTTGAAGAAAATGAAAATCGAGCGCAATGCCAGCGACTTCCCGCTGGGCCAGATTTACGAATTCCCGGGTGGCGACCCCAACGTGCCGGGTGCCCGGCTTCGCATCAAAGGCAACCCCAACCTCGGCCTCGTGAAGGCGGTGATGGTGGGCATCCGCAACCCAAAGGAAGGCGACGACTGCGACCCCAGCGATAAAAAAAGCGTGGAAATCTGGGTGAACGAACTTCGGGCATTCGGCCTCGACGAGCGGGGCGGCATCGCTGCCACTGCCCGTGCCGACATCCAGTTGGCCGACCTCGGCTCGCTGACCCTGTCGGGCAAAACGAGCACCATCGGGTTCGGTGCCCTCGACCAGCAGTTGGCCGAACGCAGCCGGGAGCAAATCATCCAGTACGACGTGGCGGCACAGATAAAATTAGACAAATTCCTGCCGGAAAAAATCGGGCTGCAAGTGCCGTTCTACTTCCAGTTCTCCAACGAAACCCGCAACCCGCAGTACGACCCCTACGACCTGGACATTGAACTGAAAGACAAGCTGAAAAACTCCGACCCTGCCGACCGGGAGTCCATTCGGAAAGCTGCGCAAATCGTCACGAAAATCAAGAGCTACAACTTCACCAACGTCCGCAAGGAGCGCAAGAACACAGAGCGGAAACCGATGCCCTGGGACATCTCGAATTTCAGTTTCACGTATGGTTTCGATGAAACCACCCGACGTGACCCCATCATCGAAAACGACGTGCTGACCCGCCGCCGGGGTGCCATCGACTACTCGTTCCAGCGAACCGTGAAGTACATCGAACCGTTCAAAAAGGCCATCAAAAACGACAAATACCTGAAGTTTGTCAAAGAAATGAACTTCAATCCGCTGCCCAATTCGTTCAGTTTCACCACCGACCTCGACCGACGTTTCAACACCACGAAGTACCGCTTCGCAGGCGACAACCCGCTGTACAACACATTTTACAACAAGCAATTCCTATGGAACCGCCGGTACGATTTGCAGTGGGATTTTACCAAAAACCTCAAGTTCAAGTTCAACGCCGACAATGTCGGTGTCATCGACGAACCCGATGAAATCAAGATGCTGGAACGCAACCAACTCGACCCGAACGACCCGAAATACATCGCCGACATCGGGCAGTACCGCCGGGATTCCATCTGGAACAATGTCCGGGATTTCGGGCGCACGAAAGGCTACCGCCATCAGTACACCGTGGCCTACAGCGTTCCGTTGAAAAACCTGCCGTTCCTGGATTGGACGAGCGTCAAACTTTCCTGGGACGCCGAATATACCTGGGATGCCGCCAGCCAGGCACCGAACGCCCGTGCCCTCGGCAACGTCATCACCAACGGCCAGGCCCGCCAGGCGGAAGCAGACCTGGATTTTGAAAAACTGTACAACTACTCGAAGTACCTGAAAAAAATCAACTCCAAACAGCGCCCCGGAGGCGACAGCGGAGGCAAGGACAGCAAGAGCGACTCGAAGGACAAGGGCAACAGCAAGGACGGCCCCGCCAAAAACCGCCGCAACACTGGCGACACTGGCGGCGATGCCCAGGGTACGGACGCCGACGGCAAAAAAGGCAAGGACAAAAAAGACAGAGACGGCAATCCGGGCACCATCGAACGGGTGCTCATCCGTCCGCTCATGGTGGTGCGCAAGCTCCGTGTGAAATACTCGGAAGACTACGGTACGGTGGTGCCCGGCTACCTGCCGGACAGCAAATTGTTCGGGATGAACAAATTCACGTCGCCGGGTTGGGGTTTTGTGGCAGGTGGCCAGCCGAACATCCGGCCCGAAGATTATTACAGCAGCGAAGATTGGCTCTACAAAAACTGGCAGTGGATAACGCCAGACCTCGAATATGCCCTGCCGAAAACCGTGACGCAAAATTACCAGCAGAACATGGAAGGGAAACTGACGCTGGAGCCGTTCAGCGATTTCCGGGTGGACGTGGAGGCCAAGCGCTCCAAGTCGAAGAACCATGCCGAGGAGTTCCGCCGCTACGAAGATTCGGGCGTGCCCGGCCAGTATTTCCAGAATGAGTGGAAGCACGCCAACATCACGGACTTCGGCCGGTTCGACGTGTCCTACTCTGCGTTGAAAACACTGTTCGAGGATGATCTGACGGGCTTGTTCAAAGAATTTGACACGAACCGGGAAATCATCGCCAACCGTCTTGGCATCGGTCAGCACGACAACCCGGATCCTGCATTTGAGGATTTCCCGAAAGGCTACGGGCCGTTCCAGCAGAACGTGCTGCTGCCTGCCTTCATCGCCGCCTACACCGGCCAGGATGCCAACACGATGAAAGTCAGCAACAACTACGTCGGCGATGTGATCATCAAAACCATCCCCCGGCCCAACTGGCGGTTGACTTACAACGGCCTGGCGAAGTTGGGCGCACTGGAAAATATTTTCCAGAACATCTCCATCACGCACGGTTACGTGGGCAAACTGGCAGTGAACACGTTCGACACGGACCGCCAGTACGACCAGTTCGACCCGACGAAACTGAACGAGCCGAACCTCGATTATTACTCCCGATTTGAAATCCCCGACCTGCAAATCGACGAGCAGTTCAACCCGCTCATCGGGGTGGATGTTCGCTTGAAAAACGACATGTCGTTCAAAGTAGAGTACAAAAGCAGCCGTACCCTTCGCCTCGAATTGCTCGGCACCGGCCGCCTGCACGAAACGAAAGCGGAGGATTTCACCATCAATTTCGGGTACAAAATCAAGGAGGCAAAAATCGGATTCCTCGCCCCGAAAAAGAAGAAAGGCCGCACTCCGAAAAAAGATGCCAAGCCGGCAGTGCCTAACCGCCCCGGCAGCCGCAACAGCCAAAACAATGCAGGCGACCTCGACTTCAACTTCGACTTCTCCATCCGGGACGACATCACGACCATCCACGAACTCGTGACCGACACGGAAGAGGAGAGCCGCGGCAGCCGCAGGGTGTCCATCGCCCCAGCGGTCACCTACCAGTTGAACAAGCAGCTTTCCCTGCGTTTCTTCTTCGACTACACCCGCAACGTGCCGAAGACCTCGCAGGGCTACCCGACCACCAACATCCGAAGCGGTGTGACGGTGCGGTTCTCGTTGTGATTTCGGATTTCGGGATTTCGGATTTCGGATTGGGGTGTAGGGTAACACAAAAGGAAAAGCCTTGAATGTCAAGTTCAGGGCTTTTTCTGTTTAAAAAATCGCAACTTTGCAAAAAGACTCTAAATCCCGGAAATACGGACGCCCCCAATCCGAAATCCGAAATCCGAAATCCGCAATTGCTTTTCGACAACCACCACCGGCCAATAAATTACCTGAGGCTGGCCGTCACCGACCGCTGCAACCTCCGCTGTTTTTATTGCATGCCGGAGGAAGGCATCCAGTACATGCCGAAGGAGGAATTGATGACCTACGAGGAAATGCTGCGCATCGTGGGGCTGATGGCGGGCATGGGCATCGAGAAAATCCGCATCACTGGCGGCGAGCCGTTCATCCGGCGCGACATGATGGATTTTTTGGGTGAAATCAGCCGCCTGGACGGGCTGCGCCAAATCCACATCACCACCAACGGCGTCGTGACGGCACCGCTGGTACCCGCCCTGAAAAAAATGGGCATCCGCTCCGTCAACCTCAGTTTGGACACGCTCGACCGGGATTTGTTTTTTCAAATCACCCGGCGGGATGCCTTCGACGCTGTGATGGCCACCTTCGAGGCGTTGCTCTCGCACGGCATTCCCACCAAAATCAACGCCGTGATGATGGAGGGCAAAAACGACAACGACCTGCCGCCGCTGGCCCTGCTGGCGAAAGACCATCCGGTGGGCGTGCGGTTCATCGAGGAGATGCCGTTCAACGGCGGGGCAGCCCACTTCGACCAACTTTGGTGGAGCCACCAGCGCATTTTGGAGGCGTTGCAGGCACATTTTCCAGGCATCGAAAAAATACCCGACCCGCCGTTTTCCACCTCCGCCAACTATCGGATCCCGGGGCATCAGGGCACGGTCGGCATCATCGCCGCCTACAGCCGTACCTTCTGCGGCACCTGCAACCGCATCCGCCTGACACCGCAGGGCATGTTGAAAACCTGCCTCTACGACGACGGCGTTTTCAATATCAAAAACTTAGTGCGGGCAGGTGCGACCGACGAACAGGTGCGCACGGCCTTCCTCGAAGCACTTGGCCACCGCGCCAAAGACGGCTTCGAGGCAGAAGCCAACCGTCGCTTTGGATCGCCGGTGTCGGAGTCGATGGCAACCATCGGTGGATGAAATTGGAAATTGAGAAATCGGGATATTCAAAACTGCTGACTGCCAACCGCACACGGACATGAACCTCGCCATCGACATCGGAAATACCCGCACGAAAGTCGCCGTTTTTCAGGGCGACGAACTGGTGCGCAAAGAAGTGTGGGAAACGCTGGGGATGGAGGCATTGAAATCGCTGGCATACAACCAAAACGTTGAAAAAATCATCCTTTCCAGTGTGTCCCAAATACCGGAGGGGGTAGAAGGTTTTTTGAAAAAAAACTTCTTTTACCTTGAACTCACCGCGCAAACGCCCTTGCCAATCGCCATTCGATACCAGACACCGCACACGCTCGGCAAAGACCGCATCGCGGCGGCGGCGGGCGCTTTTCACTTGTTTCCCGGTGAAAATTGCCTCGTGATAGATACCGGCACCTGCATCACGATGGATGTGCTGAGTGCGGCGGGCGAGTTTTTGGGCGGCAATATTTCGCCCGGCGTGGAGATGCGTTTGAAGGCCATGCACCACTTCACGGCGAGGCTGCCGCTGGTGTCGCAGGGCCTCGAAATGGCTCCCAGGCTCGGCGACAGCACGGAAAATGCCGTCCGAAATGGCGGCGAATTGGGGGCATTGCTGGAAATGGAGGGCTTCATTGGGTGGTGCAGGAAAGAATTTCGGCCACTTCGGGTGATTTTAACGGGTGGGGACACCGATTTCTTTGCTAAAAACACCAAAACCAAGATATTCGCGCACCAAAATTTAGTCCTGCTTGGGCTGAATAAAATTTTACAACATAATGCTGAACTTTCAGAAGGTTTTTAGGGGCGGTTTGACCACGTTGCCTTTTTTGTTTTTCACGCTCATCCTTTCGGCGCAGCCGAAAGACAATGCGCCCTACTCCCGCATCGGACTGGGGGAACTGGCCAACCACTCGCTTTCTTCCGTCGGCTTTGCCGGACTGTCCGCAGCTTACATTGACCCGTTGCACATCAATTTACAAAACCCGGCTTCCTACGCCTGGCTGAATGCAGCCACTTTTGAGGTGGGTATGTACGCCGAACACGCCAACCTGGAATTCAAAGGCGAAAAAGCATCCATCTGGACGGGCAACGCGAGCCATCTGGCGCTGGCCTTCCCCATGCGGAATGCCCTCAACGACGTTTTATCGAAGAAAAAACGCAAAGTTTTTTGGGGAATGAACCTGGCCCTGCTGCCAAACACCTCGGTCGGCTACGACATTGAAACCACCGAAGCAATACCCGAAGTGGACACCACCGTCAATATTTACCAGGGCACCGGCGGCACCAACAAATTGCTGTGGGGCAACGCCGTCCGCTACAAGAATTTTTCGGGCGGAGTGAACATCGGCTACCTGTTTGGCCAGTTGGAGAGCACCCGGGCGGTGAGTTTTCCGAACCTGCCGGTGTCGTACCAGGATATTTTCAAGGACAATATTTCCGTGCGGGGCCTGCTCTGGTCAGCGGGGGCACAGTATCAATTTAATCTTGAAAAAAAGAAAACAGAGGAGGAGGTTTACACTGGCAAGAGCCTGATTGTGGGTGCCTACGGCAACACGGCTACCAATTTCAATACCCGCAGCACCGTGCTGCGCATCCGCGACAACCCAACCTACAACCAATCGGACACCCTTCAATTTTTGGAAGACGATGAGGGGAACGGCAAACTACCTGCCGAATGGACGCTGGGCTTCATGTACCAAAACCCAGGCAAGTTGAGGGTGGGTGCCGAGTACAATTTCGCAGGCTGGAGCAAGTACGAAAACGAAGCCAAGGAGGAAACGCTGTACGACAGTTACCGGGTAGCTGTGGGGGCTGAGTACATCCCGGATATTTCATCGTACAACAACTACCTCAAGCGCATCAGGTACCGGGCCGGTTTTTATCATCGCACTGACCCCCGGCTGGATGACCTGACACAAACTGCCTTCACGTTGGGGGTCGGGCTGCCGGTGATCCTGGCCCGTCAGAAGACCTCATTTGTGAACGTCGCAGTGGAATTGGGACAGTACAACACCTCCGATGCCATCAAGGAATCCTTTGTGAAAATAGCCCTCGGCTTCACTCTTAACGACAACTCCTGGTTCTTTAAACGCAAATTCGGATAATCTCGTTGAGCGGTTGGCAGCCAGCAGTCGGCAGTCGGCGGTTCACAGTCAATAGTTCAAAAATTCAATCGTAAACCACTGATTATGAAGAACGTAATGAAGTTTTTCGTTTTTGTTCTTGTTGCAGGTTCCTGGTCGGTGCCTGCGTTCGGCCAGTGCGAAAACTGGATGAAGTCGCCCCAGAAAGATGCACTGGAAGAAGCACACGTGCTCTACCGCCAATTTATAAAAACGGAAGAGTATGACAAAGCTTTCGACTATTGGAAAAAAGCCTATGAAGGTGCCCCCGCTGCCGATGGCCAGCGTTCAACGCACTATGCGGACGGGCGGAAAATTTACCTCCACAAATTCAAAAACACCACTGACGCAGCCCAGAAAAAAGAATATGCCAACATGGTGCTCAAGCTGTTCGACCAGCAGGCGCAATGCTACCCGAACGAGAAAGCACTGGCGATGGGCCTGAAGGCGTATGAAATGTTCTACACGCTGAACTCGACTTACCCCGACAACAAAAAAGTGTGTCAGGAAGCTGTTGAGGCAGGTGGTAACAACACGAGCTACGTTGTCTTCCAGCCCTACGCTTCGATTGCCGTTTGGGAGTACCAAAACAAGCAAATGGACGCAGCGGAAGCGAGGAATATCGTCAACAAGCTGAATGAAATCGCTGACTTCAACATCGCCAACAACGCAAAATACGCGGATTCCTACCAACAGGCCAAAGATGCCATGAACGGCACTTTTGCCCAGATTGAAGGCGAAATCTTCGACTGTGCTTACTTCAAGGGCAAACTCGAACCGGACTACCGTGCCCACCCGGACGACACGGAGGTGCTGAAGTACATCTACAACAAGCTCGTGCAACAGGGCTGCCCGGAAGACGACCCCTTCGTAGCGGAATTGAAAAGCCGCTATGAAAAAATCGTGACGGAGGAGAACGCTGCCAAAATGGCTGCTTACTACGCCGAAAACCCCGGCGACCATGGTATTACGCTCTTCAAAGAAGGCAAATACAGTGAAGCATTGCAAAAATTCGATGCAGGCATCGATAAAGAAAAAGCAGGTGCAAAAGACAAAGAGAAGTTAGCCAACTACTATTTCTACATGGCCTCCATCGAGTTCCGCCAGTTGAACCGCTACTCGGCTGCCAGGGAACATGCCCGCACTGCCGCCAACTACAAACCCGGCTGGGGACAGCCCTACATGCTCATCGGCGACATGTACGCCTCCACAAGCAACTCCTGCGGCAGCGATGCCTTCGAGGCTTCGCTGGCCGTGTTGGCCGCCGTTGACAAATATGCCTACGCCAAGTCTATCGACAGCGATGTGGCCGGCGAGGCGAGCAACAAAATCGGGCGCTACAGCGCCTACTACCCAGCGAAGGAGGAAGCGTTCATGCGCAAGGTGAACGAAGGTGACTCCATGACCGTGCCTTGCTGGATCGGCGAAACGGTGCGGGTACGATTGAAGTGATTTTGCCTGCGGGCAAGCAAGAATTGAACATTTACGAAAGCCCTGTTTTTATTAAACAGGGCTTTTTTGTTTTTTTGTGAAAATATACCCCGAAAGGCAGACATTAGACATTAGACTTTAGATGAATAGATTGATTAGGTTATGCCCGTTACGCACGCCCAAAGGGGGTGCTGGCTTTTCACCATTTGAGAGGGCGGCTGGTTTTGGATGCCCTGGTGGGGCCTGGTCTGGTTGTATTCCATTTCCCAGAGCCTAAGCT
>JACRAN010000273.1 GCA_016234735.1 Bacteroidota bacterium | reverse complement strand
TGCCTCAAAAGCGTTGTCTTTCCTGACTGGCGAGGGCCAGTCACCGCCACAATTGGAAACTTTTCAGCTTGTTCTAAAATGGTTTGGGCAACCTGACGGTTAATCATGTTTGTAATTTTCTTACAAATTTAAAATTCAATTTTAAATTTGTAAGAAAATATTGCCCCTACCGTGTCAAATACATGTTCCGATTGTTGTCCAACTCCCGGAAAAACGGGTCGCTCAAGTCCCGGATGAACTGGATGGCCTCGCCGGTGGATTTCATCTCCGGCCCCAGGTCCTTGCTCACCTCCGGGAACTTGCTGAACGAGAACACCGGCACCTTGATGGCGAAGCCTTTTGGCTGCGGCTTGATGGTGAAGTCCTTCAACTTGTGCGTACCGAGCATCACCTTCGTGGCGATTTTCAGGTACGGTACGCCGTAGGCTTTGGCGATGAACGGCGTGGTGCGGCTGGCACGGGGGTTGGCCTCGATGACGTACACTTTTTCGTCCTTGATGGCGAACTGAACATTCATCAAGCCCCTGATATTCAACGCTTTGGCCAATTTTTCCGCATACTCCACCATCGTGTTCACCACGTTGACGGAGAGGCTGTAAGTGGGCAAAACTGCGTTGCTGTCGCCGGAGTGGATGCCCGCCGGTTCGATGTGTTCCATGATGCCCATGACGTGAACCTCGTCGCCGTCGCAGATGCAGTCGATTTCGGCCTCCTTGGCCCGGTCGAGGAAGTGGTCCACTAGCACTTTGTTGTCGGGCATGTGCTTGAAAATGGAGAGGACATGCTGCTCCAGTTCCTTGTCGTTGATGACGATGCGCATGTCCTGCCCACCCAGCACGTAGCTGGGCCGCACGAGCACGGGATACTTGATTTCGTTGGCGATGCGCAGCGCCTCGGTGGCGTCGCTGGCCACGCCGTATTTCGGGTAGGGGATTTCGAGTTCCTTGAGCAGGTCGGAGAAGGCGCCCCGGTCTTCGGCCAGGTCCATGTTTTCGTAGCTCGTGCCGATGATGGGGATGCCTTTTTTGTGAAAAGTCTCCGCCAGCTTGAGGGCCGTCTGGCCACCAAGTTGCACGATGATGCCCTCCGGTTTTTCCAGTTCGATGATTTCCTCCAAATGCTCCCAGAACACCGGTTCGAAGTACAGTTTGTCCGCCATGTCGAAGTCGGTGGAGACGGTCTCCGGGTTGCAGTTGACCATGATGGCCTCGTAGCCCACTTCCTTGATGGCCAGCAGCCCATGCACGCAGCAGTAGTCAAACTCAATGCCCTGCCCGATGCGGTTGGGGCCGCTGCCAAGCACGATGACCTTCTTTTTTTCCGAAGGAATACTCTCGTTTTCCTGGTCAAAAGTCGAGTAAAAATAGGGGGTCTGCGCCTCGAACTCGGCGGCGCATGTGTCCACCATTTTGTACGTCCGGCGGATGTTGAGCTTCTTCCTGGCCCTGTCCACTTCCTCCTCCTTCACGCGCAACAGCCAGGCGATTTGGGCATCGGCGTAGCCCACTTCCTTCAGTTCCCGGAAGAAACTTTCGGGAATATCGTCCGGCACGTTGTACCGCATCAGTTCGTGCTCCATGTCCACCAGTCGCTTGATTTGCTTGATGAACCAGGGGTCGATTTTGGTCAATTTGTGGATGGTTTTCTCCGGTACACCGAGGCGCAGCGCATCTTTCAACCTGAAAATCCGGTCTTCGGTGCCGTCTTCGAGCCGCTTCAAAATGTCCTCCGTGCGTATCCACTCCTTGATGTCCGCACCGAGGCCCATCCGGCCGTTTTCAAGGCTTTGGCAAGCCTTCTGGAGTGCTTCGAGGAAGTTGCGTCCGATGGCCATCACCTCGCCGACGGACTTCATTTGCAAACCGAGACGCGGGTCGGCACCGGGGAATTTCGCAAAATTCCAGCGCGGCATTTTCACAATCACGTAATCCAGCGTCGGCTCGAAGTAGGCGCTGGTGCTCTTCGTAATCTGGTTTTTTAGCTCGTCCAGGTGGTAGCCGATGGCCAATTTGGCTGCAATTTTCGCAATCGGGTAGCCCGTCGCTTTGCTCGCCAGCGCCGAGGAACGGCTCACCCTGGGGTTGATTTCGATGACAATCAATTCCTCATTTTCAGGATTTTGGGCAAACTGGATGTTGCAGCCTCCGGCAAAATTGCCCAGCGACCGCATGGCCTGGATGGCCTGGTTGCGCATGTTCTGGTAGGCCGTGTCGCTCAGGGTCATGGCCGGTGCCACAGTGATGCTGTCGCCCGTGTGGATGCCCATCGGGTCGAGGTTTTCGACCACGCAGATGATGACCACGTTGTCGTTGGCATCGCGCAGCAGTTCCAGTTCAAATTCCTTCCAGCCGAGCACCGCTTTTTCCACCAGCACCTCGTGCGTGGGCGACATGGTGAGGCCGCGCCGCAGCGCTTCGTCGAACTCCTCTTCCCGGTGTACGAATCCTGCGCCCGTACCGCCCAGCGTGTACGAGGGCCGGATGACGAGCGGGTAGCCGATTTCCTGCGCTGCTTCTTTTCCCTCCAAAAATGAATTGGCAATCTTCGACGGAGCCACGCCGAGGCCCTGCTGTATCATGTGCAGGCGGAAGGCTTCCCGGTTTTCTGTCAGTTCGATGGCATCGATGTCCACGCCGATCATGCGCACATTGTATTTCTGCCAGATGCCCAATTTATCGGCCTCGATGGCGAGGTTGAGCGCCGTCTGGCCACCCATCGTCGGCAGCACGGCGTCAATTTGTCGCTCCTGCAAAATCTGGTCGATGCTCTGTACCGTGAGCGGCAGCAGGTACACGTGGTCGGCAGTCACGGGGTCGGTCATGATGGTGGCCGGGTTGGAGTTGATTAGGGTGACTTCGATGCCCTCCTCCCGCAGCGAGCGGCTGGCCTGTGTGCCGGAGTAGTCGAATTCGCAGGCTTGGCCGATGATGATGGGACCGGAACCAATGATGAGGACTGACTTGATGGAAGTATCTTTCGGCATGGTGGTGCAGTTCGGATTTTTCTTTTTGAAAAAAGACTTCCGAAACCTCGTGCGGCTTGGGAAGTCTGGCGTTGTTTCGTTCCGGGGCGCAAAGGTAGCAGGAAAAACCGGGCGGCAAAAACACGGTGTTCATTTAGTCCTGCCCCAATCCATATTTATCCATCAGGTAAATCAGGCTGGCCATGGCCGCTGTGCCGAGTTCCAGTTCCCGCTTGTTCACCGCCTCGAACACGTCCACTTCGGTGTGGTGAAAATCGAAGTAGCGCTGCGAGTCAGGTTCATAGCCGATGAGCAGTACGCCCTGTGTTTTGAGGGGTGAAATATCGGCACCGCCGCCGCCTTTTTTGATGCGGAGGCCGTAGGGTTCCAGCACCGTCAGCCAGGGCTGCATGGCCGGGAAATTTTTGGCAAAAACCGCCGCCTCGGCGTCCACCAGGAAACCTCTCGGCGTGAAGCCGCCCCGGTCGCTCTCGATGGCAGCGAGATGGTGCTCGCCCTTGCGTTTGGCCTCGTCGGCGTAGGCGGTGCCGCCCCGAAGTCCGTTTTCTTCGTTCATGAAAAGCACACAACGGATAGTTCGTTTCGGCTTGTAATTCAGCCGTTTAAAAATCTGCAAAATATCCATCGACTGCACACAGCCAGCCCCGTCGTCGTGGGCACCCTCTCCCACGTCCCAGGAGTCGAGGTGGCCGCCCACCGCGATGATTTCGTCGGGCCGTTCACTGCCCCTGATTTCGCCGATGACGTTGAAGGAGGGCTTGTCGGAAAGCTGTTGGCAGTTGGTGCGCATGAAGACTTTCACAGGGCTTTTTTTCAAAAGGCGGCTCAACAACTCTGCGTCGTTGGTGGAGATGGCTGCCGCGGGGATTTTCGGAAGGCCATTTTTGTACACGAGGCCACCGGTGTGTGGGTCGTCGTTGAGGCCGGAGGCCATGGAGCGTACCAGTACGCCGATGGCGCCGAACTTAGCCGCCTCCGAGGCACCGTAGGCCCGCTGCTCCACCGCCCCGCCGTAGGCTTCGAAGGTGTTGAGTTTGGTGGCATCGAACGGGCGGTTGAAGAAGACGATTTTGCCTTTGACTTTGGCCTCGCCGAGTTTTTCGAGTGCTTCCAAACTTTGCACTTCCACCACCTCACCGGAAATGCCGGCCTCGCCGGTGCCCACTGAATTGCCCAGCGCCAGTGCCCGCAGTTCCACCGTGCCCATGTCCGATTGGATGATGCGCACGATTTCCCGGTCGCCACGCACCCAGTGCGGCACGGTGCAGGGTTGCAGCCACACGGAATCAAGCCCCAGCGTGTCGAGCATCTGCCGGGTGTACTCGACGGCGGCGGCGGCCTGCGGCGAACCACTGAGCCTCGCACCAATTTTTTTGGTCAAATGGTGGAGCCAGGGATAACACCTACCCTGCGAGAGGGCTGCGTCGTGGAGTTGCCGGATGAAAAAAGCATCCTCATTTTCGGCTGTGTTTGCCTGCGCAAAGAGTCTAACAGTAGGTAGTACACTAAGAAAAATACCAAAAGAGGCGAGTAAGGCACGAATTTTCATTTTTGATTTTTTTGAAAAAAACGGTGGAAGATGTATTTTTTTTGAAAGAAAGAAGATTTTTTTTGAAGGATATTGAATCAGGAAAAACAGAATAAAAATCCATCATTTTGAAAAATATCGAAAATATGGCTTGTTTTCGTCTCTTCCACATTTCTAATTGCCTCGTTTTGGAGTAAAACAGCCTACAGAATTTTTTTCAACCTAAAAAAAAATTAAAAATTTGGTTGCAGATATCACGCAAAAGATTTTATCTTAGCGTTCGGAAACTAATCGTAGTTTTTACACCAAGCAAAATGATTTGGCCGCAGCTCAAAAAACTGCGGCGATTCGAAGATAAATAATTTGGTTTTATTTGGTTAGGGCTGAGGTAGTGCTAAAAGAGCGCTGCCTCTTTTTTTTGCCCTCCTCCCTGCAACAAAAAGAGCGCTTCACCAAAATGTACCCATCCACCCAAATTTTACGTCGAAAATCGGAAAGCCCCTCCTTGATAAATGTAATTTTCCTACTTTCGTGAATATTTTAGAAGGTGATTGACTTTTAAGTATTTGACTACCAATCAATTAGGCGGCGGACAGTTGCGCATTGAACTTCCCTGCCGAAGGAAAATTGCACTTGCCATATTTAATGGGAACAGACGAAATTTCCAAGGAACAGGACATTGATTTAATCAGGAAATACCTTGCCACGAAAGATGCGAGGCATTTCACGGTGCTTTACCGGCGGTACTCCGGCAAAGTGTACGGCAAGTGCATATCCCTGCTACAAGAAGAACACCTGGCGCGGGATGCAGCACAAGATATTTTCCTTAAAATATTTTTGAACCTCGGCCAGTTCGGTGAGCAGGCCAAGTTTTCGACCTGGGTATATTCCATTACCTACAACTACTGCATCGACATCATCCGAAAAAAGAAGAAAACCAGAGACCTTTTTTCTGATGAGACGGAGCGCCTGCCAGATACGATGGAAGAAGTACATGACGAAGCCCTGCTAACCATGCAAGCCGACCGGCTGCGGGTGGTGCTGGATGAAATTCCCGTAGGCGACAAGGCCATTCTGCTGATGAAGTACCAGGATGACCTGCAAATCAAGGAAATCGCAAACATGCTCGACAAGACGGAAAGTGCCATAAAAATGAAAATTAAGCGCGCCAAACACAAAGCCCAACTTGTTTACCAGGAATTATACCCAGGCGACTGAATATCAATGTGTTATGTTATGAGCACTACAAACAGTTTTAAAAAAATACAGGAAGAAGACGAGCGGACGTTTCCGCCGCCGCCCGAAATCGAAGTGCACGTCCTTGGCAGCCTGCAAATATTGGCCATCATGGGGCAGGCCATGGAATTGTATGTCCCGAAGGTTTTTGAAATGTTCATCCTCACGCTGGGCGGCACCATCCGGGAAATAGACCAGACTGCCAAAAACGAACTGCCAGACGGCACCCCCGGCGCTGACCTCGATGGCCCAACTCCGGGCATGGCAGGCAGCCAGCCGGAAGATGATGATATTATTGGTTAAACCATTCCTAACATCAAAATCGAACAGCCAGCATGGAAATCATTGAAATCGTAAAACAAGTACTTGCCAAATTCGCATCGGCCATACCCAATGTGATTGGTGCCGCTTTCGTCATCATCGTAGGTTGGCTTGTTTCAAAAGCCATTTCAAAAGCCCTGCAAAAAGTGTTCGAGGGGCTGAAAATTGACAAGTTCGGCGACAAACTCAACGAGACGGAATTTGCCAGAAAATCAAACCTGCGCGTCAAATTGAGCAGTTTTTTGGCAAAACTGGTTTACTACCTGCTGATGCTCATTTTCATCATGGCCGCCACCGATGTGCTGGGGATGCCGGTCGTGTCGCAGATGGTGAGCGACCTGATAGCGTACATGCCGCGCCTGCTATCGGCGCTGGTGCTGTTCGTTTTGGGGATTTATTTGGCCGAGTTCGTGAAAAACATCGTGCTGGCTGCCTGCAACTCGCTCGGCATTCCATCTGCCAAGATCATTTCCAGCTTCGTTTTTTACCTCATCTTCCTGACGCTGACCATCAGCGCCCTGGCGCAGGCAAGCATCGAAACTTCGCTCATCACCTCCAACCTGACGGTGATTCTCGGCGGCGTCATTTTGGCTTTTGCCATCGGCTACGGCTTCGCCTCGAAGGATACGATGGCCAATTTCCTGGCCTCGTTTTACAGCAAAAACAAAGTGAAAATCGGCGACCTTGTCAGCATCGATGGCTCCAAAGGGAAGGTAATCGCCATGGACAGTACCTCCATCACGCTGCAAGGCGAAGGAAAAATCATCGTGATACCTTTAAAAAAACTGACATCTGAGAAGGTGGAAATTTTTCCCAATGACCGCCAGATAAACTGAGCAGAGGTGCGCTAACCCTCCGGTTCATACCTGCTTCTCTAAGTGCCTGTTTGAGCCATTAACGAAAAAGGCCGGTCATTTTGACCGGCCTTTTTCGTTTCAGTATTGACCCGTGGAAAGCAGCACCAACGTACAGGCTTCTTCGACGTTGATACCCGACTTTTTGGCCAGTTCCATGAAAACCGGGTTTTCAGCGCCTGGGTTGAAAATCAGCCGTTCAGGTTTCAAACCGATGACGTAACCGTAATATTCTTCCTGATGAAACGGATTGAGGTATAGTGTTACGGTGTCGATGTTTTTCAGGTCGGGTTTCCCTGTCAAAATCGGCACCCCGTCCACTTCTCCGTCCCTCGCACCGATGGCAACGACTTCGTGGCCGTGTTGCTTCAAACGTCGCACTGCCAGGAACGAGTACCTTGCGGGGTTAGGCGATGCGCCGATGACGAGCGTCTTTTTCATAAAATCAGATTCAATCCAAGCTCCAAAGGTGGCACCTTTTTAAACAAAAAAAGCCAGTCAGCGCCAGGTAGCGCAGACTGCTGCATATTTTTTCAGTAAATAAATTGCTCGGAAACGATCTTGCCATCTTCGACTTTGTAGAGGCAGATTTCCTCCAACTTCGACCGCCCCTGGCCTTTCATCGTCCAGTCTACCATCATGGCGCAGGCGAAATGGTCACTCGCCACGATGGGGTCACCGACACTGCTGTCGTGTACCTCCTCAATCATGCTTTGCCACATTTCGCCTTTTTTGCGGATACCTTCCATGCCCTCCGCCCGCTGGGGGGCTGGCGTGTGGTCAGGCTCGATGCTGACGGCATTTGGCGAAAACAACTCCTTGTAACAGGTTTCGTAGTCGCCTTGGCGACAAAGTGCTACCAGTCGGTTTGCGATTTCTTGTGTACTCATCTTGAAAAAATTTTAGGTTGAAAAATAAGAAAGTGAATCCAAAAGCCGGACAGGTTTCCAACACGTTGGAGTGCTGAAAACCTTAAGTTCTCATGCAGGTTCGTGACCAAAAAAGGAAATCGTTGGTCGGCAGGTGCAAGGGTAAAGATAGACAGATTTGACTGCTCAAAGCTGCAACGGAAGGTTATTTTTTTTAACAAAAAATCTTTTCAAATGACACCTGCGAGTCGTTTGGATTTATGCCCGTACCAACCCAATCGGCTCCATTTTGCTCTCTATAAATCGACTGCCCGGCATGGCAGCGACAGCACCGTGGCTTTCGTTCAAAATGCGGTTCCCAATATTGCTGCACCGAATTGTTCGGTTCGGAGTCGGACAAAAGCGGCTATCTTGCAGCGTTAATTTTCATCTTCAAAAATTGCTTCCATGACCCGGTTATTTTTCATCGGTTTGGTACTCTTGCTATCCAATTCAGCTTCAGCGCAGGAATTCAAATACGGCTTCAAGACTGGCCTGAATTTCAACAACATCAAAGGCGAAGCCGAAAAAGATGCCAACGGCAACGAACTGGAAACGTTCACCAACAACACAGGCTTCCACATCGGTGCCACCTTCGCCTGGAACGCTACCGACCTGATGGGCCTGCGGGCAGAATTTTTATACTCGCAAAAAGGAACGAACCGGGAGTTCGAGGGGCCGTCGTACTATTCTTTTTACACGCTGGACAACGAAGAAATCCGCACCACCGGCACCCGCAAGCAGGTGCTCAATGTCTCGAATTCTTACCTTGAAATCCCTGTGATGGGCTACATCAAGCCGGTGAAATGGCTCGAAGTGTATGGCGGGGGCAGTTTGGGCTTTCTGGTGGCATCCACTGCGTTCGGCAACATCAACTACTCCGACGGCATGACCCCCACTGGCGCTGTGGTGGGTGAAATCACGCACGAACTTGACTTCAATTATTTTTCCGACGAAGCACGACAGGTCAGCTATGACAATCCTCCCACGACGGTGAAAATCCAAGGCGACGATGTACCCTACCCGCAGACGGCAGGTGCCTACTTCGAGTTTCTCGAAGACCGGGGCAACTTGTACAAAATCGTCGATGTCGGTCTCATTGGCGGACTTTCGATTTACTTCAACAAG
>JACRAN010000272.1 GCA_016234735.1 Bacteroidota bacterium | reverse complement strand
AGGTGACCTGGTTGTGGCGCTTTTTTGGTTTGTCTTTCATTCGCGGAAGTTACGACGACTCCCGAAAATAAAAAAGAGGCTGCATCAAGTACTTCTGATACAGCCTCTTTTTTCACGGTAGAAATTCTGAGATGTTCCTTGGCCTAATCCTCCAACACCCCGAATTTCCCGCTGTTCAAATCCGAAAACGCCTGCATGATTTCCTCTTTCGTGTTCATCAAAAACGGACCGTAAGGCACAATTGGTTCATTGATAGGTTTGCCGCTCAAAACCAAGAATACGGCATCTTCCAGTGCTTTGATTTTTATCTCCGTGCCATCGTTTCTGAATATTGCAAAATGGTCAACCGGCAAATTCTCTTCCTCGTTGATCTTCATGCTGCCATCCACCATCAAGATTCCCGTGTTGAATTTTTCCGGCAGGAAAAACGAAAACCCGGCACCCTTTTTTAAGCGGGCCGTGTACACATGCATCGGGGTAAAAATAGTGGCCGGCCCCTTCACGCCATTGAATTCCCCTGCGATGACTTCCACCACGCCCTTGTCGTCCGGCAACTGATATTTCCCCAATTGGCTGTTTTCCAATGCCTGGTATTTCGGCGGCGTCATTTTGTCTTTGGCAGGCAGGTTCACCCAAAGCTGCACCATCTGGAACGGGCCGCCTTTTTTGCTGTACTCCGTTTCGTGGTATTCCTTGTGCAGGATGCCGCTGCCCGCCGTCATCCACTGCACATCGCCCTCGCCAATCACCCCACTGTTGCCCGTACTGTCGTGGTGCGCCACCCTGCCATGAAAAGCAATCGTCACCGTCTCGAAGCCCCGGTGCGGATGCACCCCCACGCCCCTCGGCTTCTCGGAAGCAGGGAACTCAATCTTGGAGCCGTAATCCAGCAGGAAAAACGGACTCATGCGCAACATGCCCATGTTGTAGCCGCTTGGGAAAAAATTATGCACCCGAAAACCATCCCCCACCATGTGCGGGGCAGGTGGTTTCAGCACTAATTGTACGGATTTGAAGTTGCTCATTTTTTACAGTAGCCACTTTAGTTTTATGAAAATGAATATCGGCTGCTAAACAGCGAGGAAGGCCAAAGGTTTTTTGGGGGCAATATTTCGGGGCGAAAAGGTTCAAAAGTCAAGGGTTTAAACCCCTACCCATTCACCTTCCGATGATCCGCCAGAAACTGCTCCAATCCGATGTCCGTCAGTGGATGTTTCAACATGCCAAGGATGGCACTCAGCGGACAGGTCACAATGTCCGCACCGTTTTTTGCAGCCTCCACAATGTGCCGGGAACTGCGGATGCTGGCCGCCAGAATCTCCGTTTCGTATCCCTGGATGGCGTAAATCTCCGCCATTTCTTTAATCAACAGCATCCCGTCCCAGTTCGTGTCGTCGATGCGGCCAATGAACGGCGAAACGTAGGAAGCACCCGCTTTCGCTGCCAGAATCGCCTGCGCTGCGGAGAAAACAAGGGTGCAGTTCGTGCGGATGCCGATTTCGACGAAATGGGCGATGGCCTTCACCCCGTCCTTGATCATCGGCACTTTCACCACGATATTTTCGGCGAGGTCGGCGAGGCGCTTGCCCTCCTCCACCATGCCTTTGAAGTCGGTGGCAATGACCTCGGCACTCACGTCGCCCACCACGATTTCGCAGATGGCCCGGTAGTGGTTTCCGATGTTGGCCTGACCGGAAATGCCCTCCTTGGCCATGAGGCTGGGATTGGTCGTTACGCCGTCGAGGATGCCGAGTTCGTGTGCCTCCCGGATGTGGCCGAGGTTGGCGGTGTCAATGAAAAATTTCATAGTTGATTGTTGTTGGCTGGTTGTTTTTTGAAATTTCGGGCAAAGGTAGGACAAGCCGGGACTTTTTCATCCCTTCGTCAGCACCTCGTCCAAATTTAAAACGGCATTGGCCACCACCACCAGCGCCGCCATTTCCGGCGATGTTTCACAAGTCTCTTCGCCGCAGATTTTCGCCGTTTTTTCTTCGCTTTTGGCAAAATCCGCCAGTGCCTTCCGGTACAGTTTTTCCAGGATGGCCACCTTTCCCGGTGTCGCCGGACGGCCCAGCGCCAACGAACAGGCCAGTGCCAACTGCCGGGATGGGTCGCTTTCACTTTCGCTGCGGATCCTGTTCGCAAAATGCCGGGCAGCCACCACGTACGCCTCGTCGTTCATCGTCACCAATGCTTGCAACGGCGTGTTGGTGCGCACCCGCCGGGCCGTGCAGACATCCCTCGCCATGCCGTCGAACGTCATCGAAGCCGGGTACGGGCTGGTGCGCCGCCAGAACGTGTAAATCGAGCGCCGGTAGCGGTCTTCGCCCTCGCTGAGTTTCCAGTTGTCGTCGTTCCAGGGGTTTTGCCAAACGCCCGCAGGCTGGTGGGGCATCACGCTGGGGCCGTACATTTTTTTGCTCAAAACCCCTGAAATGGCCAGCGTCTGGTCACGGATTTGCTCGGCGGAGAGCCGCACACGGGGGCCTCGTGCGTAAAATTTGTTGTACAGGTCGGCCTCCAGCGCCTCCGGCGAAGCCTTTGAATCCTGCCGGTACGTGGCCGACATCACCATCGTTTTCAGCAGCCGCTTCATGCTCCAGTCATCCTCATGAACGAACTGCCAGGCCAGCCAGTCGAGCAGTTCCCGGTGCGTGGGCGGGATGCCCTGCGAGCCGAGGTCTTCGAGCGTTTCGGCCAGCCCGTAGCCGAAGAGTTGCTCCCAGAGCCGGTTCACCATCGTACGGGCGGTGAGGGGATGCTCCGGCGAAGTCATCCATTGCGCCAGCCCCAGGCGGTTGGCGGGTGCGTCGGTCGGCAACGGGGGCAGCATTTTCGGTACGCCGGGTTCCACTTCCTTGCCCTTCACGAGCCAGTTGCCCCGCTCAAAAACATGCGTCGGGCGGCGCATCTGCGGTACGTTGTCCGTCATCACGGGGGTTGTTTCCGCCGGTGCCCGCAGCAGGTGCCAGAAGTCGTTTTTCAACCCTGCCTCCTCCCCAAAACCAGGCTCCGCAAAGTGGAACCAGTCGAACTGCATCCCCGCTTGTTCCGGCTTCAGCCGGTTGTTTTCATAAAAAAACCAGAGGTCATGCGTACCGGATTTCGGCAGAAAATCAACGGTTTCGATAACAAAACCCTTGTCCTTCGTGGCATTCAGGTGGGTGGAAAAAAGCACCTCCCCATCGGGCCGGTCAAGGCGCACCGTCCAACGGCCACCCTCCTCCAAGCCCTGGTAGCGGAACAGCAGCCGACCCTTCCCGTTGAGGTTGACGCTACGCAGGCGGGCCGAGCCGTGATGCCGAAGGCCGAGCCACTTCGTGTCGTAGAGTGCCGCATTGGTCAGACTGTCCGTTTCGAGGGAGTAGTACACAGGTTGCCATGTTTTCAAAAAAACGTAGATTTCATGGGCTTTTTCGGGCGAAATTTCCTCCCCCGCCCTGCCTGCCAGCTCCACCAGCCGTAGGCTGTCTTCGGGTGAAAAATGCCGCAGCAACGGGTAATCCTCCTCGGTATCGGCATCCCGGGAGTTGTTGAAAAACGCCATGAAGCGGTAGTATTCCCCGTGCCGGAAGGGGTCGTAGGGATGGTCGTGGCACTGCGCACAGGCGAAGGTGGTGCCCATCAGCGCCTCCCAGGTCGTGTTCACCCGGTCAATGACGGCGGCGTTACGGTACTCCTCGTTGTCAGTGCCGCCCTCGTCGTTGGTCATGGTGTTTCGGTGGAAAGCGGTGGCGATGAGCAAGTCATCGGGATTTCGGATTTCGGATTTGGGATTTCGGAGTGGCGTGGACACCTTGCCGGGCAAAGGAAATTGCATCAGGTCTCCCGCCAATTGTTCCGTCAAAAATTGGTCGTAGGGCATGTCGGCGTTGAAGGCCCGGATGAGCCAGTCGCGGTAGCGCCAGATGCGGCGGCGGTCGTCCCGTTCGTAGCCCTTCGTATCGGCGTAGCGGGCGAGGTCGAGCCAGAGAGCCGTCCAGCGTTCGCCGAATTGCGGAGCGGCCAGCAGGCTGTCCACGAGGTGCTCGTAGGCCGCCGGGCTGTCGTCTGCGAGGAATTGCGAAGCAAGATTTTTGGGCGCAGGCACCCCGATGAGGTCGAGGCTGACCCGGCGGAGGAGCGTCGCTTTGTCGGCTTCCGGGGAGGGCGAGAGGCCGTGTGCTTTCATTTTTTCCAGCACAAAAAAATCAACCTCGTTTTTTGCCCAGCCAGCATTTTTATCCAAACCCAGCCATGCCCAAAACCCACCGGGGCGTGGTAGCCCAGGCTTCGTCACCGGACGGTAGGCCCAGTGCGTGTCCCAGCAGGCACCCTCCTTCACCCAGCGGGTCAGGATGCCGATTTCGGCAGTGGTCAGCGGGGTTTTGTTGTACGGCATCCGCTCCTCCGGGTCGTCGAGCGTCAGGCGGCGGATGATTTCGCTCTGCTCCGGGTGCCCTGGCACGATGGCGGGCTTGCCGCTCTCCGCAGGGGCCAGCGCATCTTCCCTCGTCAGCAGGCTGAACCCCGACTTGCGCCGCACACCGCCGTGGCAGGCAATGCAGCGCTTGTTGAGGATGGGTTTCACCTCGGTGTTGTAATCGACGGTGGGCTTCCGCAACCCCGAATTGATCAAGAACACGACGGCCACCGCAGCCGCCAACGACCACCAGATGAATTTTTTTCTTCGCAAAATTTCCGCCATGACGAGGTTGGATTTGTGGTGGCAAGTTAGGAAAAGTGTCGGAGGATTTGAGTGTTTGCGGGTTTGAGGTTGAATTTGAAACAAGTTCTGCCTTCTTCCAGAAAACTGTCCAACGACCACCGAACTTGGACTGATATTTGTAAAATGCTCAATCGTCTTAAACTTTTATAATCCTATGCTAAAGTACCCCTCCTCCGGTAACGGGAGAGGGGTTATTTTTCCCCTTCCCAACTTGTTGATTTTCAACAGAAAAGCCCTTCCGGTTTGCACCGGAAGGGCTTTTTTTTACAGAAATTCCTGTCCAATTTCTCAATCTCCTAATTTCTCAATTTCCCCCTCACCCCGCCTTGAACTTCTTCATCGCCGCCGTCAGTTTCGGCACCACCTCGAAGAGGTCGCCCACCACGCCGTAATCCGCTGCTTTGAAAAACGGGGCTTCGGGGTCCTTGTTGATGACCACGATGACCTTCGACTGGTTGACCCCGGCCAGGTGCTGGATGGCACCGGAGATGCCAATGGCCACGTAGAGATTGGGGCGTATGGCCAGGCCCGTTTGTCCGACGTGCTCGTGGTGAGGCCGCCAGTCGGCATCGGCGACGGGGCGGGAGCAGGCGGTGGTAGCACCCATCACTTTCGCCAGTTCTTCCACGATGCCCCAGTGCTCCGGCCCTTTCATGCCCCGGCCTGCCGACACGACCACGTCCGCTTCGGGGAGCGGCACGATGCCTTCCTGTCGTTTGACTTGCAGCACTCTGGTTTTTGGCGAGGGCACTGTCAGGTGAAGTTCTTCCATCGCCACTTCGCCACCGCCCTTCGCCGGGCGGATTTCGTTGCCTGACAACGAGAGGATTTTGAGGTCGGAGGAGATTTCGTATTCGGCGGTGGCTTTGCCGGAGTACACGCCCTTGGTCACTTTGAAACTTCCGCCTGCAATGTCGGGCAGCGATTTCACCCCGGCCACCGAGCCAGCGTTCAGCCTCGCAGCCAGGCGGCCCAGCAACGATTTGCCAGTGGACGTGTGCGCCAGCACGATGACTTTGGCGCCCAGTTTCTCCGCCGCCTGCGCAATCACCGAGGCGTACACCTGGCTGTCGAAGCTGTCGAGGTTGGCATCGCTGACGTTGTACACCTTCGAGGCCCCGTATTCGCCGAGTTGCCCGGCATTGTTCACCTTGCCAAGCGTCAGCACAACACATTGGTTGCCAAGTAGTTGGGCGGTTTTGTTGCCATACGTCACTGCCTCGAAGGCAGTTTTTTTGAATTGGCCGTTGACGGCCTCTGCGAAAACAAGAATCATTTTCGATGTCGGATTTGGGATTTCGGATTTCGGATTCAAAGGCAACAGGGCACTCCGAAATCCCAAATCCGAAATCCGAAATTAGATAACTTTTGCCTCCTCGTGGAGCAGGCGCACCAGCTCGTCCATGTCGTCGGCGGGGACGAGTTTCACGCCGGTTTTTTCCTTCGGCAACGTGTATTTTACCGGCACAGCGTAGTCGGGGAAAGCGACGGGCGGCACGACGGCGAAGGGTTTCGACTTGGCTTTCATAATGCCCATCATGTTGGGGATGCGCTGCTCGGCCATGCCCTTGGCGGCACTGACGACGAACGGCCCGGCGACTTCCACGATTTCCACACCGCCTTCGATTTCCCGTTCGAGGGTGGCCGTGCTGCCGGACACGTCGAGCTTGCTGGCGTAGGAGGCGAAGGGCAGGTCGAGGAACTCGGCGACCATGGCACCTACCTCGGAGCCGTTGAAATCGATGCTCTCCTTGCCGCAAAAGATGATGTCGTAGTATTGCCCCCTGGCGTGTTCGGCGATTTGCTTCGCAATGAACAGGGCGCTTTTCGGCTCGGCATCGATGCGCACGGCATCGCTGGCCCCGATGGCCAGGCCCTTGCGGATGGTCTGGTCGTTGTCAGGCCCACCGACGTTGACGAGGGTGACGGTGCCGCCGCTTTTTTCGGTCAGTTCGAGGGCACGGACGAGGGCGTACCACTCGTCGTAGGGGTTCATGATGAACGTGATGCCGACATCGTTGAATTTCGACCCGTCCGGGGTGAACGAAATCTTTGAGGTGGTGTCGGGTGTTTTGCTGACGCAAACGAGAAGTTTCATGTACTTTTTTCTTTAAAAATGGCCGCAAATATATCCATAAAATGAGGAAAGGGAAATTTGGAGGCGAAGATTCGCTGCGTTTTACCAACACCGGCCCACGTACTAAACCCGGCGAGCCTGCGTTTTTAGGACAAAATTTGCTCAACCTTTTTTCCATGAAAAAAATACTGCTGGCACTTTCCGTCCTCGCTTTTGCTTCCACTGCAAATGCCCAGGCCGGAAAAATCGACGAAGCCAACCTTGCAAAACTCAAAGAATACGAGGATACGCTGGCACTTTGCGCTTTCCTCGTGGTCAACGACTCGCTGCCGGAGGAGCGCTTCGGCACCTGCAAAAAGTTGATTACCTCGCTGGTGCTGGCGCTCAAAACCGAAAACTCGTTCAACTACCCCTTCGAGCGCCTCAAATCCGTCTCCATCCTGTACCCGCCGGACAGCACGTTCCGGGTGTTCACCTGGCAACTCTACGTCGATGTGGACGACTATCGCTACTACGGTGCCATCCAGATGAACACGCCTGAACTGAAACTTTTCCCGCTCATCGACCGCTCCAGCGAGGTGGAGTCGGAGGAGTACGACATCCTGACCAACGAAAAATGGTACGGCTCGGTCTATTACAACCTGCGGCAGTTCGAGACCCCGGAAGGCAACAAGTACCTGCTCTTCGGCTACGACGGCTACACGCTGTTCAACAAACGGAAAGTGGTGGACGTGCTGAGTTTTCAACAGGAGAAACCGGTGTTCGGTGCGCCCGTTTTTGTGCAGACCGACTCGCTCGGCACCGAGACCGTCCGCAACCGCCTGATGAAGGAATTTTCTGCCGAAGCCTCCTTCAAACTCAACTACGACGAAACCTGGGGCCTCATCATTTTCGACCACCTGACGGCGATGGGCGGCAGCTACGGCCAGGGTCTGGCGATGGTGCCCGACGGCACTTACGAAGGTTACAAACTCGAAAATGGCCGCTGGCACTGGGTCGAGGAGTTCTGGACGGAGGTGATGGAGGAAGCGCCCCGACCGGAGCCGGTGCTGGACAACCGTGACGGGAAGGATGTTTTTGGGAAGGAGAAGAAGAAGGGGAAAAGCAGACCGTGATTTGGCGGACTTTACGGCGAAGGGATTAAATTCGCCCCAACGCCAATGTTGGCGCCTCAATATCAAAACAGATGAAAAGCGGCCACTTTATTCTTGTCCTGTTCCTCGCAACTGTCTTTGCGTCAAGCCATTGCAACGCACCCAAACCCACTGCCAACGATCCCTCCAAAGAAAATTGGATTTCACTTTTCAATGGCAAAGACCTTGATGGCTGGGATGTGAAAATTGCGAAGCACGACCTGTATGACAATTATCAGAACACTTTCTCCGTGAAGGACGGCATGATTCAGGTCAGCTACGACGGGTACGGTTCCTTCGACGAGCAGTACGGGCACTTGTTTTACCGCCAGCCATTTTCTTATTACCGGCTGAAAGTGGAGTACCGATTCGTGGGCGAGCAGGTGCCCGGTGGCGAAGGCTGGGCCTGGCGCAACAGCGGTGCCATGCTGCACGGACAGTCGGCTGCGAGCATGAAGAAAAACCAGGACTTCCCGATTTCGCTCGAAGCACAGTTCCTCGGCGGCAATGGCAAGGACGTGCGCCACACCCTCAACCTCTGCACCCCTGGCACGCACGTGAAAATCAAAGGTCAATTGAAAGAAGACCACTGCATGGAATCCACTTCAAAAACCTACCACGGCGACCAGTGGGTGGCTGCCGAATTCCTCGTGCTGGGCGACTCGCTCATCCAGCACATTCTCGACGACGAAGTGGTGTTCGAGTTCACCGACCCGGTCATCGGCGGCGGGGTGGTCAACAACTTCGACCCGGCGGTGAAATTGGACGGCACCCCCATTTCTTCCGGCACCATTTCGCTCCAAAGCGAGAGCCACCCCATCCATTTCCGCAAGGTTAAACTGTTGAACCTCGAAGGCTGCATGGACAAAAAGGCGAAGAACTACAAGGCGTATTTGGTGAAGCACAATCCGGGGGATTGTGTGTATTGATTGGATTAGGTGACAGCAAACCGCCTGTCGTGGCAGTGTTGAGTTACACTGCGCTAAACTTGGAACGATTACCTTTTTTTATGTTTGGGGCATCTGCGAAGTAGCCCGGCACTATTCGGGAGCGATTGAGAAGTAGCAATTTTTTCCCTAAATTTGTCCAAAAATATTTACCCTGCCTACTGCTGCCATTCCTTCACCTTCCCGTCTTAACCCGGTGCAAATGCACCTGCTGCACTTGTTCTCCCGCCCAATGTCGGAACTGGAATTGAAAGAACTTAAAATGCT
>JACRAN010000277.1 GCA_016234735.1 Bacteroidota bacterium | reverse complement strand
CAATTTGATTTACATTGACGAGGTGTGCGTGAAAAACACCAGCCCACCGCCGCCGCCCGACTCTTGCGAATGCGCTTATGACCCGGTCATTCTGACGCAAGGAGACAGCAGCTACGTGACGCTTTGCAACCTGCACGGAGCGCAGGACCTCCAGCTTGGCTGCCCAGCCCGGGACATTACCATCGGCGGCTTTTTCGGCTGCATAAACTCAGCAACGGGCGAGCTTTGCGACGAAACGGAGGTCTGGTGGGAATTGGACAGACCCGGCATTCTGACATCGTTTACGGGCATCACCACCAACTTCCCGGCTTTCTTTTTCCCGGCTTCCGATGTGAGCGCCCCTGGCTTGTACTGCCTGACCCGGTGGACGGTTTGCCCTGGCTCGACGGACACCTGTGTTTGCAAAATCAGGTGGATTCAGCCGGAATGCCCGGACTCCTGCTGCACCAGCTACGAAGATTTTTGCGAGAGGATTGAAAACAACGTTACTGTCACCGTTGACAACAACCTCTGCAAAGCGACGCTCAATATCGGCGATATTGGCTGCGACGACTACATCGAGTGGGTGGATTGGGACTTCCCCAGCCAACAGCAAGGTTCATACTTCCCCGGCGACATGCCGATGCACAGCTATTCGGGTAGTAGTACTTACGTGATTTGCTACTTGGCCATCGAGCGGGACACGAACGGGTTGATTTGTTTTGAAAAACTCGTATGTGACACAATTGACATATTGTGCCCAGACAGTTGCGAATGTATCGAGGCAGATAACTTGTCCTTTATTGCTGGGGACTCGCTGGGAAATTTGTACGTAATTCCTGTCATCTGCAACGATTCGTCAATCGTTTCCCTGCCTTGCTCCCTCACGACTGGAGGGTCGTTTTGGCTCCACGGAGACGTTCATTGTTCCTCTGACGATTGTTTGGGCGACGATTTTGAATGGGAGAATGTCAACGAAGCAACTGGGATTGGCTTTTCTGCCGTACCAAGTCCGCTTTCATCAAACGATGGCCAGAACGGGCATTTCGATATCCTGCTCTCCTATTCACTTTTTACGCCCGGGGACACTTATACCCTGACCGTCACTCACTATTGCGGAGGCAAAGCCTGCACTTGTTCCATCCGTTTCGTAATGGCCGAATGTGATTCTTGCGCCTGCTCGGCTGGCACGGCTACCAGTCCCAACTTGGTCACCAACGGGGATTTTGAGCAAGGGGACAATTACTTTTCTTCCGGCTTGATTTCAGACATGCAATGCGGGTCGGATACTTATTGGGTGGATGACAATTTCACAGACAAATGCAGTGGTTGGCCATCCCTCGGCGACCATACCACGGGCACCGGGAATTTCATGATTGTGGATGGGGCTTCTAATCCTACCAGTGCTCCGGTTGTGTGGAGCCAGCAGGTCAATTTTGTGCAGGGAATGAGCTATTGCTTATCCTTTTGGACAGCGAGTGTTTACTGCGATAATCAACAAGATTTCGTCCTACAGGTGGATATTGGCAGCTTTTTTATTCCTAATAGTCCTACTTACTCTTGGGTAGGACAACCCAATATTGTTGAACCTTGCCAGTCAGGTCAGCCATTCGTCCCAACCTGGATTCATCATTCGTACACCTGGACTTGTCCTACAGGTTTTAACGGGCCATACACCTTGTTCATTCGACAGCTATCTGGCGATGCGTATACTGATTTTGGAATAGACGACATCTGCTTGACCAAAATTGACTGTTGTAGTGACGAAGCAGCTTTCATCCAAGCCGTCGAAGCTGCGACGTACGTTACCATTGACCCCATGCTTTGCAAAGCAACCCTCAACATCGACAACCTGCCTTGCAACGACTACATTGAATGGATAAACTGGGGCGACGGCTCCCCGCTGGACAATGGCAACTACCCAAGCGGCAGCATGCCCATGCACACTTACGCCAACTCCGGACCGTACACCATTACCTGGCTTGCCATTGAGAAGGACGCCAACGGGCAGATTTGTTTTGAGCATGTGTTTACCGAAACCGTGAACTGCTCCGGCTGCGCCATTCCTCCTCCAGGTTTGATTGCCTGGTGGCGTATGGAGGAACAAACTGGTGACCCTGTCGTGGCTGATTTTGTAGGCCCTCATCCAGGAACACCAAAACCCGGCGGAACGGTTGGCACCCCCAGTGGGCCAAACCCCGTTGCCGGGAAAGTGAACGGAGCACTGCAATTTAACAGCCCTGGCAACACCCACGTGGAGGTTAGCAGTGTACCCGACCTGAACTTCGGTGCAGGTGACTTCACGATAGACGCTTGGATTAACACAGACATGGGCACTCAAACCGAACCCATTGTGGACAAATTGGGCAACCTGAACAGCGGCTACGCCTTCTCCATTCAGGGCACTTCGCCTGCTAATTACTTCCCGACCTTAGTGATTGGCACGGGCAGCACGGTGGAGGTATTGCAAGGCACAACTCCTATCGTTGCAGGGGATTGGAACTTTGTGGCCGTGGCTGTTAACCCGCCAACTGTTACTTTCTTTGTCGGGAATGCATCTACAGGCGGCAATTTGATTCAATCACCTGCTTTCATCAACGGAACTCCCAATGCCAGCAACACCCGAAACTTGCTCATTGGAAACAACCCATCCAACCCGCATTGGGACATTATGATTGACGAGTTGGAGATTTTTGACCGTGCACTTACTATTCAACAACTCAACCCAATTTGGTTGGCGGACGAGTTGGGCAAGTGCACACTCATCACGGGTTGCTTCTGCGCTACTCTGGAAAGCGATGTAAATGCTGGCTTTACTTTCATGGCATCTGGTCCTGAGTACTTGTTCCAGCCCGTTGCCATGCTGGAAGACTGTGACCAAGTGACGTGGAACTGGGGTGACGGCTCGCCCGCATCCATGTCCATTGGTTCGGCGCAAGTAGCCCACTCCTTCACTGAGACTGCCTCTTTCAACGTTTCCATGACCGTTTTGCGGACGGAACAAAATGGGGAAACATGTAGTGAGACAGCTTCTATGACGGTTACAGATGCCGGTTCTCTGAGTGAAACCTCGGCCATCCGACTCTTCCCCAACCCTACTTCGGGGAGGTTGACCCTGGAGTTCACCGGCGCAACGCCCAAAGCGGGCACCGTGCAAATCCTCGACCTCTACGGCAGGCAGCTTATTTCGCAGGCCCTGCTGCCCGGTGAACAGTCCCACTCGTTTTCCATCGCAGCACTGTCGGCTGGGATGTACTTCGTGCAGGTGCTGGAAGACGGGGTGCCCGTGTGGACGAGGAAGGTAGTGAAGCAATAACCTATTTGCAGCCTGGGCAAATGTGTTTGCCCAGGCTGCTTTTTTTATCAAACATTTTCAACATGAAAATAGCATTTTTTCTTTTCCTGTTCACCACCGGCATGGCCTCGGCATTTGCCCAGACCACCCCGGACGAGATGGTGGCCAAGTTTTTCACCGACTTCAAAATCGACAAGGGCAATGCCGTAAAAAACATTTACCAGACCAATACCTGGATGTCAAAGGCAAGCGACGCCATCTCCAACATGGTGGGCGAGGTAGAGAAGCTGACCCCCGATTATGTGGGCGAATATTATGGCTACTCGCTCATTTGTAAAAAGCAGTTGTCTGATTGCTTTGTATTGCAATCCTACATAGTCAGGTACGACCGCCAACCCTTGCGGTTCACCTTCGAGTTTTACAAGCCCGACGAGGAGTGGCAGCTCTACTCTTCCTCCTTTGACGTAAACTTGGATGACGAACTCGAGGAGGCTGCCAAAGTTTATTACCTAACCCTTGACCGGTAAAAGCATGAACTAATGCACCAGGAAATTGAAAGGCCTTTTTTATCCTCGCCTGCCCACCTCTGGGACGGCGAGCGTCGATTGCCCGGCATCCTTGAATTATGGGACGGGCGATTGACAAGTAGTTTCAAGTGTTGAGCGCATGTTGTACTTGCAAATCGGCTGACCTAAAAATGACTGCTTTGCAGGATGCCCGGTTCAAGTGCGCTGCGCTCAACACTTGAAACTACTTGCTTTGATTATTTTGGAGGTGGAATACTTGAAATATCTGGTACACCTCCGGCGGTTTATGATTTATGCGGGCTATCAAGGCACCAAAATCGGCAGTGAGAACTTGCCCAACTGGGCGATGGGGACGGGGATGTGGTTTTAGGAATGAGGAATGAGTTTGCGCCGGACTATGTCCGATTTTTTTTTCAGGTCTCAGACCTGATGAGTGTAGGGACGCCAGCGGGGAGTTATTATTTTTAGTGTCAATCAGTACATTAGCAGAGGTGATACCTTTCTGAAAGGTATCACCTCTGCCTGTTAAGGGTTTATCAATTCTTTAGTAATCTCAAATTTAAATGGGACTTTCTTGGCTTGGTATAACGGTATATTTTTTTGATTGCATAGCTTGGTTATTTCTCGTTTATTCAATTCAGATATATTCATTCCTAAGATGACCTCAGCAAAAAAATCATCAGGAATCTTCACTACTCTTTCAAAAGGTAAAGGAGGTTCGTTATTATTCGGATTGAAAGTTTTTGTCAAACGATACTCCTCTTCATAAAACCAATCTCTAGCTTTAGTGTGAGTCACAATAAAATGTCTATTCATTATTCCTACAAGGTCGTTTTCAACATCAGCGTCAGGTTTTATTTTTGGAAATTCATCTTCATATTCCACATTTCCTTCCCTACCAAATAAAGGGGACTTCCTTATAAGAGCTTCATGAAAACCAACGCAAAAGCCAGTATGACTTGCAGCATAGTGCGACCACATTAGAATGCTATCCCACCGTGCACTGAGTGAAAGAACGCCAATAAATTTATCTTGCATAGCAAAATTTATTTTCTCATTTTCCCTCTGAAAAGTTTCTTCATCCTGCATTCTTGTGTCAACTTCTTTTAGCGATTTTGCTATGTCTATTTTCCTATCTTGCAAATTCTCAAACTCTTGTACGTGCCTTTTTTCATTGTATTCTCTCCTTTCCTTTTCATTTAACAGTAAAAAATTGGAAGTTATCCTACAATCAAAAGGATCATTCATGTCTCTAGGAGATGCCAAATACAGTTCATTATGCAAAAGGATGTTCTTATGAAAACCATCTTTCCAGCTACGGTATTTATAGACAGTTTTTGGATAGTCCGCCTTATTCACCGCTAAAATGTCATTTTCTGCTACACCTGCCGCTATCAATTCCTGATATATTCTAACCCCAACTCTATTTTCTTGTACATAAACCTTTTCTTGGATGATGTCAAAATGAAAAACAGGGTAATACACATCCTTGTCTTGGTGCCAGCCCATGCGCACGAGTAGGTAGTGGTGATTGGCAGTATCCGCAACGACCTTGTTCACCACATCAGGCATTAAGGAAGACTTAATAGCTGCGTACTCCTGTAGTACCTTCAAAATAGCAGACTGATATTTTTTTACTTTTCCCATCGTGTGTTTAGTAAAAAGCTGCGACCAGAAAAGGGTTTCAGTCTCGTCTTCCGGCAGTGTGTCGTGTAGGCGGGTCAAAAATACTTAATACGTTGGTTCGTGCAAGTTTTTGGGTGGTTTTTTTTAGCGGCGCAAGTGGCGGGTGTTACATTTTAAGGAGCATGGCTTGCCCAATGGCACCTGACGATAGGATTTCCAGCCAATAAACACCTGACGATAAGCCACTTACATCGACATTTTCAGCCACTTCACCTGCCTGAAAATAACCTTCCCAACTCCGCAGCAGGCTACCATCCATACTTTTCAACCTGAAATAAACCGTCCCGCCCACAGGGTTTTGCCAACCCACCGTTGCCGTTTCCACCGCCGGGTTCGGTGAAATGTCCACCTCGAAAGCAGCCCGATATGGCTGCGTGGCCGCCGTGAGGTTTTTGATGCTGAAATCCGTCACCTTCGGCAGGTGGTCGGAGGCGGAACTGTTGTCGTTCAACTCCAAGCCGTACTCCGTCAGCCGGTCCTGCGACATGATTTCTGTGTGCAGGGCGAACGATTTTTCGACTTCCATCACGCTGTTTGAGCAGATGAAATAATCGAGGCGAGAGGGCGGGTACTGGCTGCCCGCCTCGTGCCAGGTGTAGGCCATGCGCTGGTCGGCTTGCAGGGCAATCACGTCGAGCAGGTCGGTGCCGTCCCAGTCGAGCGGGCCGCCGCTGCCGAAGGTAGCCGTGTTCACGATGTCGCCGGTGACGAGCGTGGTGTACTGCTGCCGCCAGCCCACAAGGTTCATGTCGCCGGACAGCACGAACGGTGTGCCCTCCGGCAGGGCGATGCCGCCGCCGGGCGAGGTGGCATCGAGGATAAATTTGGCGAAGGCATCGGCTTCCTGCTGGCGCTCGTAGTTGGCATCGCAGCAGCGCAGGTGGCCGTTGACCACGAGCAGGTTTTTTTCAAAAACGCCGTCCGGTAGGTCGAGAAGCGAGGCCGTCAGGCGGTGGCCGGGGTAAAATTCCCAGTTTTGCAAAATCGGGAAACGGCTGACGGTGATGTTCCCGGCATCGAGTTTCACCGCCGTCCAACTCTGAAAATTGCCCAGCGGCACGGCCACGTTCAGGAAGGTAGCGGCCTGCCCGGCGGTCATGTCCCAACACTCGTTGAAGGTCACAATGTCGGGTTGGAGCACGTTCAGCACTCGCCGGAAATGCTCGGCACGGCTGTCGTCGAGCAGTCCGTCGAACAGCGTGTTCCAGGTGAGCAGACGGATGTGATTGGGGCTAAGTTTCTGTAAATCAATGGGTTGGAAGGGTGGGGTAGCGTCGGTGTCGAACTGAAAACTAAACACCTGCCCGGCATCGGGCATCTTGTCGCCCGACGTGCCGTCCTGCCACAGGATGCGGATTTGGCTGCCGGTGAAAAGCGGGTTCACACCGTCCGGCACGGCCTCCCGCCCGATGGCCATCTCAAAAACTTCGCTGCTGAACGTCGGCAGGTGGTGGAATTGCACATCCTCCAGGTCGATGTACTCCGTCGAATTTCCATGATAAAACCGGCCCTCCCGGTCGCCGAGGTTGAGTTCCAGTTCCGCCCCGATGCCGCTCACGGATTTTCCGGTCAGGGCATTTTGGTCGGTGTCGAAGAACAGGGTGAGGTCGTTGTTGTCGGTGAGTACCACTTCTTCGGCCAGTTCGAGCCGCAGGAACAGGTAGTTTTCGTCGTTGGCCACTTCAAACCGCAGTAGGTCGAGGTTGGTGCCGTCGCCGGCAGCGTCCACGAACTCCACGGCTTCGGAGGTCCAGTCCTCGAACCGGCTGTCGATGGCGATGGGCAGGGATTGTGCTGCCGTGCGTGCAGCTTGAGCCATTGCCAACATGCTGAGAATCAATATTTTAGCGAATTGGTTTTGCATAATTTTGACTATGTTTTTTCACGCAAAGCTGCAAAGATTTTCACGCAAAGCCGCAAATCGCTGACGAATCAATACTTAGCGGCTTTATGGAATCTTTGCGGCTTTGCGTGAAAATTTTTCAAAACTGTCAAATCTTGCCCTCCACAAACTCCACCGCCCTCCGCTCCGACCAGGCAAACTCCTTGCCCGGATGCCAGAAGCCCACGTGCCCGCCATGCCGGGGCATTTCGAGGTAAAGATGCGGATGTTTTTCACACAAATCTTTTGGATAACAAACAGGGGGCAGGATGGGGTCGTTGAGCGCCTGCACGAGCAGGGTGGGTACAGCGATGCCCGCCATAAAGTTCTGGGGGGAAGACTTTTCGTAGAAGTCGGCAGCGTCCCGGAAGCCGTTGAGCGGAGCGGAAAAATACTCGTCGAAATCCCGCCAGACCTTGATTTTTTTAAAGTTTTCCAGGTCAATCACGCCGGGGTACTGCTGGTTTTTCACCACTATTTTTTGTTTGAGGTAGAACAAAAAACGGCGGTAGTAAATAAAGTTTTCTGGTCGGTCGAGGATTTCGGCACCGGCCCGCAGGTCGGTCGGGGCTGAAAAAACCACCGCCGCCCGGACGGGTTCCGGCACTTCCCGGCCATGCACGCCGAGGAACTTCATGCTGATGTTGGCCCCCATGCTGAACCCGCTGAGTACCACCGTGCCGTAGTCCTTCGTGTGCAGGGCGTGTGCGATGACCTCCCCGATGTCGGCAATGTCGCCGTGGTGGTACATGCGCTGCGCCCGGTTCATTTCGCCGCTGCACGAGCGGCAGTTCCAGGCGAGCACGTCCCATTTTTTTTGGTGAAAAATCTTCGCCATGCCCCTGACGTACTGCCGGCCGGTGTCACCTTCGAGGCCATGCGTGAGCAGCACGAGGCGGCGGTGGCCACCGTCGAGCCAGTCGAGGTCGAGGAAGTCGCCGTCGGGGAGGTCGATGCGCTCCCGCTCGTAGTCAACGCCATCCACCCTGCGAAATACCGTGGGAACGATTGTTTCAAGATGACTGCCCGGCAGCAGCGGCGAGCGGCGGTACGTGGAGTGGTGGATGAGCGGCACTTCAGGAATGGAGAATGGAAAATTGAGAATGGAGAATGAATGGAAAGTTGAGCATTTTCCATTTTCCATTCTCCATTTTCAATTCTCAACTACTTGATTTCATAAAACTCGTAGGAGGCCCGCTCCGGCGAACACACGGCCAGGCGGTCGCCTTCGACGATGAGGTAGTATTGCAACCCGGTGGTTTTTTCGACAGCGATGCCCCAGGTGCCATCGGCGGCGGCCCCGTCAGCGTGTTGGCCATCGTCAAAAACCTCGGCCATTCGGAACGGTTCGGCTTGGTTGCTGCGGTACATCAGCCAGACCTTCACGCCGTCCGTCACTCTGGCGGTGATGGTCACTTTCGTACCTGCCACGGAGTTTTGCACGCTGCTAACCACCGGGTTTTTTCCGTTGAAAAGCGGGTGTTTCAGCAGGAACTCCGTTCGGGCCTTCATCAACTCCTCGATGCCGATGCTGGTGGTGTTGCCCACCTCAGTGGAGGTGCGCAGGTTTTTCTCGAAATCCTCGAACGGGTAGAGCCGGTTCGGGTCTGCTTTCACGTCTTCCCTGATGAGGGCCTGCATGTTTTCGGCCATTCGGAGGTACTCGCCGTTGGCAAAGTTTTCCTGCAAAATGGTGCGGCAATGGCCGATGTACACCTTGCGCCAGAGCGGGTTGGCCAGCACGTTGGTGATGAGCGGGCGCTTGGGGTTTTTGTTTTTGAAATGCACGAAAAGGCTGAACTGCTGCAACTCCTCGTTGGTGAGTTCGCCTTGTTTTTCCCCGTCGAGCCGGAAGCCGCCGAACGAGATATTCAGGTCCCAAATCAATGGTGTGAGCAGCCCGTCCGGTGTTTTGTAGAGGTAAAAATTGTGGCTGAACCGCCCGGTGTAGCTGTCGAGGTTGACGAGTACGTGGTTGAAGGCGTGCATCCACAGGGTCATGTCAACATTGAGCACGGACTCGATGTTTTCCGGGCGTTGGTTGAGCGTTTTTGAGAGGCCGACCAAGTCTTTCCAACCTTGCTGCTCATCCTTGCTCTCCACCTCGTACCAGCCTGCGTAACATTTCGGATCGTCGCCGATGTAAAAAAGCGAGGAATATTCGCCCTCCTTGCAGTTGGCCGGGGGCGACCGGACGTCCTCCCACTCCGGGTCGCACTTGAAAAACGTGCCTTCAGACTTGCCGAACGTGTCCTCCAGGAACTTGCCATCCACCGACTGCGTGTTGTTGTAGAGGCCGATGTACTCGCCGTTCACGTACACCCTGGCAAAGTTGCAGCGGGGCGCAGGCATATATTTCCGGGCAATTTCGTAGGAAAGGTACTCCCGCACGAAACTGGGGTCCATGAACACGTTGCTGAGTTTCAGCGTCTCGTACCCGCCGGGGAAGCGCTGGTCTTTGTCCGTGTAGTTTGCCTTGAGGTTGAAGGGAAGTTTTGCCTTGTTCCTTTTGCGGGGGTTTTTGTAGGAACTGTTGCCTTTGTAACGGACACCCACCTCCTTAAAAACCTGGCCGTCGATTTCAACGGTGGCGTTGAGGCGATCCTTCGCCCCCGCAGCTTTCAGCGAGTCGAGGCGCATGTTCCAGTTGCTGTCGTTGAAGGTGATTTTGATGACCGGGATGTGGTCCGGGTCGTAGAGGTTTTGTGCAAAAACCGTTGAGTACCAATACGTTGCGAAGAAAAAAAGCAGGGCTTTTCTCATAAAAACTAAATTGAAAATGGAGAGTTGAGAATTGAAAATGGAGAATGCAAGGTTTGGGTTTTGTCAATTCTCTATTTTCAATTCTCCATTCTCCATTTTCCACTCATTTGTTCAGCGCTTCCAGCGTCGATTTGTGCTTGTCCCACATGTAGTTGGCAGGGCTGTAGCTCACGAGGCCGGGGTTTTCGGCCACGATGTAGTATTCGATGGCCTGCTCACCGTTTTGAGGGACGATGGTGGCACCGAAAATATTGTTCGAGGCGGTGCCGTCGTCATTTTTTCCGTCGTCGAGCATGGACACCTGGCTGAAATCGCCCTTGCCATCAAGACGGTAGTACAACTCGACCCGGCGGGGAAATTTATCCACTTTGGCCGTGATGTGGAACTGCTCCACCCGCTTGTTCGACAGCGCTTTGCGGCCCTCCACCTGTACGTCCATCACATCGGGCGGGTAAACCGAGAGGTCGGGGTGCGTTTTCAAAAACAAGGTGCGTTTGGCCATCAATTCCAACAGGCCGGGGATTTTACTTTTCTTCCCAACGGTTTTGAGCAGGCTCGCATCGAAATCGGCGATGGTGTAATACTTGTTCGGGTCCTTGTCCACATCCGGGCGGATGAGCATTTGAAGTTCCTTGGCCCGCTTGTCGAACTTGCCGCTCACGAACCAATCCTGGAGAATGGTGCGCAGGTGCGATAAGTAGATTTTTTTGTAATCAGGATTTTCCAACAGCTTGCTGATCAGCGGTTTAGTCGTGTTGTTGATGTGGAGCAGCGGGTCGAGTTCCTGCAAACCTTTCAACTTGAGGTCGGAGCCGGAGCCGATGTTTTTGAAGCTGCCAAACGACAGGTTCAGGTCCCAGACGATGGGGTAAAAACGCCCGTCGTCGTCTTGGTAGAGGTAGTAATTGACGCTGTGCTGGCCGGAGTAGCTGCTCAGGTTGACGATGATGTTGTTGTAGGCCAGCATCCAGAGCGCCACGTCCACATTGAGCATGGTTTCGATGTTGGAGGGGTCTTCGTTCAGTATCCGGGCCAGTTCCATCAGTTCCTTCGTACCGTGTTCGGAGTTTTTTTCAAAATTGTTTTCGTAGCAGGAAATCTGTTGGTCGTATTCGAGCGAAGCGTAGATATTGTTTTTGCAACCAGCGGGCGTTTTGTCCCCGGCATCCTGGTTGGCCTTGAAAAAAGCATTGTCCGTACTGGCAAAATAGCGGCTGAGGAACTGCTCCTCACCCACCGATTCCACGTTCACCAGCAGTCCGTAATATTTGCCGTTGATGGTGACTTTGGCGAAATTGGCCTTCGAGGCGGGCATGTAGCTCCGGGCGATTTCGTAGCCCAGCACCTCCCGCAGCATGCTGGGGTCACGCAGGGAGTTGGAGAGCTTCACGGCGTGGTAGCCCTGATAAGCCTGCGCATTGTTTTTGCTGTCCAACACGATGTGGAGCGGGTTGCGGGGTGAACTGGGTGCGAAGGATTTGAAGCCCCGGTAGCGCACCCCCGCATTTTCAAACTTCTGGCCGTTGATTTCAACCACCCCATCGAGCAGGCCGTCGCCGTTGAAGCGAAGCGAATCGAGGTAGTAGCTCCAGTTGTTTTGTGTGAAGGTGATTTTTATGTCCTGAACTTTCGTGGTGTTGAAAAAATCAGGGTCAACGGGTTTTGTCTGCGAAATGGCCAATTGCGGGCCACACGTCATAAACAGGAACAGGAGGAGTGCAGTTTGTTTCATGTCAAAAAATGCTGTTAGCGGGTTTTTATTCCAATAAAAATTTGAAAATCAGTTAGTTATGAATTCGGGACCAGTTTTCAAGCCATCCATCGAACCCTTGTTTTCATCCCGTTTGCAATAATAAAAAAATGTTCTGAATGGCGGGCGGTTCAACAGGTTTTCCTCCGGCATCCCGGGCAGCTGTTACCCCATTTCTTCAAAATACCCGGTTTTGGTGTTTTTGCGCACTTTGTCCCAGGGGAAATGTCGCCCGTTCATAACGACGTAAACGCCGGGAGGTAACGTTTGCAAAAATGCCAGGGCGCTGCCGAGGTTGAAAAAACCATCGGACGAAGTGCCGAAAGCATACGGCACCATCGCTCCGGTCAGCACGATGGTCTTGTCGGCCAGGCCGCCCTGAGCCAGAAACCCTGCCGTTTTCACCATCGTATCGGTGCCGTGCGTAACCAGGATTTTGTCGAACGGGCAGCGTTTGCAGTTGTGGACAATGATTTCCCGGTCGGCATCCGTCATGTCCAAGCTGTCCACCATCATCAGGGTTTTCACGTCCAGATCGACGGAGCATCGACCCCGTTCCAGCATCGTCGGCACATGGGTACTCTTGAAATATAAACCGCCGGAGATGTAGTTGTACTCCTTGTCGAACGTACCGCCAGTGATGAAGACCTGAATCATGGTGAACCCAAAAGTGGTTGATAGCTGCCGGTGACCGGATGCAAGGATGCCCCATCGGACGGTACCCTGTGAACCCTTCACCCAAAAACGTGGCAAAGATTGAGAATTCCTGAGACCCGTCAGGTATGGAAGGTGTTTTTTTATCGAAGGGAAGCTATTTCGTATCCTGCACGAATGCAAGCCTGGAGTTTTTGTAACGCTCTTTTTCCAGCATTTCCTTGAATTTTATCATCGATTGGAGCGGGCCCTGGTCGGCAGCGAGATTTATCATCCAGGCGGGGATACTGCCGGCGGGGTCGGTGTTGAGGTAGTAATCTATCTGCACTTTTCCTTTGCCGATTGGTGTGAACGTCCAGTAAATATCGCACTTGGTGATGCGGACAAGCCCTTCTTTTTCTTTTTCCACCCAATGGCTGGAAGTTGTTTTCGAGTGGAGGGCCAGTGTTTTTTTGTCCTGCCAGAAAATGGAGTGCAGCACAATATCCCGATTGCTCAGTGGCCACGGAAAGTCGAGTTCGGTGTAATAATAAATGTCCGTATCCGACACTTTTTTCAAAGTCTTTGAAATCACGGCGGCATACACCCAGTCATCGAATCCCTCCACATGGGTGATGACAGCGGCAATGGTTTGGAGCGAGGCCTCCACGGTGGTAGTAAATTTTAATTCACGGATGGCAGAACCAACCTGCTCCCGCACATAAACTTTGATGCCGCCCTTGTCCCGTTTGAGTTCCCAGTTTTGACCCGAAACGGAGGTGATGCTCAGGAGCGATACAATAAGAAAAAGGAACGAAGTCGTAATTTTGTATTTCATGAAAGCCCGTATTTTTTTTTGACTTTGACAAAAACGATTAGAACGCCCGATTGTTGAGGCCGATATTACAAGGTTTTCTACTTTTGGGCAAAATCCTTGAAAGAACACACACCGAATGGTTGAATTTCAACTTTCCGAAACAGTTCGGTGCAACAAGGCGACCACCTCAAACCACCTCAAACCCTCAAACCCTCAATCTCTCAAACCCTCAAACTCATGCGGCAATACCTCGATTTGCTCCAACATATCCTTGAAAACGGTGCCGAAAAAGGCGACCGTACCGGCACCGGCACCATCAGCGTCTTCGGCTATCAGATGCGGTTCAACCTGAGAGACGGTTTCCCGCTTTTGACCACAAAAAAACTGCACACAAAATCCATCATCCACGAACTTTTGTGGTTCCTCAATGGCGACACGAATGTAAAATATTTGCAGGACAACGGGGTGCGCATCTGGAACGAGTGGGCCGACGACCTCGGCGACCTCGGCCCCATCTACGGCAAACAGTGGGTGGCCTGGGAAGGCAAAGATGGGAAAACCATCAACCAGATTGCGCAGGCTGTCCATCAAATCAAAAACAACCCCGACAGCCGCCGCATCATCGTCAACGCCTGGAACGTGGCCGACCTGCCCGACATGCACCTCAGCCCATGCCACGCCCTCTTCCAGTTCTACGTGGCCGATGGGAAACTCTCCTGCCAACTCTACCAGCGCTCGGCGGACGTGTTCCTCGGCGTACCGTTCAACATCGCCTCGTACGCCCTGCTCACCCTCATGGTGGCGCAGGTCTGCGACTTGGAGCCGGGCGATTTCGTCCACACCTTCGGCGACGTACACCTCTACCTGAACCACGTCGAGCAGGCCCGGCTTCAACTCACCCGCTTGCCCCACCCGCTTCCGCAACTGGCCATCAACCCCAGCGTCAAGGATATTTTTGCATTCAAATTCGAGGATTTTACTCTGTTGAATTACGAACCTCACCCGCACATCAAAGCCGAAGTGTCGGTGTGAAAAACGACACAATGACCATATCGCAGGACATTTTTTCACGCAAAGACGCAAAGATTTCGGGAAGACGCAAAACGCTGATTTTCATTCAGATAGCTATCGAAATTGCGCCTTTGCGTAAAAAACCTTTGCGTCTTTGCGTGAAAAACCTTTGCGCCTTTGCGTAAAAAACCTTTGCGCCTTTGCGTGAAATAAAATTGTTCAGTAGCCTGCACAATGACAACTATCAAGCTTCTCCTGCGACGCAGCAACACCTTCCTGCTCAAGCACCTGAGCAGGCGCAACTACATCATCCTGGCCTGCATCCTCATCGGCCTCGTGGCAGGGCTGGCAGCGGTATTGCTGAAGGTGATGGTGCATTGGGTGGAGAAGCAGGTGCAGCAAGGTTTCGGCTCCGGGCAAGTGAATTACTTCTGGCTGTTCGTCACCCCCATCATCGGCATCGTGTTGAGCGTACTGTACGAGCAGCGGTTCCTCGGCGGTCGGCTCGTCAAGGGCGTGACGAAAATCATGTTCGCCATCACCCGGCGGCAAGGCAACCTCGACCGGCGGGACATGTACGGCCACCTCATCACCAGCGCCCTCACCGTGGGCATGGGCGGCAGTGCAGGTCTCGAAGCGCCCATCGTGCTGACGGGCAGCGCCATCGGTTCCAATATTTCCCGGCAACTGCAACTTGGTTACAAAGAAAAAACACTGCTGCTCGCCTGCGGTGCATCGGCGGGCATCGCCGCCATTTTCAATGCCCCCATCGCCGGGGTCATTTTTTCGGCGGAGGTGCTGCTTACGGAGATTTCCATCCCGGTGTTCGTGCCGCTGCTCATTTCGGCAGCCACCGCCTCGGTGCTGTCGCAGTTTTTTTACCAGGACCGCCTGTTTGCCCTGATGGTGGAAGGTTGGCGGCTGAAAAGCATTCCCCTGTATTTTTTGCTGGGCATTTTTTGTGGGTTGGTTTCGGTGTACATCACCCGCACCACGCATTTTTTGGAAAAGAGGCTGGCCAAGTTCAACCGGCGGTTGCGGAAGGCCGTCCTCGGCGGGGCCTTGCTCGGCTTGTTGATTGTGGTTTTCCCGCCGCTGTACGGCGAGGGCTACACCACCATCTCAAAGCTGTTGATGGGCAACGAGGACCTGCTCCTCCACCGCTCGCTGTTCGGCGATTTGACCACCAACCAGTGGGCGCTGCTCCTGTTCCTCGGTGCCATCGCTTTTTTCAAAGTCATTGCCACGTCGCTCACGGTCGGGTCGGGCGGCAACGGGGGCATCTTCGCCGGGTCGCTGTTCACGGGGGCCATCACGGGGTTCATTTTTGCGAGGCTGGTGACGTTGAGCGGCGTTTTAAAAATCCAAGAAACCAACTTCGTGGCTGTCGGCATGGCGGGCGTGATTGCCGGGGTGTTGCATGCGCCGCTCACGGCCATTTTCCTCATCGCTGAAATCACCGGAGGCTACTCGCTCTTCGTGCCGCTGATGATTGTGGCGGCCATGTCGTATTTCATCACCCGCTACTTTGAACCAGCCTCCGTTTACGCCCGCCCGCTCCAGGAGGGAGGCTCCCACTTCCAGGGAGACCGGGACACTTTCCTGCTCAACAGCATCGAATTGACGGACATCCTGGAGTCGGAGGTGGAAACCGTGCGTACCACTCACAGCGTCCGGGAGGTCATTTCAAAATTCCTGCGCTCCCGGCAGAACATTTTCCCGGTCATCGACGACCAACAAAAATTCAGCGGCATCATCCTGCTGGAAGACCTGAAGGACCTGCTCTTCGACGAGGAACGCTCCGCAAAACTGCTCGCCAAAGATGTGGCCGTACAGCCGCCCGCCACGTTGGTGCTGGGGGAAAAAATGGCCGATGTGATGCAGAAGTTTGACTCGACCTGGGTGTGGAAGCTGCCGGTGTTGAGCGGGAAGGGGGCGTTCATCGGCTTTGTTTCCAAGAAGAAGATTTTTACGAAATACCGTCAGTTGTTGAAATTGTACAGCCAGGGAGATGTGATGTCTTAAAATTCCGTCGAATTTCAGAAGCCTGGTAAATTTGCAACTTACGTCACCTCAATGTTCAATACAATCTTTTCAAACTTTCAGACATGAAATTCCGACACCTTTCCTTCCCGTTCCTCCTGCTGTTGGCTATGGCCTTCGTACCCGGCTGCTCCGATGCACCGCCCGAATCACAGACAACCGAGGAAGCGCCGTCTGTCGCACCAGCGCCCGAAGCCGCCCCGGCGGCAGCCGAAAAACCCGACAAACAGGCCCCTGAAACGGCCACCACGCCCGATGTTGCATCTGCTAAACCTGCCGAGCACCCTGCCTCGAAGAAAAATTCCGTCCCGACTATCACCTCCAATCCGCAGGGCAAATCAACCGGGTACATCAGCCGTGACAATGTGGCACTTCAAAAAGAACCTTCTGCAAATGCCTCCAAAACCCGCAGTTTCAAACGCAACGAAGGGGTCATCATCCTCGAAACCAAAATGACGGACGAGACGGGCAAGGCCTCCGATATTCCGGTTTGGTACAAAGTGGAATGTGCCGACCAGCAGGTAGGCTGGGTCGTGGCCCGTTCAGTTACGATGAATTGAAGAGTGTGGTCATTGAGGGTTTGTAAAATTGTGTTTCACGCAAAGTCGCCAAGTAAAAAGATTTGAAAATAAGCGCTTTGCTCCTTTGCATCTTTGCGTGAAACACATCCTGGAATCTGACAACATGAAAAACGAAAAATCCAACCTGATTCTCTACTCGACCGTCGTCGTTGCTGCACTCGGTTACTTCGTGGACATTTACGACCTGCTGCTGTTCGGCATCATCCGGGTGGAGAGCCTGAAGGCTCTGGGCGTAGCCGACCCGACAAAAACAGGCTTGCTGCTGATGAACTGGCAGATGGCCGGTCTGCTGATTGGCGGCATCGCCTGGGGCATCCTCGGCGACAAAAAAGGCAGGCTTTCCGTGCTTTTCGGCTCCATTGTGCTGTACTCGTTGGCCAACATTGCCAACGGTTTCGTGCAAACCGTTGACCAATACATCGTGCTGCGCTTCGTGGCAGGCATCGGGTTGGCGGGCGAATTGGGCGCAGGCATCACCCTCGTCAGCGAGATCATGTCGAAAGAAAAACGGGGCATCGGCACCACCATCGTGGCGAGTGTCGGCATCCTCGGTGCTGTCGCAGCCTATTTCGTCAGCCAGGTTTGGGACTGGCGCACGGCGTTCTTCGTCGGGGGCGGGCTGGGGCTACTGCTGCTGGTGCTGCGCATGTCGGTGTTCGAGTCGGGCTTGTTCAAAAACATCAAACATTCGGCGGTGCAGCGGGGCAATTTCCTTCGGCTTTTCACCAACAAGGACCTGTTCGTTCGCTACTTGAAGTGCATCCTGATTGGAATGCCCACCTGGTTTGTGGTGGGGATTTTGGTGACACTGGCACCGGAATTCAGCAAAAACTTCGGCATGTCGGACGCAGTGGCCACTGGCGGCAAGGCCATCATGTGGTGCTACGTGGGTTTGACGCTCGGCGATTTCAGCAGCGGGATGTTGAGCCAAGTCCTCAAAAGCCGCCGGAAAGCGTTGCTGGCATTTCACCTTTTTTCGGCGGCAACGGTGGTCTGGTATCTCGTTTCCGGCGACATCAGCCAGCATTTTTTTTACCTGAAAATCTTCCTCATCGGCTTCGGCGTGGGCTACTGGGCGGTGTTCGTGACCGTTGCTTCTGAAAACTTCGGCACCAACCTCCGGGCCACCGTCACCACCACCGTCCCGAATTTCGCACGGGGTGCCCTGGTGCCCATCACCCTGTTTTTTACTTCCATGAAAGGAGCTTTCGGCTTCATCAACGCCTCGTACATCGTCGGCGGCGTTTGCATTGCCATCGCACTCACCGCCCTGTACTACCTGCCGGAAACCTTCGGGAAGGACCTGGACTATCTGGAGCAGGAGGGTACGCATTTATAGAGGTGAGCGGGTGAGACAGTGGGATGCTATTCCAATAGCTATCGTGATGAATTTCATCATTTTAACGTGAGTTAATCAAGTCCGTAGGACTTAAATCTTTGTAGAAATGATGCTAATGCCTTCGTTGGCGTTCCATCGGAATGCTATCTCAAACAAGATGCCGCTCCGATGGTGCGTTTGTGAATTGCCATAACCCACGTTCATTTTGGAGCCTGATCACTTTCTGAAAACAGTTCACTCCATCAAATAAACCAACCGAAATCATGTTTTTTATCCTGTCAAAAATCCTGTTTTTCCTCATCCAGCCCATCAACTGGGTCATCGGGCTGATGGCGTACTCGCTGTTTTCAAAAAAACCAGTCCGCAAACGCCGGGCACTGGTGGCAGCGCTGACCTTGAGCCTGTTTTTTACCAATCGCCTGATTTACAACCAGTTCGCCAAAATCTGGGAGTTGAAAACCATCACTGCCGACCAGATTCAGCAGCCGTACGACATCGGGATTTTGCTCGGCGGCTACTCGAACAGCCAAATCAGACCGACGCACGACCGCCAGAACTTCAGCGCCCGTGCCAACCGGTTCCTGAACGGCTACGAACTCTACAAAACCGGAAAAGTGAAAAAACTCCTGTTGACCGGCGGCAGTGGCGATTTGCTCCAAAAAAATCCCAGCGAAGCCGAACGGATGCGGGAGTTTTTGCTGCGCATCGGGGTGCCGGAGGCCGACATCATCGTGGAAGGCAAGTCACGCAACACCTGGGAGAACGCCATTTTTACCAAAAAAATCCTCGACGGGCAGTACCCCGGTGCCAGTTGCCTGCTGATGACTTCGGCCTTCCACATGCGCCGTTCGGTGGGATGCTATCGCAAGGCTGGCGTGGAATTCACACCGTTCAGCGTTGATTTTATCACGGAAAAAGACCGATGGGCACCCGAAAACAGCCTCGTGCCCGACCGGATGGGATTTTACCTCTGGGAAGCGCTCATCAAAGAATGGGTGGGCTGCGTGGTGTACAAATTGCAGGGATACAATTGAGGGTTTGAGGTTTTGAGTGTGCGAGGATTTGAGGAAGTGGGTTAGGAGGTGCGGTTTTCCACGATTTTCAGGAACAGGAAACTCGCCATTTTGCGGGCCACCATCTTCGCCCGCGCTGCCATTTCGCCTTCAAAATATTCGTCCAGCGTGGCAATCCACAGGTTGATCCAATGCCCGAAATGGTTCATCGTGAGGGTGTGGCCGAGCGCCTCGTCCAACTGCTGGTGGGCGGTTTTCGGGTCGCCGTCGAACTTCGTTTTGACAAATAAAAACAGGTTGCCTTCCCAAAAGTCGGTGAGCTTTTCAAGATGCGGCTCCCAATCGTGGATGGCCTCGTTGAAAATCGGCCCGAGCATCTCGTCCTGCCTGATTTTTTCATAAAACCACCGGACGAGGAAGGACACATCTTCCCGTGTTTCAATCACTTTTCGTTCCGCAGTTTCCATTTCCAATTTCCTAATTTCCAATTTCAAAATATTTGCAACTCCCGGAACAACATCTCCATTGGCAGCCCCATGATGTTGGAGTAGGTGCCTTCGATTTTCGAGATTTTGCACAGGCCAATCCACTCCTGAACGGCGTAGGCCCCCGCCTTG
>JACRAN010000276.1 GCA_016234735.1 Bacteroidota bacterium | reverse complement strand
TGCAGGTGTTGAGCGGCATCATCACCATCAACGATTTTGTCAACTTCCTGGGGTTCTTCGGGATACACCCATCGGAAGCCTTCCCGGTGACGCTTTCCCGCAGTTGGCACCTGATGCTGGCGCTCTACTGGATTTCAACTTGCTGGATAGCTTCCTCCATTTTCATCCTGCCCATTCTATCCAAAAAGGAAATTCCCGGGCAGTTGCCCCTCATCAATACTCTTTTTTGGATGCTTTTTGTATTGGTCGGCGGCTCGCTGACGGGCATGGTGCTGGGCCCAAAAGGGGCGCTGGGCGAGTGGTGGTACTGGCTTGGGCACCAGGGCTGGGAATACGTTGACTTCGGAAGGATTTACCAGGTATTGCTCATGGTCATTTTCGTCCTGTGGGGCGTGGTGGTTTACCGGGGGGTAAAACCTGCCTTCGTGAAAGGCGAACCCTGGAACCTGCCAAACTGGATTATTTACTCCGTCATCGGCATCCCGCTGCTGTTCCTTTCAGGCTTTGTTGCGAAGCCGGAGACCAACTTTGTCATCGCCGACTTCTGGCGCTGGATGGTCATCCACATGTGGGTGGAGGCATTCTTCGAGGTGTTCATCACCGTCATCGTCAGTTATTTGATGGTGCTGATGGGCTTGGTAAGCCGCCAGGCTGCCATCAGGGTGGTCTATTTTGCCACCATACTTTTCCTCGGAACGGGGCTTTTGGGCATTTCACATAATTTTTACTGGAATGCAAAACCTGTGGCGACGATGGCCCTGGGGTCTGTGTTTTCCACTTTGCAGTTTGTTCCATTGATTCTGTTGACCGTGGAAGCATGGAGGTTCAAGAACATGCCCAGGATGGCCGTCAACGGGATTGAGCACAAAAGCCTGGGGAATTTTGGCTTCCCCGAAGTTTTCATGTTCCTCATCGCCGTCAATTTCTGGAACTTCTTCGGGGCAGGCGTCATGGGCATCATCGTCAACCTGCCCATCATGAATTATTTCGAGCACGGCTCCTACCTCACCATCAACCACGCCCATGCTGCGCTGATGGGGGTTTACGGCAATATTTCCCTGGCCGCTTTGCTTTTTGCTTCGAGGTTGTTGCTCAAGCCAAACCGCTGGAGCGAAAAGCTGGTCAAGTTCTGCTTCTGGGCGATAAATGCGGGCCTGATGTTGATGGTCATTTTGGATTTGTTCCCTGCCGGGGCCATCCAGTTTAAAGCCATCGTGGACAACGGGCTTTGGTTTGCCCGTTCGCACGAATTCACCGGGGGTGGCATTTTTGAAACTTTGACCTGGCTGCGTGGTATCGGCGCTTCCATATTTTTCTTTGGCGGAGTGATTCCATTGACGTGGTTCATTGTGTCGAGATGGCGCTCACTCAAACCCACTTCAAATTCAGTCGAAGAATTTGAGGATTTTCCGGGAGACGCCGTTCAGTCCGGAAGACAAACAGCGCAAGAAAAAGCTTAGAAGGATTAGTCTAATCATAAGTCACTTGAAGCAAGCGACGACAACGTCGCCTGCTTTTTTTAAACACACAAAATTTTTTCTCATGAAAAATTTTACACAAAACCTGTTAACACCTGCCGTTTTACTTCTCATCGGCCAACTCTTGTTCGCTCAGGAGAACCGCACCATCGACGGCAAGTTCAACAACCTCTCGTTCCCCGACTGGGGCGCTGCGGAGACATGGGCGCTCAATCCCGGCTCCATCGGCTACGGCGACGGCATCTCCTCGCCGGCAGGCGCCGACCGCCCCAACCCACGCTTCATCAGCAACTCCCTCTTCCTGCAAAACACGATGGCGAACGACCCTCGCGGGCTGAGCGCCTACAACTGGGTGTGGGGGCAGTTCATTGACCATGACATCACGCTGGTCAAGGACTATGCAACGGAGGCATTCAATATCCCGGTACCGCCATTTGATGCCTATTTCGACCCCAGCGGCGCCGGCTCAGTTGAGATTCCGTTGAAGCGCTCCAATTATGACCCGGCGACCGGAACGTCAACCTCCAATTTCAGGAAGCACATCAACAGCATCAGCGCCTACATTGACGGCTCGGCAGTGTACGGCTCCGACCTGCAACGGGCAGCCTGGCTGCGCACTTTTTCCGGCGGAAAGCTGCGGGTGTCGGCGGGCAACCTGATGCCGTTCAACACCACCACCGGCGAGCTTGGTGCCCCGGTGGACCCCACCGCACCGGAGATGGCGATGCCCATGCCTTTTGTTCTAAAATATTTCGTGGCAGGCGACGTGCGGGCAAACGAAAATCCTTTCCTCACATCCATTCACACCTTGTTCGTGCGGGAGCACAACCGCCTGTGCGACGAACTGGCAGTTGACCATCCCAATTGGACGGACGAGCAGTTCTACCAGCACGCCCGCAAACTGGTGGGCGGTGAAATAGAGGCAATCGTTTATGAAGAGTGGCTGCCAACGCTGGGGATGGACGTTCCAGAGTACGATGGCTACAAGGCTTCCGTCAATCCCGGCATCATGAACGTGTTCTCGGGGGCAGCTTTCCGCTACGGGCACACCACCATCAACAGCCTGCTGGTCAGGATGGACAACGACGGCCAGTACATGCCCCAAGGGGACATCCTGCTACGCGATGCCATTTTCAACCCGACTGCCACGATGGAGGTCGGCGGTGTCGAACCTTACCTCATCGGCATGGCAACGGTCGTGCAGCAGGATTTCGACTGCAAGGTCGTTGACGACCTACGCAATTTCCTCTTCGGCCCTCCCGGTGCCGGTGGCATAGACCTGGCGTCCGTCAACATCCAGCGGGGCAGGGAAAGGGGGCTGCCCGACTACAACACCGTCCGCCAGGATTTTGGCTTGCAGCCGGTGGAAAGCTTCGACGAAATGAGTTCTGACCCGCTGATGAACCAGACGCTCGAATTCGTGTACGGCGACATCAACAAAATAGACCCCTGGGTGGGCATACTTGCCGAAAACCACATGCCTGATGCGCTTTTCGGGAAAACAGCCATGACCATCGTCGGGCAGCAATTCATGGCAATCCGCGATGGCGACCGTTTTTATTATGAAACCGACGCCGAGCTTTCTTCGGAAGAAAAAGAATGGATAAAGCAGACGAGGTTGTCGGAAGTTATTCGCCGCAACACGCCCGTCACCATTGTCCAGGATGAAATTTTCAAGGCACAGTCCTTCGTCAGTGCCACCAAAGAAGCTGGCAGTAACGACGGGATTGACTTTGCGCTCTATCCGAACCCCGCAAGGGAGATGATTTTCCTGCGCATACCTGCCACTCACCGCCAGGATGCCATTATCCGGGTCGTTGATTTGCAGGGCAAGATCCTGTTGCAACGCAATGCCTTGTTGTCTGACGGGAACAACACCCTGACGCTGACTTTGCCGGCTGAATGCACCTCCGGGCTGTACGTAGTCACCGTAGAGACTGGTGAAATGGTTGGGTACCAGCAATTGGTGAAGCAATAATTGCTGGAACTTCCCGCCCCGATAAATGGCGTACGGGCAGCGGGTATTTTGGATTTGCCGTGGAAGAAATAAATACTACTGTGCTCCGCAGGCGCTCACCTCCCAGGGGCGCCTGCGAAGTTCAGTTTCCGAATAAATTGAATGCACTATGAATCCAAAACCTCATCTATCATTTGCTGGAAATTTACTCGTGTTTTTCTTCATCCCGGCCATGCTGTTTTTTGCCTCGTGCAGCAGCCAGGTTGAACCCGAAATCCCCGTGGGTAGCTGGTCGGCGACACAAGAGACAACTGTTCGTTTTAAAGCACCCCGCGAACCTTTTCGTTTTGTATCTGATACCGTGGGCATTGCCGTGAATATTCATGACGACGGCACGGTTGATGGTTCGGTTGGCGAAGCGGATTTCGAAGGCTGTTCCATCAGACGAAACAGGGGAAACTTGGGCAGACAACTAAACCTTGCCACCGATTTTGTCATTACCGGAAAATTAAGAGGAAGCATTTTCCCACAGGATACCTTGGTTGAAAAACCAATCAGTATGCCGTTCAACATGAAAGACAATTTTATGGATGGAGCCATTTTCCAGAAAAACGGAATGGGGATATTTCCGATGGTGAACATTCATTTAGCCAGGCAATGAAAACTATGCAGCAAACGCTGCACTCAGGTCGCCATAAAACAGGCAAAATTAGTGTACAGATTTTGATACTTTGGCTTTGGAGGCAAGCCGGGCGGGTTGTAGAGGCAGCTCGTCCGGCTGCTCCAAGGCACATCGAAACCAGACCACAGGCCAACAAAACCTCTCGCTACTTATGACAAACACAGAACAACTCGTTGAAATGCCTTCCTTTAAATTGCTCAACAGCGGGGCCGGCGGACTGGACTTTGCCGAACGCATCCGCGCCTTGTACGACCATTTCGAACAAGACGAGGTGCTGGTGACCACCTCGTTCGGCAATAATTCCGCCGTGCTGCTGCACCTCGTTAGCCAGGTGCAGCCGACCCAAAAAGTGCATTTTATCAATACCGGCTTTCATTTCCCGGAAACGCTCGCCTACAAGGAGCGCCTGACCCGGCTGCTGAACCTGAACTTGGCGGAGATTTCGCCTTCCGCACAAATCAACGACTTGAGCCTGCGCCGCCGCTTCTGGGAAACGCGCCCCAACACCTGCTGCTACCTGAACAAAGTGCTGCCCCTGGAACGGTTCAAGGAGCACCACAAAGTCTGGATGTCGGGCTTGATGGGTTGCCAAACCACTCACCGCCAGGCTTTGCAGATTTTCGAGCCGCCTTCCATAAGTGAAAAAATCATCCGGTTCCACCCCTTGATTGACATGACGGAAGAACAAAGTCGGCAATTCCGGTGCCTGCACAGGCTGCCTCCCCATCCGTTGGAGGAGCGGGGTTACGGCTCAGTGGGATGCCAGCCTTGCACCGACTGCGCCCCCGGCAGGAACGGCCGTTGGAAAGACCATGCAAAAACAGAATGCGGGCTGCACACTGCGCCCTGCACCTGAGTTTTCCATAAGCGAGGGGGCGGCTCGTCGTCGCCTCGCTCCATTTTTTTTTTTCATTAAAAATTACAGCATGAAAAATTTTCTTGAATCCACCCTGGCTGAATTGGTCAGCGAAAACACCGCCGCCGCCGGCGTTTTTGAAAAACACGGCCTCGATTTTTGCTGCAAAGGCAAACGCACCCTGGAAAATGCCTGCCAAAGCCAGGGCTTGGACGCCGCCGCCATCGCCGGAGAAATAGAGGAGGTTTTCTCAAAACCCGGTGCCGCCGCAGCATCTCATTTCCAAAATATGCCGCTCGACGAACTGGCTGACTACATCGTGGAGCAGCACCACGCTTACATTCGGCACGTGATACCCCTGCTCTCGGCGCACACCCAAAAAGTCGCCGAGCGGCACGGCGGGGGCAATCCCAGCTTAGTTAAAATTGCCGAACTATGGCAGTCAGTCGCCGAAGACATGACCGCGCACATGTTGAAGGAAGAGCAGATTTTGTTTCCCTACATCAAGCGCCTGGTAGCGGCGGCGGAGACGAACAACCCGGCGCTTTTCCCCCGGCAACCCTTCGTTTCCAATCCCATCCGGGTCATGGAACAGGAGCATGACGCTGCCGGTGAACTGATGCGGCAAATCCGGGAGTTGAGCAACGACTACACCCCGCCGCTCGTCGCCTGCACGACTTACCGCCTGAGCTTCAACGAGTTGCGGGAGTTTGGGGAGGACCTGCACCGGCACGTGCATTTGGAAAACAACCTGTTGTTCCCAAAGGCGGAGGAATTGGAAACCGATGCGCTCGCTGGGTTAGTATTGGGTGAGGCAGCCGTCGGCGGCAACTAAAATCATTCACATTCGCTGATTGACTTGTGTCACAGCATTAGAACTTTTCGGAAATTGGAAATTGAGAAATTAGAAATTTTCTAAGACACTGATTTTCAGTGTCTTTTCCCAAAGAGGCTTCTTCCGAACAATTTCCAATTTCTAATTTCCGAATTTCTCTATTATAACTTATGCACACCACATTATTGCATAAATTTCATATCCCGGTCATGGGATTGGGCTTCACGATTGACACGCCGGTTAAAGTGGCCCGTTTCGGCATTTCCTCCGTTGTTTCAATTATAGAGGATGAATTGATTGAACAAATGCGGAAATTCCATTGCCGGCAAACAGGCGAAGAATATGTTCCCATAAAAACGGGAGAAGAAGATTTCCGGGCAAAACGCATTACCGCTTACCTAAATCTTGTCCATCGCATCGTGCAGCGGCAAACGGAGCAATTGCGGCATTTCCCCTTCGAGCCGGGGACGGAAATCGTAAAATATTTTGAGCTGCTGCCCGATGACTCCCCCGCAAAAAAACTATATGCAGAGATGATGGAAATGAAGGACGGAAGCACGAAGGAATCGCTGCAAAAACAATTGCGCACCTTGATAGTGGCAGGCTCCATTGATGTCAATATCATGTCGAAATTGGACAAGGCGAATTATGCGAAAAACGGGGAGCCGCTGCCGCCCGAATATTCCGATGCCCAAGCTGCGCTGAGGGGTTTCGCCAATAGTGAATTAAATTCTTCGATCATATTTTCCGCAGGATATAACCCCCGTTTATATGCTTATATTGAAACCTTCAGCGACTTTTTGCCGGATGAAAATGAAGCTTTTAAAAAGAAAATCATCCTCAAGGTCAGCGACTACCGCTCTGCCATCACGCAGGGGAAGCTCTTGGCTAAAAAAGGAATATGGGTGTCGGAATTCAGGATTGAATCGGGTCTGAATTGCGGCGGTCACGCTTTTGCCACCGATGGCTTGCTGCTCGGTCCCATTCTCGAAGAATTTAAAAACAACAAGCTGTCGCTCATCACGGAATTAATGGAAATATGCAATCATGCGCTGGCGGCAAAGGGAACTAAAACCTTCTCCATACCGCCTGAAATGCGGGTCACTGTGCAGGGAGGAATCGGCACTGCCAATGAAAATAAATTCTTGCTGGAATATTATCAAACGGACAGCACCGGCTGGGGAAGCCCGTTTTTATTGGTTCCCGAAGCCACCAACGTGGACGAGGAAACCTTGCAGCAGTTGGCTACCGCTAAAAAAGAAGATTATTATTTGAGCAATGCTTCCCCCATCGGAATCCCCTTCAATAATTTCAGGAAAAGCGCTTCGGAAAAACAGCGCCAAGCGCGCATTGCAAAAGGAAGGCCCGGCAGCCCATGCTATAAAAAATTCCTTTCTTCAAATACCGAGTTTACCGAAATACCCATCTGCACCGCCTCCCGCCAATATCAGGACCTGAAAATAAAGCAATTGAAGGGCAGAAACCTCCCTGCCGGTTTATATGAAAAGGAGTATGACAGCATTGTAGAGAAAGATTGCCTCTGCGAAGGGCTTGGCGCTTCGGCGCTCCTGAAAGCAGGCCTCGAGCCTTCGCATAATCTCACAGCAGTAGCTATATGCCCCGGACCCAACCTCGCCTATTTTTCAGGCATATTTTCCCTGAAGCAAATGGTTGACCATATATATGGGAGAATCAACCTCCTGAACTCCGTCCGCCGCCCAAATATGTTCGTGAACGAGCTTGTTTTATACTTAGATTACCTAAAAAATGAATCGGGGAAATATATGGACACCGTCACCACGCAGCAAGCCCGCTATTTGCGGACGTTTCAAACCAATTTAATGGCAGGCATTGAATATTACAGGAAATTGGTTGTCGAAATAAAACAAGAAGCCGCGTCTTTCCTGGAAGAAATGAAGGAGGAACTGAATACGATAGAATGGTTGCTGCGGGATATTCCGATTCCGTCGGTGGAGGTGGTCAAATAGGCTGCTGCGCCGTTTTTATACTGCTCGCCGTCAATTCTTGTGCATGGGGTTCAGGGCAAAAGAGCGGGCCAGAAATGTCATTTTTTAAAAAAATGACATTTCTTCATGCCCAAAACTTGGCGGCGTGAGGTATAACAAAGAAATGAGAAAAAAGCCGATGCAACCGCACCGAATCATACGGGTCACCAAGTCCTTTACCTTTGAAATGGCACATGCCCTCGCAGGCTACGACGGCGACTGCCGCAACATTCACGGGCATTCCTACAAGCTGCACGTCACGCTGCGAGGGATGCCCCGACAGGAACCTGGGCATCCCAAAGACGGGATGGTCATGGATTTCGGCGATTTGAAAAAAACAGTAAAAGAAAAAGTGCTCGATATCTTCGACCACGCCCTGGCATTGAATGAATTGGCTTCGTCAAAGGCAGCCAGCGATTTGGTGCGTCATTTTGAAAAAATAGTGCTGCTTCCTTTCCATCCAACCTGCGAGAACCTTGCGCTGTATATCGTGGAAAGAATACGGAGCAGCCTGCCGCCGCATTTGGAGTTGTT
>JACRAN010000271.1 GCA_016234735.1 Bacteroidota bacterium | reverse complement strand
GACCAATGGGTGGCACCTAAACCCTGGACATCCAAAACAAAATTTATGGATTTTAAAGTTGGCGGGCGCAGATTTTATGCGATGGTTAGCCCGGAAGGACAAGAGCGCTGGGCAATTCAGAAATACACGTCCATTTCTCCAAAAACCAATTTCAAAATGTCGAATGCTTTTGCAGACAAAGACGAAAACCCTGAATTGCCAGGTTCTGAATGGGACTACACCTTTAGCGAACAAAACGGAAAGACAAAGGTCAGTATTACTATTTACAATGAGTCCCTTGCCCGCTTAGAGAAGATGATTGAAATGGGCTTCACAGAAGGATTTAAGATGTCAATGAATAATTTGGAAAATCTTTTGACAACGTTATCACAACGGCAGTAGCAAGAAAAACCAGTAGTTTCAAGTGTTGAGCGATAGCGGCACTTGAAACGGGTGTGCAAAAAAGGCAAACCAGTTCTTGCAAATCTGCAACTTGCAAGCGCAGATGACAAGTACAAACAAAAAAACAATGCGATGAATCTACCAGCACAAATAGCAAAACACTTCAGGGATGCCCATTTCGGAGAGAATTGGACTGATGTCAACCTGAAAGAAACCCTGGCAGGCGTCACCTGGCAACAAGCCACCGCCAAAGTCTATACCTTCAATACCATTGCGGTCCTCGTTTTCCATACGAATTATTATGTCGGCGCCGTCTTGAAGGTCTTGCAGGGAGGCCCGCTCGATGCCCATGATAAATACAGTTTTGACCACCCGCCCATCCAATCCCCGGAAGACTGGGAAAAAATGCTCGACAAGACCTGGACGGATGCCGAAAACTTTGCCAGCGTAGTCGAACAGATGCCGGAGCATCAGCTTTGGGAAGACTTTTCGGACAACAAATACGGGAACTACTACCGGAATATCCACGGCATTATCGAACACCTACACTATCATCTGGGGCAGATTGTTCTGATAAAAAAGATACTCTTGCAGGCAGGTGAAAATTGACCAGTTCGCAAGTCTGGGATTCGCAAGCGCAGACACATGAGGGAAGCAATGCCGCATTTACATCCCTCACTTTTCTTTTCCTTCCCTTTGGTAGTTTCCCCCAAATCCCCGACCATTGCAGGGTATTCGACCAGCCCTGCCACTTAAATCTATTTCCATCATTTTAAAACTCAACAACATGAAACGGACGTACACCATCCTGCTGTGCCTGTGCTTTTTTGCTTTGCAAAACGCCACGGCACAGGACGCCAAAATGAAAACCCACATTGACGGCCTGCTGAAAAAGATGACGGTCGGGGAAAAAATCGGTCAACTCAACCTCGTCGTGTCAGGCTGGGTACCCACAGGCACCACTGTCAGTCAGGACACCGAGGAGAAAATCACCAGCGGCAAAGTCGGCGGCATGTTCGGCTACTACGACCCCGTGCGCATGAAGGCCATCCAGCAAATCGCCGTCGAGAAGAGCCGCCTGAAAATCCCGCTGTTCTTCGGCCTCGACGTGATACACGGCCACCGCACCATCTTCCCCATCCCCCTCGGCATGTCCGCCACCTGGGACATGGCGCTGGTGGAAAAATCCGCCCGCATCGCTGCGCAGGAGGCCACCGCCGAGGGCCTCAACTGGACCTTCTCGCCGATGGTGGACATCGCCCGTGACCCCCGCTGGGGCCGCATCAGCGAGGGTGGGGGAGAAGACCCCTACCTCGGTTCGCAGATTGCACGGGCACTGGTGCATGGCTACCAGGGCGACGATTTATCAAAAAACAACTCGCTCATGGCCTGTGTGAAGCACTACGCCCTCTACGGCGGGGCCGAGGCCGGGCGGGACTACAACACCGTGGACATGAGCCGCAGCAGCATGTACAACTACTACCTGCCGCCGTACAAGGCCGCCGTGGAGGCGGGCGTTGGCAGCGTGATGACCTCGTTCAACGTGGTGGACGAAGTGCCCGCCACCGCCAACCGTTGGCTGATGACCGACCTGCTCCGCAACCAGTGGGGCTTCAAAGGATTCGTGGTCACGGACTACACGGCCATCAACGAAATGACCTCGCACGGCCTCGGCGACCTGCAAACCGTGTCCGCACTGGCCCTCAAAGCCGGGGTGGACATGGACATGGTAGGCGAGGGCTTCCTCACCACGCTGAAAAAATCGCTGGACGAGAAGAAAATCACAATGGCCGACATCGACCTGGCCTGTCGTCGAATCCTCGAAGCCAAGTGGAAGATGGGCCTCTTCGACGACCCCTACCGCCGCCTCGACCCCAGCCGCCCGGCCAAAGAAATCATGACACCGGAGAACCGCAAGGCTGCCCGTGAAATCGCATCGCACAGTTTTGTTTTGCTGAAAAACGACAACCAGATTTTGCCGCTGGCAAAAGCGGGCAAGACGGTCGCCTTCGTCGGCCCTTTCGCCGACAACCACCGGGACATGCTCGGCACTTGGGTCATCGGCGGCGAGTGGGAAAAGTCGGTGAGCGTGATGGAGGGCGTGAAAAACGTCGCTCCGCAATTGGCCACACTCTTTGCCAAAGGCTCGAACATCACCGACGACACGGCCTTCATCCACCGCCTCAACTTCTTCGGGCAAAAGATGGTGACGCTCGATGCCATTTCACCGGAAACCCTGCTCCGCAATGCCCTCGAAACCGCCGCCCGTGCCGATGCCATCGTGGCCGTGTTGGGCGAGTCGCAGAGCATGAGCGGCGAGTCGAGCAGCCGCACGGATATTGGCATACCGGACAGCCAGCGCAAGTTGTTGGAGGAGTTGGTGAAAACCGGCAAGCCCGTGGTACTCGTGCTGTTCACCGGCAGGCCGCTCACGCTGGAATGGGAGCAGCAGCATTGCGCAGCGATACTGAACGTCTGGGCACCGGGCACCGAGGCGGGCAATGCCATCGCCGATGTGCTGTTCGGCGACGTGAACCCCAGTGGCAAGCTGACCGCCACCTTCCCCCGCAGCGTCGGACAGATTCCCTTGTACTACAATCACAAGCCGACGGGCCGACCGTACAATGGCAGCTACCAAACCAAGTTCAGTTCCAACTATTTAGACAGCCCGAACGAGGAGCTTTACCCGTTCGGCTACGGGATTGGATACTCGCCGTTTGTTTACGAGGAAATGAAACTGAGCAGTGCCAAGTTATCCGGCAACGGTTCGCTCACCGCCAGCATCAAAGTGAGCAACACGGGCAAATACGCCGGGGAGGAGGTCGTACAGTTGTACATCGGCGACCCTGTGGCCAGCATCAGCCGTCCGGTGAAGGAGTTGAAGGGCTTCCAGAAAATCATTCTCAAGGCGGGCGAGAGCAAGCTGGTGACGTTCAATATCACCACGAACGACCTGAAATTTTATGACAACAGCCTGAAGTATGACTGGGAAGCAGGCGAGTTCCGCATCAGCATCGGCGGCAATTCGAGGGACGTGAAGGTAGGGACGGTGGTATGGGAGAAGAACTTGAAGCCTTGAGTTTTTAATAAACACAGAGTTACAGAGGCACAGAGATTTCTCTGTGCCTCTGTAACTCTGTGTTTAAATTATTAGCGCTTAGGTCGCTTCAACACCAAGCTATCAGCCGGGTAGGTTGCTTTCAGGAATTCCATGTTGGCCAGTGCCCAAGCCGTGAGCTTCGCCCGCTGCTCGTCCGTGAGGTTCGCTCCTGGGTGCAGCCCAAGCCAGGTGTAGCTGCCGAGCGGCATCTCCTTTTCCTTCACCATTTCGATGAGTTCGTCAAATTGGTGGTTTTGCACGGCCACCGGGCGGTTGGTGAATTTCGACAAGTTCAAGTGTTCTTTGCCTTCGTTCACATGGTTGGAGAGCCACCAGGCCGAGGGCTGAACACTGGCATACCAGGGGTAGTCGGTGTAGTTGCTGTGGCAGTCGTTGCAGGCTACTTTCAGGATGGCCTTCACGTCGTCCGGCACCGCGTATTTGGTGGAAACGGCGTAGGTCTCGTCCTTTGACACGTTCCGGGAAGGATGGATGAATTGAATCACCACGAAGATGCCTGCAAGTGCCAGCAGGATGTTTTTTGTTCTTTTTTTCATAAAAACGTCTTGTTTTAGAATGAGTGAGCGGGTGAGCAATTAAAGTCTTTAATTGCTCACCCGCTCACCTCTTGTCATCCCCCCATCATGTCGTTGCCCTGCATGTTCGTTTTCATATTTTTCCTTTTGAACAGCGACGTGTCCATTTTGCCGAAGCGGTAGGAGAAATTCAACCGAAAAATCTGGGCGTCCCGGGTGCGGAAGCTGTCCTGGATGAACAGGGTGGATTCCGTGAAAGTCCCGTTGCGGCGGGTAGCGAAGATGTCGTTCACGTTGAGCGTGAGCGTACCTTTTTTGTTCAAAATATCCTTGCGCAGCGCCGCATCCACAAACCAGTTGGAGAGCGTGTAGCCCTGGGCCGTGTTGGTCGGGCCGGGCTGCCAGGGCATCCGGTTGCCACTTTCCGGCGTGAACGAAGCCTTGCTGCGGTACTCGCCCGTGAGCTGGAGCGTGAACCCGGCAGGCAGTTTCAACTGGAGGTTCTCTTTCACGAACCAGGTCAACTGGTCAATCACAAGGTCGGTTTCCACGTTGCTGGCATCCACTTTTGCCTGGTAAATATTGACGTTGGTGGTCAGGTCCAGCACGTTGAAAAAGCTGTTTTTCAGGGTCATTTCACCGCCGTAAGCCTCGCTGCTGTTGGAGTTGGCGTAGGTGATGAGCGGCACCGTCACGCCCTCCAGATTTTCCGCAGATTCGAGGTAGGACGTGATGAGGTTCGTGTTGCGTTTGTAGTAAATCGAGAACAGTAGGTTGTGGCCGCTTTTGAAAACATTCTGGTACGAAACCTCCACCGAATTCACGAATTCCGGCTCCAGTTTCGGGTTGCCCCGGCGCAGGTTTTCCTTGTCGGAGTAGTCGGTGAACGGCATGGTCTGGAAGAAATTCGGGCGGTTGACACGGCGGGTGTACGCCAACTGGACGTTGTCCAGGTCGTTCAGTTTCCTCGTGAAAAACACGCTGGGGAACAAGCTGATGGGGTAACCAATGGTGAACGAAGAGTCCCGGCGATCCGTCAGCGAACCTTCGTAAATGCTGCTCTCTGCACGCAGGCCGACCTGGTAGCCCCAGTTGGCGAACTGGTGGTTGAACTGCCCGTAGGCAGCGAACACGTTGTCGATGAATTTGTAGTGGTCAGCCAGCGAGGTGTCCTGCACTTCGATGCCTCCCTCGTCAAAGTGGGCGTTGTAATTGTCGTTTTGGTTGCGGCGCATGGCAGCCTTCATGCCGCCCTCCAGTTTGATTTTATCAGTGAGTGGGTTCACAAAATCGGTCTGGAACGTCATGAACCGGCCCTTGCCTTCGCTCTGTTGCAATTCAATGAAGTCGGGCCTGGTGTCATAATCAGTCAGGTAGTCGCTGTTGCCTTTGAACTTCACCCGGTTGTAGTTCACATCGGCAGTCCACTCCGCCCCGGCCTTGGGAAACAGGTGTTTGAACTGCGCCGAAGAACCAAGGTTGCGGAAGTTGCGGTCCTGGTCGGTGTTGCGCACGTACTCGCTGAAAGTAGTGTCGGGGGTAAAAATCGAATCGGTGCGCACGGTCAACTCGTCGCTCGGCTCGAAGTGGCCACGGGTGTAGCTGCCGGAAAGGGTCAGGGTGTTGCGGTTGTCCAAAAACCAGTCGAACCCGGTGCGGCCATTGGCGAAGTAGCCTGCCATTTTGCCATCGGCAAGTTGAGTGACGTTGGTCAGCGGATCGCCGATGAGGTTTTGGCGAACGGTTTCGCCTTCGTTGTAGCCCTTCATCCGGTTGAGGTTGCCGCTGATGAAAATATTGGTTTTTTCGCCCCTGGCGTTCACGTCGCCGCCGCCGTTGAAGCCGCCACGGGTAGCTGCACCGGCCCGCACGTTGCCGTTGTAGCCGAGGCGTTTTTCTTTTTTCAAAACAATGTTGATGATGCCGGCCGTGCCGCCGCCCGCATCGAATTTGGCCGACGGGTTCGTGATGACCTCCACGCTCTCGATGGCATCCGCCGCAATCTGGTCGAGCGAGAGGGTGGTGGGCCGCCCATCCACGAAAATCTGTGGGGAACCGTTGCGAAGGCTGACGTTTCCGTCGAGGTCAACGGAGAGGGAGGGTACGTTTTTGAGCGCATCCTGCGCATTGCCGCCTGCGGCAGAGGCATCCTTGTCCACCCGATAGACTTTTTTGTCCAATGCCAGCGTCGTTTGCGACGCTGATGCCGTCACCGTCACTTCGCTGAGGGTTTGGGCTTCGTCGAAGAGTTTGATGTTGCCGAGGTCAACGTCAAAATTGCCGCCGCCCATGCCGCCGGTTGGAGGAGCGCCGCCGCCAGCCGGGGACTTGAGGCCGAAGCTGACCTTCTGCGTCGTTTCGGCGTAGCCGATGAAGGAAATCCGAAGCTCGAACTCCCCGGTTACGGGCAGTTTCTCCAGGCTGAAATCGCCGTTGTCTTCGGTGATTTGGCCGGTCAGCAACACCTGCTTCGGCATCTTGGCGACCGTGTCGAACTCCATCCTGTACAGTTGCACGGTGGCGTAGCCAACGCCTTTTTTGTTTTCATCGACCACTTTTCCGTAGAAGCGGCCAATATTCATTTGTTGGGGGCCGCCCCTGCCACCGCCGGTTGCGCCGGCGAACTGCTGGGCGTTGAGGGATGAAACAAGGAAGAAACAGGTAATGAACAAACCTGCTTGAATAACAGTGGTGATAAATCTTTTCATGAAAATAGTTGGATTGAAATTGTAATTCGGGGGCAAAGTAACAGTAACGTTTAACTGCATGTCAGGGTTATCGATTATCACCTGATTTGTGCAGATGAAATTCGGAGACAGGCAGACTTTACCTGAATACCCGCTTCGATAGCCAAAACCCCTGTTTTTATCGCCGCAAATGTCGGTTTCCTCTGCTTCTTGCCCGACCTGTGAATTCTACCCTTAGTTTTGTAACAGTTTT
>JACRAN010000267.1 GCA_016234735.1 Bacteroidota bacterium | reverse complement strand
GTCCATCAACATGAGCCAAGCGAGGCCGTCCCGCCGCCCGGCAACGAGTATGCCACCCGTTGGGGCAGCCTGCACAAAGGATGCTTCCGCTAAAAAGCCGTAGTCGTGCTTGTTCCAAACAATTTGGAACATGCCGTCAATTTTTGCCAAAAATAAGCGGGCCGCGTGCCCGGTGGCGCTGCCGTAGCCCGCTACGAGGAAGCCACCGTCGCTGGTTTTGGATAGGGCCGTGATGAACGACTGCTGCGGCCAAGTGGGTGTGTCGAAAGGTTCCAGTTGCAGTTCCCAGTCCATTTGCCCCGAAGGCAAGTCATACTGGGCCAGCATGGCGGCGGTGTTGTAAGTGCTGAAACTGCCCGTGGAGATGCTATAAGAAAACACGGCCTTGCCGGGGTTGCCCTCCACGACCAGCGTGGGGTTGTCGTTGAAGGAACCGAAGGAGGTGACCACCTGCTCGTTGCCATTTGTATCGAAATGGTACAGGAACTTGTTCTGGTTCTGGATGCTCACCGCCACCATCAGGAACCCGCCATCCGCCGTGGCCGCCCCGCCTTCCACATTCGGAAGGTAGGTCTCGTTGTTGCCGTATGCCGAAAAAGTCTTGACCCAAAGCTCCTGCCCATCGGCTGCTGCTTTGATGAGGTAGAACTGGCCGTATTGGGTGAACCAATCGGACATGTACCCATAGATGAACAACTCGCCGCCATTGCCTTCCACCACCACACCGGACGATACGTCGTTGAAATATGGCAGCTCGTACTGCTGAATCCATATCACAGTACCATCAGGGGCCACTTTGCCCAGATACATGTCATTGCTGCCCGTTGGACTTGTAATCGCAAAGGAGCCATCGGAGAGCCGGTTGTAGCGGCCACCGTTGGCCCCTGTATTGTTAAATTCCAAGGTATCGGCAGCAAGCTGCACACCAATCGCATCTGTCTGGATGCCGATGAACCTCACCACTTGCTCCACCGGGCTGGCATTGGCTACCATCCGGTAGCCGCCATTGGCTGGCTCCGCAAAAATGCCCAGCCTGTCGCCGCCGCTGGGGTAAACATGGTTGAAAGTCTGGGCAACGGAAAGCAACGGCAACACCAGCATTGCCGAAAAGAGAATTTGGTATGACACCCGTCTCATGATTTGTACAGGTTGGTATCCAGCAAATATGGCATTTTCCAATTGATGCAGTCATTAAAAACATTGCAATGTCCGTGAGAAGACGTAACACGGCCTGTCCCATTTTAAAACCGTATCGGCTCCTCGCTCGCCCCCACAACTTCCGGCTTCCAAATTGCCCGCACCACGTCAATATGAGCACCCGCTGGCACAAGGGCTGTCATAAAAAAACGGCAACGCTGGCTAAGTATCGGCATGTTTTCAATGTGCGGCTGCATGGCTTTCCGCTTGCTTTCCCAGCGGGATAAACCATCAAGGACGAAACGGTGCATGGGTTCCAGCGGCGCAGCCCCCTTCTGCTCCTTCCGACAAATCCCTCTCTTTTCGGTGTTTGCAATTCCCCAAAAAAACTACATTTGACTCAAACAAAACCATTTCATCATGCCAAACATCAACGGAAAAGCACAACAGGACCGCACTTTCGATGCCATCGTCGTCGGCAGCGGCATCAGCGGCGGCTGGGCAGCCAAGGAACTCACCGAGAAGGGCCTCAACGTGCTCATGCTCGAACGGGGCCGCAACCTCGAACACGTCAAGGACTACAAGGGGGCGCTCAACAACCCCTGGGACGTACAGAACCGGGGCCGCATTCCGCAGGAAGTCAAAGACGAGCACCCGGTGCAGAGCCAGTGCTACGCCTTCCAGGTGGACAACCAGTATTTTTGGATCAACGACAAGCAAAACCCCTACGAGCAGGACAAGCCGTTCAACTGGCTGCGGGGCGACCACCTTGGCGGGCGCTCGCTGATGTGGGGCCGCCAGAGCTACCGCTGGAGCGAGATGGACTTCGGCAGCAATGCCCGCGACGGCCACGGCGTGGACTGGCCCATCCGCTACAAAGATTTGGCACCCTGGTACGATTACGTGGAGGGTTTCGCTGGCATCAGCGGCTCGAAGGAGGGACTGCCGCAACTGCCCGACGGCAACTTCCAGCCGCCCATGGACATGACCTGCGTGGAGACGCACATGGCCGGTGTGTTGAAAAAAAACTGGGACGACCGCCGCATGATCATCGGGCGGGTGGCGCACCTCACCGCCCCCAACGAGATGCACACCAAGCTGGGACGGGGCAAGTGCCAGTTCCGCAACCGCTGCCACTGGGGCTGCCCCTACGGGGCGTATTTCAGCAGCCTCTCGGCCACCCTCCCGGCGGCGATGGCCACCGGCAAACTCACCATCCGCACCGATGCCAACGTGAGCGAGGTCATTTTCGATGAAAAAACGCAGCGCGCCACGGGCATCCGTTTCATCGACCGCCACACGAAGCAGACAGAGGAGGTTTTTGCCAAAATCATCTTCCTCAACGCCAGTACGCTCGGCTCCACGTTCGTGCTGCTCAACTCAAAGAGCAACCGCTTCCCCGATGGCCTCGGTAACGACAGCGGTGCCATCGGCCACTACCTCATGGACCACCACTACGGTGTGGGTGCTTACGCCACGCACCCCGGTTTCACCGACCAGTACGTCTCAGGCCGCAGGGCCAACGGCATCTACGTGCCCCGCTTCCGCAACCTGCCGGGCAAGGAGCAAAGCAAGGATTTCGTGCGGGGCTACGGCTATCAGGGCGGTGCCGGTCGGGGCGGCTGGGGCCGGGTGAACGGCAAGCCGGGCTTTGGCGTCAGCCTGAAAGAGGAAATGCACGACCCCGGTGCCTGGAGCATGTGGCTCGGCGGTTGGGGCGAGCACCTGCCACATGTGGACAACAAAGTGAGCCTCGACACCAGCAAAACCGACCCGCACGGCCTGCCGATGCTGAAAATCGACTGCGAGTTCAAGGACAACGAGAAGGCCATGCGCAAGGACATCCAGACGGCTGCCGCCGAAATGCTCGAAGCGTCCGGCTTCAAGGAAATCCAGCCGTTCGACAACCTCGAAGGCAACCCGCCGGGCCACTGCATCCACGAGATGGGCACCTGCCGCATGGGCCGTGACCCGAAAACCTCTGCCCTCAACGGCAACAACCAGCTTTGGGCGGTGAAAAATGTGTTCGTGACGGACGGTGCCTGCATGGCCAGCACTGCCTGCCAGAACCCGTCGCTGACCTACATGGCGCTGACGGCACGGGCGGCAGATTTTGCGGTGAAGGCGTTGAAGCGGGGGGATTTGTGAGCCGTTTGGTGAGTTTGAGTTGGCAAATTCCTGTAAGTTTGTAAAAAAGAAATACCATGAGTACACAGGTTTCAACACCGTTTACCAACCTTCAGCTTGAATTGCTTCGGGTATATGCGATGCATCTGCCCGACGAAGATTTGCTTGCCATTCGACGCATGATTGCCAAATACCTGCTTGAAAAAGCCAGGGGAAAAGCTACTCATATCAGCAAAGAAAAAGGTTACAATCAGGCTACGCTTGAAAAATGGCTCAACGAAGAATCGTAGCAAATGCGGCTGAAAATTGTATTGGACACAAACGCAATCATCACGGCCTTGCCTCACTGGTCGAAGTTCCGTATTGTGCTCGATGCGTTGGTGGACGACGAATACGATGCCATCGTAACCACCGAAATATTCATGGAATACGAGGAAAAACTTCGGGAAAAGTTCGACCCGGAAACGGCAGATTTAAACCTCGACATGCTAAAAATGCTGCCAAATGTTTTTATCCAGGAGACTTGGTTTCAATTTCATTTAATTTCCCAAGACCCTGATGACAATAAATTTGTGGATTGCGCCCTCGCTGCCAATGCTCATTTCATTGTTACCAACGACAAGCATTTCAATGTTTTAAAAAGCCTATCCTTCCCCAAGGTCAATTTGCTGACAGTTGAAGAATTCACATCGCTGTTATTAACGAAAACCAAGGGTTTAGCTTAATGGCAGATTTTGCGGTGAAGGCGCTGAGGCGGGAGAGCTATGAAAATGAACTGATTTAATCAGGTGAATTGAAGTTGATGTAAGTTTTTGACAATCAAAGACTTTTGAGAAAATCTGATTTACAAATTCACCAAGTTTCACCCATCTAATTTTCCTATGAAAAATGTACTCGCAACCCAGCACCAATACTTGGAGCAGATGCTCCACACCGAAGACCAGCATTTAAAAAAGCTGCACAGCTTAGTCGCCGACTCGTTGAAAGAGGAGAAACTGATCGTGAAAAACCTGATGCAGCAATCCACGGAACAGTCCACCACCGGGCAGCGCATTGCCGACAAAGTGGCGACGTTCGGCGGGAGTTGGACGTTCATCATCAGTTTTGGCGTGGTGCTGGGGTGCTGGATTGCCGTCAACGTGGTGCTGACCACAAGGGCCTTCGACCCCTACCCGTTTATTTTGCTCAACCTCGTTTTGTCCACCATCGCAGCCTTGCAGGCACCGGTGATCATGATGTCGCAAAACCGCAAGGAAGAGAAGGACCGCAAGCGGGCGGAAAACGATTACATCATCAACCTGAAAGCGGAAATCGAAATCCGCAACCTCCACCAGAAAATCAACCTGCTGATGGAAGAGCAGTTCCAAACGCTGTTGGACGTTCAGAAGTATCAGGTGGAGTTGCTGGAGGAGCTTGCCGGGAAAAAAAAGTGAAGATGCAAATCACCGAAGTCTTCTACCCCCACACCCGCCAGCACTGGCGCTCCTGGCTCGAAACGCACGGCACCACCAAAACGGAGGTCTGGCTGCGCACCTTCCGCAAGGCCAGCGGCCAACCCTCGCTGCCCTACGACGACATGGTGGAGGAGTGCCTCTGCTTCGGCTGGATCGATGGCACGGTGAAAAAACTGGACGAGGACAGCGCCGTGCAGCGCATCACGCCCCGCCGCAAGAAAAGTTTCCTGTCCGAACTCAACCGCCAGCGCATTTGGAAACTGCAACGGCTGGGGCTGATGACCCCGGCGGGCATTGCGCCCATCGAGGCACAAATCGGCTCGCCGGACGACCCGCTCGCCATCTCCGGCTGGCTGCTGGAACAACTTCAAGCCGACCCGCAGGTCTGGCAACATTTCGAGGCGTTCCCGCATTTTTACAAGCGCCTGAAAATCGGCTGGATTGAAGAAACCCGCAGGCTCCGCCCGGAGGAGGCGCAAAAACGGTTGAATTACCTGTTGAAAATGACGGCGCAGGGGAAGCGCTATGGCACGGAGCCGCTGGCGGGCGGTTGAGCAGGTTAGAAGATTTTGTCCAAAGCCAGTTCGAAACCTGGCAACGTTGCACTTTTTACAACACCGACTTCCTCCACAAAATCGAGCAACTCGTAGCTCCCTTCCTTCAACTGGAAGACCTCCACGCTGCGGTACGAGGGGTCCACGACCCAAAATTCGGGAATACCACACCGCTCATAGATTTTTCGCTTGGTGATGCGGTCTTTCTTGATGGAGCCTGGGGAAAGTACCTCGACCACGAGGTCCGGTATGCCGATGACGGCTTGCTCCACTTCGTCAAGGATGTATTTTTTGTCGTTGCTGACAAAGAAAACGTCGGGCTGTGGCGAGTTGTACTCATTGAGCACGACATCAAGCGGAGCGGCAAACACTTCGCCAGCTTGCTTTTCCTGAACATAGGCCCGCATCCAAAAATAGATATTGCCAGAAATACGCTGGTGCTGCAAGGTGGGGGATGCTTTTCTCATAAGTTCTCCGTTGATCAATTCATACTGGAAGTTGTCGTCGTCGTCGAACTCCATTTCACGGTACTCCCGATAGGTCAGCATTTTTTCCAAAACTTCCATATCCGTTAATTTTTACGCAAGATAAGGCTTTTGTTGCAAAAACGCTCAATGGCCAACAACAAGCTAAACCAGCACACTGCAACACGTCACCCCGCCTTCCGCTTTGATGACCTCCGAATTGTCCACCAAAAAAAGTTCGATGCCCTCCATCGTCAGTGCCAACGCCGTTTCCGGGAATTCGGTCGGGTAGATCACCGTCTCGCCGACGAGCAGGGCGTTGGCAGCGCCCGGCTCGTCAGGGTGTGTTTCGAGGATGTCAAAATCGGGGAACAAATCGGCATCCACCCAGTCGGGGTTGAGCAGGAGCAGGTCATCGGCCACCTGCGTCACCGCCGATTTCAGGTGCAGGCAGTCCGTCAACGGGACGCCCTGCACCTCGTAGCCGTAGGGTGTCAGGATGTACTGCATCTGCCGCACGGCCTCCTCGTTGGTGCGGCCCGACAGCCCCACCCACACTTGCTTCCCGATGCACAGCACATCGCCCCCGTCGAGGATGCCGGGCGCTTCGATGTAGTAAATTTTCTCCCGGTAGGCTTCCAGCACCTCGGCCATCGAAAACACCTCCTCCCGGCGGCTCTCGGCACCGGGCCGGGTGATGATGGCCAACTCGTCCAGCACCACGGCGCAGTCCTCCACGAAAATGGCATCGGGGAAAAACGGCAGTTCCGGCGCATGGATGACCTCGCAACCCAGCCGTCGCAGCGCGTCCTGGTACTCCTCGTGCTGCTTTTCGGCCAGGGCAATGTTGATGGGTTGCCGCTCTACGTGGGTGAGTTCGCACGATGCCATGCGGGGACTGACGGCACGGGTGATGGCGATGGATTTTTTCATAAAAACGGATTTTGTTCAAGGGGTGAAGGTACGTCACCCGGCTGGCATTGCTGCAAGGCGCAACTGGCGGAATCGGTGTTTCCCAGCAGAAGCTGTTCAGTCATTTCCTACCTTTGCCATTTACAACGGGCCATTTAAACGGGCTTGCGCGACGGGTTGCATGCTTTTCTGTTCATCCATGCAACCCATTGCCGTCAAAAGCCACCGTGTTTCTATTTTACCATGAAGAAAATCTTACGCTTCGTAGCCGCTTTCAGCCTACTCCTCGGCATTGCGCAAGCCCACGCCCAAGTCCTCCTCAACGAGTTCCAGGCCTCCAACGCCACCACCGTTGCCGACCCCGGCAGTGGCGACTACAACGACTGGCTGGAACTCTACAACAGCGGCTCGACCGTCGCCGACCTCACCGGCTGGCACCTCACGGACAGCAACGACAGCCTGAAATGGGCATTCCCCGCTGGCACGAGCATCCCGGCGGGCGGCTTCCTGCTCGTCTGGGCGGATGGGACGGGCACGGGGCTGCACACTAATTTCAAATTGGGGGCGAGCGGGGAACAGTTGGCCATTTTCAATGCCAGCGGCACACAGGTGGACCAAGTGACTTTTGTGGAACAACCAACCGATGTCTCCTTCGGGCGGCAAACAGACGGCGGTACGCCCTGGGGCTATTTCGCCAAACCGACGCCGGGGGCCAGCAACAATTCCAGCGTTTTTTACACGGATTATGTGCGCCAAGTGCCTGTCTTCTCGCTGGCTGGCGGCTTTTTCAACGGCCCTGTGACCGTCAGCATCGCTGACCTGTATGCGGCGGGAACCCTCCGCTACACCCTCGACGGGGCAGTGCCGACGGAGAGCAGCCCCGTGTTTGCGCAGCCGCTCCAAATCACCGCCACGACGGTGGTGAAGGCCCGCATGTTTTACCCCAACCAACTGTCCGGCCCGGTGGTCACGAACACTTATTTCATCAACGAAAACTTCGAGCAGCGGGGGCTGGCGGTGCTGTCGCTGTCCACCAATCCAGAATACTTTTTCGGGCAGGACAGCGGGCTGTACGTGCAGGATTTCAAGCCGACCTGGGAGTACCCCGCCCACCTCGAATTCTACGAACCGGACGGTCTGCTCGGGTTCCATCACGACGCCGGGGTGCAGGTGGGTGGCGAGAACGCCTGGATTTTGCCGCAAAAACTCCTCAATATTTACTCCCGCAAGCAGTACGGCAGCGGCCATTTCGACTACCAGCTTTTTCCCAACAACCCCCGCAAAACCTTTGGCGACCTTATCCTGCGCTGCTCCGGCAGCGATTGGTCGTACACATTCTTTCGAGACGGCCTCATGCAGGGCCTGATTCAGGCGCAGGCCGACCTCGACGGGCAGGACTTCCGTCCCGTGGCCGTCTTCATCAACGGGCAGTATTTCGGCATCCACAATATCCGGGAAAAAGAAGATGCGGAATACACCGAACACTACGGCGGCATCCCCCCCGACAGCCTCGATTACATCGAAAACGACGGGGAAATCAAGGAGGGCGACGATGTGGCCTACCAGCAAATGGTGGCCCTGCTGACGGCGGGTGTACAG
>JACRAN010000270.1 GCA_016234735.1 Bacteroidota bacterium | reverse complement strand
CTGCGCATCAGTTGCACAGTCTCCGAACTTTGGTTTTCGATGGTGATGCGGTAGGCAAAAACGTAGCGGTGCTGAATCGGAATCGACTCTTGTGGAAGGTAGAACGGTTCTACACTGATTCGGATGCCTTGCGTTGTCAAGGTTTGCATGGCTGTATTTTCTGAACTCATGGGTTGATTGTTTCAGGTTTTGTTCCCCCCAACCACTCGCCGACGATTTGCTCCGCCTGCCTGAGCGCCACTTCCAAATCGTCGTTTACCAATGCAATATCGAAATGTTTTTCAAAAGTCAGTTCAAAAGCGGCCTTGGCAATGCGTTTTTGCAGGCTCTCCTGGGTTTCCGATTTTCTTTTTTTCAAACGCTCGAACAGGATTTCGGGCGAGGGCGGCTTGACAAAAATGGTGAGCGTTTGGTCGGGGAACGCTTTTTTTACATTCAGCGCCCCTCTCACATCTATGTCGAAAACCACGCACTTGCCCTCCGCCCAGAGCCGCTCCGCTTCGCTTTTCAAGGTTCCGTAGAACTGGTTTTCGTAAACTTCCTCCCATTCGAGGAAGGCATTTTGCGCCACCAGCTCTCTGAATTTTTGCACGTTAATATAATAATAGTCAACTCCTTCCCGCTCGTTCTCCCGGCGGCTGCGGGTGGTGGCCGAAACGGAAAACGCAAGGTTGCCGAAGGTAGCCAGCAGGTGCCTGACGATGGTGGTTTTTCCTGCACCAGAAGGAGCCGTGACGACGATGAGTTTTCCCATGCTCAAACGGAGTTTGCTACCTGCTCTTTGATTTTCTCCAGATCGTCCTTCATGCCGACCACCAATTTCTGGATGTCGGCAGAATATGCCTTGGCCCCCAGTGTGTTGATTTCCCGGCCCATTTCCTGGCTAATAAAACTGAGTGTGCGGCCTTTTGAAACGGTCTGGTTGTCGAGTTGTTCAAGGAAGTAGTTGCAGTGCTGTTCGAGCCGCACTTTTTCTTCGGTGATGTCGATTTTTTCGAGGTAAAAAATCACCTCCTGCTCGAAGCGGTTTTCGTCGATGTTGTCTTTGTTCATGAACTCCTCCATGTTCTGGCGGAGTCGGCTGCGCATCAACAGTATCCGTTCTTTTTCAAAAGGATTGACGTGTTGCAAAGCATCTTTGATGTGGCTCGCTCTGAGCCGAAGGTCATCTTCCATGGCTCCGCCCTCGGCTTTTCTGAAATTTTCAAAATTTTCGAGCGCCTCGTTCAGGGTTTTTTCAACATTGTGCCACTCTTCCTCGTCCAGGTCGCCTTCCCCGCTCATCACCACGTTCGGAATTCGCAGAATCGCCGCCATCAATCCATCTTTGGGCATGTTCATCGAATCGGCCAGGGCCGACAGTTCTTCGTAAAAACGCTTGAACAGCGGAACGTTCAATCCGAAGGCATCGTCGCCCTGTATCGATTTCACTTCGATGGTCAGGTCCACTTTGCCCCGCTCGACCCGCTCGGAAATTACGCGGCGCAGGTAGTGTTCTTTTTCCCTGAAATTGGTAGGGATTTTTAAACGCATATCGGTAAACTTGCTATTGAGCGAGCGTACCTCAGCGGTGATGACTTTGGAACCAAAAGTGTTGGTGGCCCGCCCATAGCCAGTCATGGATAACAGCATGCTTATTTATTTAAGGTGAAACCGGCCTCATTTTGAATGGAAGGGCTGGCAGTCGGCAAAGATAGGGAACCACGTAAGAAATTAAAGAATCTGCTAAAGTTTAGGGAGATTTGCCGGGGCCGGTGGCAAATCGGCGGGAGAACAGCCCTGTTTTTGTCGGTGCCGGTTGAAATCGGCCATTTTCGTCCAGGCGGTTGTGTCGGCGGCATCAAATTACCGTTGCGAAAACACATAACCGCCTGATAATTAGACCAAAAAAAGCTGAAATTAAATTGCGTTTTATTTCCGTAGAAAGAAAAAATTCCGAAATTTGCCACTCGTTTTGCGAAAACCGTATGTTTTTTCATAACTCATTCTAAACCAATTAAATAAGATGAGAAAAGCTGACTTAGTAACAGCCATTTCCGAAAAAACCGGTGTGCCTAAAGTAGATGTTCTCGTAACGCTGGAAGAGTTTTTCAAATCCGTGAAAAGCTCCCTCGCCAGCGGTGACAACGTTTATATCCGAGGCTTTGGCTCTTTTGTAATCAAGAGAAGGAAGAAGAAAATCGGACGCCACATCAAGCGCAATGTATCCATCGACATTCCGGAACATTACATTCCGGCTTTCAAACCTGCCAAGGTATTTGTTGAGCAGGTGAAAGATAATGTGGACCATTTGCCAGAAGATGAAAGCGAAGACTAACGGCTTGTTTTCGTCTCTTGACGACTGCTTAAAATCAAAGCAAAAGCAGCATTGATGAACAAAAGCCAATGGATTTTGATTTCAGCGGCGGTTGCATTGTTTGCAGTGCTCTACTTTGGTTTTGATACTACCCCGGAAAAGCAAAAAGGCATTGAAAAACAGCGGGCAGGGTCGTTTGCCAGCACAGACATCAATGTTCTGCTGATGGACGCCAAGTTGGGTTTGTCTTCCCAAGCAGAGGCTTCCTTGATGGCATTGGAAAGCGACCTGGAAAAAGCCTCGCCGGACACTGCGAAAGTGGCATTGTTGCGACAACTTTCAAGCCTCTGGTTTCAATTGGAAAAACCGGGAATTGCCGGCCACTATGCCGAAGAAGTCGCCAAATTGCTTCGGGACGAAGAATCATGGTCTATCGCCGGCACGACTTATTCCATTTGCATCCAAAGGGAGCAAGAGGAAAAAGTCAGGAGTTACTGTACGGAGCGGGCAGTTCAGTCTTTGGAAAATGCCGCTTCGCTAAACCCTTCCAACATACAGCACAAGGTGAACCTTGCCTTGGTTTATGCGGAAAATCCTCCGAAGGATAACCCCATGAAAGGCATTTTGATGTTGGTGGAGTTGAACAAGCAGTTTCCCGAAAGTGTTCCGGTACTGACCCAGTTAGGCCGGTTAGCCCTGAAAACTGCCCAGTTCGACAAAGCGGTGCAACGCTTAGAGCAGGCCGTGTCACTCGAACCTGGCAACCCAACGTCAAATTGTCTGTTGGCACAGGCCTACGAAGGCTCAGGCAACGTTGCGAAAGCAACGGAGTATAAAACGAAATGCGATAAATTGTCTGGCCGCTAAACATCGGATCGCCTGGATTGAATAGCATCTGCCAATTCGACCTTGCGACCGGCGACAACTGCGGCTTTTATTTTTTAACTTATTAAGAATTTGATATGCCTTGTGGTAAAAAGCGTAAGCGTCACAAAATTGCAACGCACAAACGCAAAAAAAGACTGCGTAAGAACCGTCATAAGAAAAAGAACCGGTAGGTTTGGCTAATTGCCTGCTGTTGGCAACCCACTGGATTTTTCCAGTGCCGGGTTGCCAATAGCAAATTCCGGTCTGCCGTACTTGGAAGATTTTTAGAGGTCAAAGAAAGCCTAACCTAAACCCAAAGGAGTACCAAAAAGGAAATGAACCCTGAGTATCATGGGATTTAAAAGTCAAAATCCCGCTCCACCCAAAAAATAGCAACCCGTTTTCGGTGCAATCACCAATCTTGCTACCCCAACCGACCGCAAGCGTTCATGGTCAAGTTGATTTAAATGTGGAAAAAGCGTGTAGTTTGATACCGCAGAGTGATGGAACAGCACCCAACTAAAGACAAAAACCATCAAGAAATTCAACATCGTTTCCACTGTTTTAAACATAGGTTGACTGACCTGACACTGCAATCCTGGCGATGCTCCTCCTTGGCTTTCTTTCCGTTTTTTTTGACCTTCTCCGAATCATGGTACGGTATCGGATGCTCTTTTGCTATTCCTGCAAAACACCCTTCCGGTGTTTAAAATGAACCATCGTGGAAAAGGAATTAATCATCAATTCTACACCCACCGAAGTCGAAATTGCGCTGCTGGAGGATGGTAAGCTCGTAGAGCTGCACCACCAAAAAACGAACAATAACTTCTCGGTCGGAGACATTTTTCTGGGCAAAATCATCAAAACCATGCCCGGCCTCAACGCCGCTTTCGTGGACATTGGCCACAAAAAAGAAGCGTTTTTACATTACACCGACCTCGGCCCAAAACTCCGCTCCCTGCTGAAATACACGAACAGCGTACTTTCCGGTAGCCAGACCACCTTTTCGCTCGACAATTTTAAACTTGAGCCTGAAATCATCAAGACAGGCAAGATGGATCAGGTCGTCACCCGGCGGCAGCCACTTTTGGTTCAAATCCTGAAGGAGCCAATTTCGACCAAAGGCCCCCGCCTAAGCTGCGAGTTGACCATTCCCGGGCGATTCCTGGTACTCACTCCCTTCGCCGATATCATTGCAGTTTCAAAAAAAATTGCCAATGCCGAAGAACGCAAGCGCCTGAAAACGCTGATTGAGAGCATCAAGCCCAAAAATTTCGGGGTCATCGTGCGGACAGCGGCAGAAGGCAAACGAGTGCAAGACCTGCACGAAGAATTGGCCATGATGCTGGGAAAGTGGGAAGATGTTTTCAACCAACTCAAAGGCGCCAAGCCCCCCGCCAAACTGCTCAGCGAGTTGGACAAAACGAGCAGCATCCTGCGGGACATCCTTAGCGACTCCTTCAACCGCATCGTCGTCAACGACAAACAGTTGTACCAAAACATCCGCCATTTCCTCGGCAATATCGCCCCGGAAAAAGTGGACATCGTGACATTGCACAACAAAAACAAGCCGATTTTTGAAACTTACGCTGTGACCCGTCAAATCAAATCTTCCTTCGGTAAAACCGCCACCATGAACAGCGGTGCCTACATCATCATCGAATCGACGGAGGCCATGCACGTCATCGATGTGAACAGCGGGCATAAAATGAGCAACCAAAACCAGGAGGATGCGGTACTGCACGTCAACGTTGAGGCAGCGGAGGAAATCGCCCGGCAAATGCGCCTGCGGGACATCGGTGGCCTCATCACCATCGACTTCATCGACATGCGCAACAACGAGCACAAGAAGGAGCTTTTCCAGGTGATGCGCGAGGCGATGCGAAAAGACCGTGCCCAACACACCATCCTGCCGTTGAGCAAATTCGGGCTTATGCAAATAACGCGGCAGCGGGTGAGGCCGGAGGTCAAAATCAACACTGCTGAGGTTTGCCCCGCTTGCAACGGCACCGGCAAAGTCACCCCAACGGTGTTGGTCACGGACGACATCGAGCGGGATTTGAAATTCATCCTGCAATCAGGTTCAAAAGGCAAAATGACCTTGAAGACGCATCCTTTCGTGGCGGCCTACCTGAAAAAAGGGCTGCCGAACCTGCAAATGAAGTGGTATTTCCGATACTACAAGTGGATCCACATCAAGCCCGACCACAGCTACCAAGTGTCGGAGTACAAGTTTTTCAACGACACGGACGATGAAATCAGGCTGAATTGATGCCTGTTCTGAACGATAACGAAAACGGGGTCCGCTTCTCAGGAGGCGGACCCCGTTTCGTTTTCAGGGGCAATTGCAGTCGGTTGCACGGCACCCAACCAACAGGAGGAGGACTAATATCAGGAGCAAAAATGTCTGCCAACGCCGTATTTTCATGGCTGATTTGAATTTTCAGAAACCACAAACTTAGCGAAATCCTTGCCGAAGCCTAAAAAAATTCTGGTCGCCCCATTGGATTGGGGGCTGGGACATGCCGCCCGGTGCATCCCCGTCATCCGGGAACTGCGTGGGCAGGGAGCGGAGGTCGTGCTTGCCTCCGACGGCAGGGCGTTGGAATTGCTGAGGCAAGAGTTTCCCAAGTTGATGGCCCTGCGCCTGCCGGGGTACGGTGTCCGTTACCGAACGGACAACATGGTTTGGAACATGGGCCGACAATCACTGAAAACCCTTCGAGCAATTGGACGGGAGCACAGGGCCATCCGGCAGATTGTCGAGTCGCAGGGCATCGACGGCATCATTTCAGACAACAGGTTCGGTTGTTTTTCCGAAAAAATCCCCTGCGTTTTCCTGACCCACCAGCTTGCCATCAAAACACCGTCCGCCATTTCGAGCCGGGTGGCCAATTTTTTCAACCATTTTTTTATCAAAAACTTCGGGGAATGCTGGGTGCCCGATTTGGGTGGGGCGGAGAATCTGTCCGGGGAACTTTCGCACAACTTACCGGCTGATTTTCCAAAAAAAGTCAAGTACATCGGGGCGCTGTCGAGAATGGAACGCCGGGTGGTGGAAAAACGCTACGATGTCATTGCCGTACTCTCCGGCCCTGAGCCGCAGCGGACAAAATTCGAGGCGGCCATCCTGGAACAGGCTGGTAGGCTACCCTTCCGCTTCCTCATCGTACAGGGCAAACCGGAGGAACGGGGGCATTTTTTTTCTCAAAAAAACATCGAAGTGCGGGCTTCCATGACCTCAACCGAACTGAACGAGACAATGCTGGCCAGTGGCATTTTCGTCGGACGGTCGGGTTACAGCACGGTGATGGATTTGGCAAAATTGGGCAAACCTGCCCTGCTCGTGCCGACACCCGGGCAGACCGAGCAGGAGTACCTGGCCGACCAATTTTTTCGGGAAGGCGTTTTTTTTACCCAAAAACAAACGGAACTGGAACTGGAGAGGGGACTGGTGGCCGCCGGAAAACTCAGCGGTTTGCAAAGTGATTTTTTTGATGGAAAAGCGTTGTCGGCAGTGGTTTCGGCATTTTTGGACCGATGCTAAAACTCGTCTGTCGGGTTCCAGAAATGCTTGTCAAAATCCACAATTTTGTCGTCGACCACCTCCACGCCTTCGTTTTCCAGTAGCTCCTGCATCATCGTCGGCGTGGGGAAATGGTTCCTGCCGGAGAGTTCGCCCTTGCGGTTCACCACCCGGTGGGCAGGTACGCCGTCGTTGCTGAAACTGTGGTTGAGCGCCCAGCCCACCATCCGGGCGGAGCCGAGCGTCAGAAAATCAGCGATGGTGCCGTAAGTCGTCACGCGCCCGTGCGGGATGCACCGCACCACGTCGTACACCTGCTCGAAGTAGGATTCCTTGGCCATTTTTCTTTGTTGAAAATTGGTGAGTAGCTTTGCGGCCAACAAGTTAGCCAATCCAAAACAATGCAAAAAACGAAAGTCAAAGCCAGCGCCGTCATGAACCTGACCGATGCCCGTTACTTTGCGGCGAGGGAGGTCGAGTGGCTCGGGTTTCCGTTCGGAGGCGGGCCTGAGGGTGCCATTTCACCGATGGTGGCGAAGGCCATCATCGAGTGGGTGGACGGGGTGAAAATCGTGGGGGAGTTCGGGTTCCCGACCGCCGAGGAATTGGAAGAGATGAACAGCCTGCTGCATTTTGATGCGGTGCAGGTGGGCATGTTCACGCCGCTGGAGGAATTGGCGAAGCTGCCGGGCATCACATTCATCAAGGAGGTAGTGCTGGAAAAAAGCAGCTCCGAAGACGATTTGGCAGGACATTTCCGCAGGTACGCTGCTTGCTGTGATTATTTTTTGCTGGATTTTTCAAAGGCAGGCATCGCCTGGACCGACCTGCAATCGGGCATACCGGTTTCCCTTGTTTTTTTGAAACAGCTTTTTGGAAAATACAAAGTCTTCCTCGCCCTTGATTTCCAGCCTGACGAGATGGATCAGGTGCTTGAAACCTTGAAACCGCACGGCCTGGGCTTGTCGGGCGGTGGCGAGGAGAAAACAGGCTTCAAGTCGTTCGATGAGCTGGATGAAATTTTTGACAAGTTGGAAGTGGCTGAACATCAATGAATTATGACCATCTCCGAAGCACAACAAACCGTTGACCGCTGGATAAAAACCATCGGCGTACGCTACTACGGCGAACTGACCAATACGGCCTTGCTGATGGAAGAAGTGGGGGAAGTGGCCCGCCTGATGGCCCGGCTGTACGGCGAGCAATCGTTCAAAACGCAGGGGCAGGCAGCAACAGCCAAGGAAGACCTGGCCGATGAAATGGCCGATGTGCTGTTTCTGGTCATTTGTCTGGCCAACCAAACAGGCGTGGATTTGACGGAAGCCATGAAAAAAAACTTAGAAAAAAAGACCCGGCGGGACGCAGTCCGCCACGCCTCGAACGAAAAACTGAGGTGAATTTGACAAGGGATAAAATGCAAAAAGGGCAGCGCCGGAACACGGTCGCTGCCCTTTTTTAAAAGAAAAAAAAGTGAGTATAAGACCAGCTCTACCCCCCAAACGAACTGGTCTCACTCACTGTCCTGAGGCACTTCTGCCCCCAGACATCTTTGGATTCAGGTGGTGAAAAATTTCAGGCACCTGCAAGGAAGCCGGGGTGGGCTTCATCCATATCTTGATTGCCAATAACTGGCTGATGTAAATGGCTAAAAGTCAAGTGGCTGGTTTAAGGGAAGCACGGGGTACGATTCAGGATCAAAACTCAGTGTGGGAGGGTGAACAGGCTGATCCGAATTTAATTTTGAAAACGTAGTTACGTAGTCCGAAAATCATGCCACATTCGCGGCAATGACGCTTGAATCCAGACTTTTTTCGGGAACATTGATAATGATATTACTGAGCTTCGCCTGTTGCAAATCACTGAAAGCCTTTTTGTACTCCGCATAATCCGTAAACTCCCGGAAGAAAACTGTTTCTCCTCCATCCACACGCAATAGAATGTGAAAACACAAATGATTATCCTTGTAAAAAAACTTGGTGACCAAGTCCCTGACGTTCTTTCCATGGATTTCGCCACCGATATACCTATCGGTTTCCTTTTCTCCCAACCCATGAAATTGTCTTACATCGTTCATGATTCCATTTGTGTTTGCCAAATAACGGCACAATGATGTTGGCAAAAGAAGTGCCTGATATTTTAATAGCGAAGTAATTTGTGACAGCGAAAACCCGGTTTGTATGTTTTGTTGGAATAATGCTATAATTTTAAAATCCTTCAAATTGCCCGTAAAAACAGCCATTTTGTCAGTCAAGCCCCCGTGGCATGTACTTTGAAAAGGCGTTTTTGCGGTCAATGACAGGTGTTAAAAATATTTCGATGAATGTTTCCACCACTTGAGCGGCTTTTTCTTCGTAAAACCTTAATCAACAATCAATAACACCATGCAAAAAGGCAATATCTCGGTTCAGACTGAAAACATTTTCCCCATCATCAAAAAATTCCTGTACTCCGACCACGAAATTTTTCTTCGGGAACTCGTCTCCAACGCCGTCGATGCCACCACCAAATTGAAGTCGCTGGCCTCCAGGGGCGAACTCAAAGGCGATATCGGCGACCTCACCATTGAAATTGAAGTCAACAAGAAAAAAGGCACACTGACCGTCCGGGACAAGGGTATCGGCATGAGCGAAGAGGAAGTGAACAAGTACCTCAACCAGATTGCGATTTCGAGCGCCCAGGAATTTTTGGAAAAATATCAGGGCGAAAACAACATCATCGGCAAGTTCGGCCTCGGCTTTTACTCTGCGTTCATGGTGGCCGACAAGGTAGAAGTCAGCACCAAATCGTGGCGGGAGGAGGATGCAGGGGTGAACTGGGTGTGCGACGGGACTCCCGAATTCGGCATTTCCCCCAATAAAAAAACGCAACGGGGCACGGACATCGTGCTGCACATCAGCAAGGACAACGAGGAGTTCCTCGAAGAACACCGCATTGAGGAATTGCTGAAAAAGTATTGCAAGTTCCTGCCCGTGCCCATCCAGTTTGGCACCCGCAAGGAGTCGGTGGACGAAGGCGAGGGCGAAAAGAAAAAGAAACCGAAGGAAGTAGAGGTGGCCAACATCATCAACAACCCTTCGCCAGCCTGGAAAAAGCAACCCGGTGAACTGACGGACGAAGACTACAAGAAATTTTATGAGGAACTGTACCCGTACAGTTTCCAGGCACCCATGTTCTGGATACACCTCAACATCGACTACCCGTTCAACCTGACCGGGATTTTGTACTTCCCGAAATTAGCCAATTCAATGGAGGTGCAGAAAAACAAAATCCAACTCTACTGCAACCAGGTGTACGTCACCGACGAGGTGAAGGAAATCGTGCCCGACTTCCTCACCCTGCTGCACGGCGTCATCGACTCGCCGGACATCCCGTTGAACGTGAGCCGCAGCTACCTGCAAAGTGACAGCAACGTGCGCAAAATCACCGGCTACATCACCAAAAAAGTGGCCGACAGGCTGCACGACCTTTTTAAAAGCGACCGGACGGAATTTGAAAACAAATGGAAAGACCTCGGTGTGTTCATCAAGTACGGTATGCTTTCCGATGAAAAATTCCATGAAAAGGCGATGGATTTTGCCCTGCTGAAAAATGTGGACGGCTCGTTTTTTACGATAGATGATTACCAGAAAAAAGTCAGCGAAACGCAGACCGACAAGCACAAACGAACCGTACTGCTCTACACCCACAGCCCGGAGGAGCACCACAGCCAGGTGGAAGCCGCCAAAGGCAGGGGCTACGACGTGCTGGAATTTGACAACGTGATTGATGCCCATTTCATGCAGCACTTAGAGCACAAGCTGAAAGATGTCACTTTCGTGCGGGTGGACTCCGACACGGTGGACAACCTCGTACAGAAAGATGAAAAAAAGGAAAGTGTGCTGAGTGAAAAAGAACAGGAGGAAGTGAAGCAGGTGTTTGAAAGTCTCGTCAAAGAAAAAGCGGGCAACTCCGTGCAGCTCACGCCGCTCTCGCCCGACGACCAGCCGGTGCAGATTACCCGGCCCGAGTTCCTCCGTCGGATGAAGGAAATGCAGGCGCTCAGTGGCGGCGGGTACGGCGACTTTGGCGACATGTACAATGTGGTGGTGAACACGAACCACCCATTCATCGCCGAAAAACTGCTCAAAATGCCCGAAGGCGACGACCGCAACGCCCTCGGCAGGCACCTGCTCGACCTGGCCCTGCTCAACCAGGGCATGTTGAAAGGTGCCGACCTGGCCGCTTTCGTGAAGAAAAGTCTGGCGTTTTTGAAATAACGCCGGGCGGTGAAAATGAAAAGGGAGGAGAGCGGTATCGCCCTTCTCCCTTTTTATACCTAAAAACCGAAGTCAAAACCGCAGCAAACCCTCGCTGATGGCTCTGCCTTCATTGAAAATCAACAAATCGTAAACCCCGGTTTTCACGCCATCCAACGGAAAGTCAAACTGCGCCTGCGGGCTGTTTTTGTCCGCTTGAATTTCCCTGACCAACCTGCCCGTGACATCGAACAGCCGCACACGGAGGGTGCCAGTCCAGTTATTTTGAACCAAAACACCAACACTTGAGCCTGTCGCAGGATTTGGGGAAAGCTTCAGTGCGCCATTGTTGGGAAGCAAGTCCGCAGTGCCCGACGGCAGTTTCTGGTATTCGTAAGCGCCCATGTCCACATCGTCGTACCGGGGGTTGCCGTCGAGGTCGAAATCCGGTGCGTTGTCGTTCACGCCACCATCGATGCCAAGGCTGCCCATCGCCAGGCGGTAGTTGAAATCATCGGGGTCCACGAAATCCGGTACATCTTCGTGAATATCTTTGGGATGGGTCAAGAAATCCGCCATCGTCGCATCGTCGGACAGGTTGCCGCCATTGGAGAGGAGCGCAGGGGTTCCCGCTTCAATGGCATAGTTTAACAAACCATCCTGCCGGAAGATGCAGTTTTGAAGCGTCGTATTGGAAGTGGATTCAAACTCCCCGGTCCAGTTGGCAAGGCCGCCGGCCAGTGCACCCACGTTATCGGCGAAAGTGGTGTTCATAATCTGGACTTCCACGACGTTGGAGTCGCAATTGTTGGAAATGGCACCGCCGGTGCCGATGCCGCTGGCAATGTTGTTTGTAAAAAGGCAACTGTAAATGGTGGCATCCACGTTCGAGAGGTTCAAAGCACCGGCCTGAACGGGGGCGGTGTTGTACAGGAAAACGCTGTTGCTCAGTACCAGCGAACCGATGTCGTCATTGCCGCCTTCGAGTGCGGCAATGGCACCCCCCACGCCATCCGCTCCCGTGATTCCATTGGTCGTAAACTCGCATTTGTCAACCACCACATGCACACTGCCCGCACCGCCGAAGATGGCACCGCCACTGTTCAGGCACTCGTTGTTGGTGAACGTCGAGTTCAGCACCATGAGGCTGGTCGAGTCGTTTTGCATGGCAATGGCCCCGCCCGACGAGCTCACGGAAGTGTTCGAGGCAAACGTGCAGCTATCAACGAGCACGTTGGCCCTGAAACCACAGTTCATGGCTCCGCCGTAATTGGGGGCCGAGTTGTTTTCGTACACACAGTTTTTAATGATGTAGTTGCCCGTTCCGTAGCAGGTATGCGCCCCACCCCAACCGCCGGAAGTAGCGCTTTTGAACGTGCAATTTTGGTAAAAAATGTTGTCGTCGCTGGTGTCGTTGCGGATGTTGCCGCCGGACCCTGTGGAGGTGTTGCCTTCAAACCAGCAGTTGTCGAGCGTGTAGCTCCCCCGCAGGTTCCTGAAAGCACCACTGACCCCCGCCGTGGCGTGGTTGTTGATGAACGAGCAATTTTCAACGTAAAAATTATTCGCATCCGTAATGCTCAACTGGTCGCCATCGTAGTACACTGCCCCGGAGTTGGTGGCTTCATTTTCCAGAAAATCGGAATTGGACAGGGAGACGTCCGTGCAGTTGAAATTGTACAGCCCGCTGCCTGCTGCCACCGTGTTGGTGTTTTTTTCAAAATGGCAACTGTCAATCGTCACGTCCGAGCAAAAGCGGATGTGCAGGGCACCCCGTACCGCCACATTTTCCGAAAACTCGCATCGTTGTACCGAAATATTTGAAATGGAATTGAACAGGGCCCCGGCGCACTGGTCCGAACTGCTGTTTTTTGTAAAACTACAATCCAACACCTGGGAGCCACCGGCTCCACCAGCGAGGTAAATGCTGCCCCCGCTCCTCCCAAAGTTGTTGTAGAAACTGCAATTGGAAACCTGCACGGGGCTGAGGCCAAAAATCCCGCCGCCGGAACGCTCGTACTGCGGGTCTCCTGCCACATCGCTGGTATGGCCGCCGATAATCGAAAAACCATCAATGGCCACGGTTGAACTCAGCAGGCTGTCCACGTAAACGACATGCCGGGTGTTGTCGGTTTTGTTCATGGTGAACACTTCGGAAATATCGTTGCCGTTGATATCCCCGCTGAGGGTGGTCAGGTTGACGGCGGGGTTTCGCTGGGCGAGGCTGGTTTCCGTGCCTACGAATCCGCCGTACAACGACACATTGCTTTTCACAGAAAAAACCGAGGCGAATGTCGGACTCAGCCCTCCCGGTTTATAGGTACCCGCTGCTACCCATATCTGGCCGGAAGTAGTGGCTAAAAGCGCATCGTCGAGCTTTTTGTAGGCATTCAACCAAGAAGTGCCGTTGTCTGCACCCGAAGCGTCCTGTTTTACATAGACCACCTGGGCAGTAATTTCACCGGCAGAAAACGCCAGGACAAGGCACACAAGGAAACGGTTCAAGTAGATTTTTTTCATACAAATCAGGATTTTGATGAACGGAGATGAAAATGGGTAGAAATGTAGGGAAACAGTAGCGGATTTCATGGTATTTGGGCAAAAAAAATCCCCGGCCCGGAAAAACCGGAACGGGGACTATCGTTGATCAAATTTTTGTACTGATTACTCCTCCACCTTGTCGCTTTCCTCCGGGGCGGTTGGTGCTTCCAGTTCCGGCTCTGCCAGTGCGGCCGGCGCTTCCGGCGCTGCCGGGGCTGCCGGTTCCGGTTCCGGTTCTGCCAGTGCGGCTGGCGCTACCGGTGGCGGGGGAGGAGGAGGAGTGGCTGTGGCTGCGTCGCCCAACTGTGTTTTCAGTTGGCTGAACACGTCCAGGTCGCCGAGCGTCGAGCGCTCCACGCTGGCCTGCTGCTTTTTTACCACCTGGCGGGTCTCGTCCACTTCTTTGTCCCTCTCCTTCTTCACGGTCTCGTCGGCCTCACGGCGTACATCTTCGAGATAGCGGGTGTGGGAAACGAGCAGGCGCTTGTCGTCCCGGTTGAACTCAATCACCTTGAAAATCAGTGACTCCTCCACATTGGCGGTGGTGCCGTCGTCTTTTTTCAAGTGCTTGATAGGGGCGAAAGCTTCTAAGCCGTGCGGCAGTTGCACGATGGCGCCCCGGTCGTCGCGGCGGACGATGGTAGCTTCGTGGTAGGAACCGACGGGGAACACATTTTCGAAAGTATCCCATGGGTTTTCCTCCGTTTGCTTGTGGCCGAGCGACAGTTTGCGGCTGTCTTTGTCCACTTCGAGGATGACGGTGTCGATTTCGGCCCCGACTTTGGTGAACTCCGACGGGTGGGAGTAGCGCTTCGTCCAGGAGAGGTCGGAGATGTGGATCATGCCGCCGATGCCGTCTTCCATTTCCACGAAAACACCGTACTGCGTGAGGTTTTTCACCTTCACCTTGTGGCGGCTGCCGACGGGGTATTTCTCGCCGATTTCGTCCCAGGGATCTTTGGTCAACTGCTTGATGCTCAGCGACATCTTGCGCTCGTCGCGGTCAATGGTCACGACCTTGGCTTCCAGTTCGGTGCCCATTTTGAAGTAATCCTTGGCGTTGATTTGCTGGTTGCCCCAGGAAACCTCCGACACATGGATGAGGCCCTCGACGCCTGACATCACTTCGAGGAATGCGCCGTAGTCTTCCACGTTCACCACTTTGCCTTTCACGGTGTCGCCTTCCTTGATGCTGGCGGACAGCACTTCCCATGGGTGGGGCTGCAACTGCTTGAGGCCGAGTGAGATACGTTTTTTGTTTTCGTCGAAATCGAGCACCACCACGTTGATTTTCTGGTTGAGGTGCAACACCTCGCTTGGATGGTTGATGCGGCCCCAGGAAATGTCGGTGATGTAGAGCAGGCCGTCCACCCCGCCGAGGTCGAGGAATGCTCCGAAGTCGGTGATGTTTTTGACCAAACCTTCGAGTACCTGGCCTTTTTCGAGACGGCCAATGATGGCGTCACGCTGCTCGGCGAGGTCGCTTTCGATGAGTGCTTTGTGGGAAACAACGGCATTTTTGATGATCTCGTTGATTTTCACCACTTTGAATTCCATCTGTTTGCCCACGAACTGGTCGTAGTCAAGGATGGGTTTGATGTCGATTTGCGAGCCTGGGAGGAACGTCTCCAAACCGCTGCAATCCACGATGAGGCCACCTTTGGTTTTGCTGATGACGGTGCCGCGGATGACGGTGCCGTTTTCAAACGAGTCCTTCAGCGATTCCCAGGCTTTCAGCAGCTTGGCTTTGCGACGGGAAAGCACCAACTGGCCTTTTTCGTCTTCCTGACGCTCCACGTACACGTCCACCTTGTCGCCGATTTTCAGGTCGGGGATGTCTTTGAAATCACCCAGTGACACGAGGCCGTCGGATTTGAAATTGAGGTCGAGCACCACATCGCCGCTGTTGATGGCGGTGACGGTAGCCGCCACGATTTCGTTTTCCAGCAACGAGTTGAGGGTGCTGTCGTATCTTTCAGTGTAACGGGTACGCTCTTCTTTGGTGTAGGAAACACCATGTTTGTTGGCCGATTCCCAATTGAAATCGTCGAAAGCAGTAGCGCCGGCGAGCAACTCCTCGATGGGCACATCTTCGCCTTCCTCTTCCTCTTCGTCTTCAATAACCGCCGCTGGTGTGGCAAGGGCTACCGTTTCTTCGGCGGCATCTTCGTCTTCGGGATCCAACGCTGCCACGATTGGTTCGACCGTTTCCTCGACGGCATCTTCGGAGATAACATCATCGGCCTCTTCGACTTCGTCGCTTTGATTCATTTCGTTTAGCATGAACATGCTTTTTTTAAAAGGTGAAAAGATAGGTGACAGTTGACGAGGAAACGGTGGTGGGAAAACAAATTCCCGAACCAACTGCTTCCCGGCATCCATCACCGGGTTCGCACTCGCTTTCGAGGGTGGTTTTTCCCTTAAAAAAGCCCTCCGCCAAAAGCGGCGCAAAAGTAAAAACTTCGTGCCGGGAAACAAAGCTGGTGGCGGGTTTTCTTTGATTTTAAAAACTTTGAAGCTTCATTTTTTTTCTGTACCGTTGCAACCTGCCCATTTTTGCAAAATAAAATTGAAGCGAAAAATGAAAAGCACACTGCCGCAACCCGCTCCCGTCGAGTTCAAGTACCTCGACACCCTCACCGACCTGCTGGACAGCCGCTTCCGCATACCCGGCACCAACATCCGCTTCGGGCTGGACTTCCTCGTCGGGCTGGTACCCTACGCAGGCGATGTGGTCATGTTTGGGTTTTCGGGGCTGCTCGTCATCTCCATGGCCCGGCACGGGGCCAGCGGCATGGTGTTGGTGAAAATGCTGGGGAACATCCTGCTCGATGCCCTCGTGGGCAGCGTCCCGGTGCTGGGCGACCTCTTCGACCTAGGCTTCAAAGCCAACCGCCGCAACTACCGCCTGCTGAAAGAACATTACCACGAAGGAAAACACACAGGAAGTGCCTGGCCGGTTGTTTTAGCTGTGGGTTTTTCGTTACTTTTGATGTCTGTTTTCATTGTATTTGTGGGCTGGAAAATGTTTCAGTGGATATTTTCCTGAGTGCCGTTTTTTAAAAACAACCCGATAGAAACTACACAGGTGTGCGAAGGAGTTATTAGATTTTGAGACGGCCAATTGCGCCCACTAACTCGAAACCCAACAACTCAAACCTCCAACACCCCGGTGGCATGAAACTCATCTACATTCTGACATTGCTGCTTTGCTGCCAACTCCTCGCTGCGCAGAACCCGCCGGAAGGCGAGCCTGAAAATATTATTCCCAACCCAAGTTTTGAATTGTACGCCTCCCCGCCCATCGGCTGGTTTTACAAAGGCGAACATTACACCACCGTGATGAAGTATTGGTCGTCGGCCACCAACGCCTCGCCCGATGTTTTCGGCCCAAAAGTCAGGGTACCCGCTCACTGGGAGGAGAAGGGCTTTGGCAAACAACAGCCCCACACGGGCCTCTCCATGTCGGGCATCACGGTGTACGGGTGCGGGCAGGGCAAACCGCACTGCCGGGAGTACATTCAAATCCAGTTGAGCGAACCGCTCGTGCTGGGCCAAAGCTACCTCGCCGAAATGTGGGTCAGCCATCTGCCAAAATCGCTGCGCACAAACAACCTCGGCTTTTATTTTTCAAGGGAAAAAACGGAGGAAATCACCGACGGCCTCCTGAATTTCAGTCCGCAAGTGAAGGCCGACGATGTGCTGGAAGGGAAAAACGGCAAATGGCTCAAGGTGTCGGGCAGGTTCAACGCCGACACGGAGGCCGAGTACCTCGTCATCGGCAATTTTTCGCCGGACAGCACCACCCTGACCAAACCCGCCGACGAGGGCAGCCTGCCCTTCGGCTACTACTACATCGAAGATGTGCTGGTAAAAAAAATCCCGCCCATCCTGCCCATACCGGTGCCCGAAGACGACCTCACGAAGGCAAAACTGGAACCCGGCAAAGCCGTGCCGCTGCGTGACATTTACTTCGAGCACGACAAGTGCGAACTGATGCCCCGCTCTTTCGTCGAGTTGAAAAAACTGTTGAAACTCATGCGGGAAAACCCGCAGTTGGCCATCGAAGTTTGCGGCCACACGGACAGCATTGGCGAAGACGAATACAACCAAACGCTGTCAGAAAAACGGGCAAGGGCAGTCGCCGAGTACCTCACCGGCAATGGCATCCATGCTTCCCGCACCCGCTTCAAAGGCTGCGGCAGTGCCCAACCCGTCGCCACGAACAACACCCCACAGGGCCGCCAATTGAACCGCCGGGTGGAGTTCATCGTTATGCAGACGGAGTGAACAAGGCACTCAACAATCCAACAATTTAACAATCAAGTAATGGCGTTAACCGAATCCAACATGCTGCCGCTCGGCACGGCGGCCCCTGATTTTTCACTGCCCGACACCGTTTCGGGTAAAATTTTCAGCCTGAAAGAAACGACAGGCAAGGCAGCCACGGTCGTCATGTTCATTTGCAACCACTGCCCCTTCGTCATCCACGTCAACCTGGAAATTGTGCGGCTGGCCAACGACTACCTGCCGAAGGGCGTGGGATTCGTGGCCATCAGTTCCAACGATGCCGAAAAATACCCCGCCGATGCCCCCGGCAAAATGAAGGAAGTGGCGGAAAAACTGGGCTACCCGTTCCCCTACCTCTACGACGAAACACAGGCAACGGCCCGTGCCTACGATGCCGCCTGTACCCCCGATTTTTATGTTTTTGATGAAAAACTCAACCTGACCTACCGGGGCCGCCTCGACGACTCCCGCCCCAACTCCGGCACCCCGCTCACCGGAAGGGACCTCCGGGCCGCTCTCGATGCCGTGCTGACTGGCCGGAAACCCGAAGCGCGGCAGTACCCCAGCGCCGGGTGCAATATCAAGTGGAAAAGTTATTGAGTTAGGCGAGTTCCCTTGACTCACTAACTCAAAACTCATAACTCAAAACTATCATTTCCTCGGCTTGTACTTCGATTTGTCCAGGATGAACTGAGCATCGGTGAGTGCCACCAATTGCTCCGTCGAGGTGCCGGGATTTTTTTCCATGAAGGCTTTGACGATTTGCCAGCCGAGCCAGTTGGCGGTGCGGCCCGGCGCTTCTTCCGGCATTCCGGGCGAGTTGGGGCTGTGCTCAACGAACTTGCGGAACACATTCCAGTCGGTGGAGTAGAGCAGTTTTTCAGAAAGAAAATACGCCCAGATGTTCGCCTCGTTGTCGTTGCACCAGTCCACCTGTTTTTGGGTGAACTCCAACCGTACGCTGTCGGAAGCGTACGGCAGCAGGCGGTCGAGGAGGTAGAGTTCCTTGCCGTTGTGGATCATGTGGTCAATCATGCGGCTGCCTTTTGGTTGTCCAAGGATGTCCTGCACGAGCATCCGCATGGATTTGGCCACGAGATGGTCTTTGTTGAACGTGCGGACGAGGTACTGCGAAAAATTGGCGTTGGAGGGGTTGTACTGCAAGTACGGATAGCCTTCGCCGAGGTAAAAATCAAGCCCGGCCCCGATGGAATTTTCGCCAAAAAGAAAGCCGCCGACCGTGTACTCCGACACGTAAGTCACTACCTCGCCGGACAGCGGCTGCGTCGGGAAGTAGTATTTGAAAAAGCGGAATGCCTGCTCGAAGTCCCGCTGCAACGCTGCCACATCGGGGAAAACGACCTGGCAGGTGTCGTACAATTTCCGAACGGCGGGGTGCGTGACGAAGCCCCGGACGTACTCGTGGTGCCCCTCCGGGGCAATGGTCGAGTCGGTGGAGCCGAGGATTTGCCCGAAAAAAATCGGTGCGAATTCGGGGTACTTTGCTTCCAATTGCGCCAGCCCGGCTTCGATGTTGTTGGAGTCGAGGGCAAACAAATCCTGCTCGAAGCGCTTGATTTCCACCTGGACGGGGATACCGGAAACATCTGGAATATCTTTACCTTTGCCGCACTCACAGGCACTGACGCACAGAAATATTGCGAAGTGAAGATAAAGACCATTTCGTACGTTCATTGTTTCATAGTTGAATTGATTCACTGTTGCATTGTTTCATTGCTGCCTGACCATGAAACAATGAAGCCATGAAACCATAGCATCAGTGAAGCAATTTCAGGATAACCAAAAACAAATTTAGATGAAAAAAATTGTTGCAATTGCCGCCTTTTTTGCGCTCCTCAGCGGGGCAAGCACCGCTCAGGAAAGCGACCTGCGCTTGGGTTTTCAGGTAAGCCCGGCCGTCTCCTGGATGACCACCGACGATAATCAAATCAACAACAACGGTACGAACCTCGGCCTGAAACTCGGCGCACGGGGCGAGATTTTTTTTCGTGAAAACTACGCTTTCATCATCGGCCTCGGCTTCGCTTTCAACAGTGGTGGGCAGTTGCTTCACGATTTTCCCATCAATGCCTGGCAGCGTTCGGAAATACCCTCACCCTTCCAAGGAGGGTTCCCCCCAGGCACCGACCTTCGCTACAATTTGCAGTACGTGGAAATCCCGTTCGGCCTGAAATTCCGCACGAATGAAATCGGCTACCTGCGCTACTACGCCGAGTTGCCCATCATCACGCTCGGCTTCAAGTCGCAAGCCAGGGGCACAATAGAAAGCGGCAGCATCAAGGAAGATAAAATCGACATCAAAAAAGAAGTGAACCCATTGGCCCTTTCGTGGGCCCTCGGTGCGGGCGTGGAATACAGCGTGAGCGAAACCACGGCCCTCATTGGCGGGGTCAGCTATCAGCGGCTGTTCACAGATGTCACGCATAATTACAGCGAAGCTAATGCCAAGGCCACCATCAGTACCCTCGTGCTGCACCTCGGCGTGATGTTTTAGCGATTAAAAATCATCCGCCATAGGCTCTTTCCTTGCTGGAAAGAGCCTTTGTTTTTTGAAAAAAACGAACGAAAAGCAATGAACGAACAACAACTCTCCGGCTACTGGTTCAAAGCAGTTGATTTTGCCGTGACCTTCGCGCCCAAAGTTGCAGGGGCCATCCTCATCCTGGTAATTGGTTTTTGGCTGGTCAAAAAAGTGGCTGCTCTGGCCGTCCTCTCGCTCGAACGGGCGAATTTCAGCAAGGAAGTCACCCCGTTTCTGGTTTCGTTTTTAAACATCACCCTGAAAATCGTGGTGGTGCTGGCGGCGGCAGGCATCGTCGGAATCGAAACCACCTCGATTGTGGGCATCCTGGCGGCGGCGGGCTTTGCAGTGGGGCTGGCCTTGCAAGGCAGCCTGAGCAATTTTGCCGCAGGCATCATCATCATGGTGTTCAAAACCTACAAGACCGGCGACATCGTGGAATTGAACGGCAAGTTTGGCAAGGTGGAGCAGATTCATATTTTCAATACCATCCTCGTCACGCCGGGCCTGAAAACCCTCATCGTTCCCAACGGCAAAGTCATCGAAGGCACCATCACCAACTACTCGGCCAAAGGCACCATCCGCATCGAACTGAACGTGACGATGCCCTACGAGGAGAGTTTTCCGAAGATAAAAGAAATCGTGCTCGAAGCGTTGAAGGGAATCCCGCTCGTGCTGGAAAACCCTGCCCCGGAGGTAGGCATTGAGCGTTTCGACAGCCACAACATCTCGCTGGCCGTGCGCCCATACGTGCTGCCGGACGACTACTGGGACGGCATTTTTGAAGTACACCGGGCGGTAAAAGCGGCCTTCAACGCGCACGGCATCCACATCGCCTACTCCGACGGAATTGAGTTGGGAACTATCGGGGAGTAACCTTGAACGGTAATGGTGAATGGTTAATTTCGACTGGACAAATCATTTGTCGTTCCTCATTCAAACATCTGGTCGTACTCGCTTTTGCGCTCCTGCTTTTTCAATTGGGGCAATTCAAGTGGCTTGCCCTTGGCCGGTTTGCTCTCAATCTCCTCAAAATCAATCAGTTCGCCCTGTTTTTCCTGCTCAAAACGCTGGTGGGCAGCTTTGATTTTCTTTTTGAACAATGCCTTGGCAAACAGGAACGGGAAAACGACCATGTAGCCCAAAATGGTAAAAATGATAGCGCCAATGCCGAGCAGCGGGTTGGATTTCAGCGTACTGAAAATCCACTTGACGTAGTTGATGACTACCGAGCGGTCGATGATGAGCGCTGCTATCAGCAGCAGCGGGGCCACCCACGAGAGGACGATGAGCGAATATTTGACGACAAAAAACATCGCCACGAGGAAGGCGACGAGTATCAAAGCACCCGTGATGGAATCTATTCTGAAACTGGAAGTCTTGCGGTATGTCATGTCGGAATTTCTGATTTTGAGAATTGCAGCGCCCGCTTCTGTTTGAAATATCTTTCGAGCATTTTTCTGACGTAAACAACCGAAAAAAGTCCCATCCTGTTCTGTGGTTTTGGAGGAAAATAGCGGGAACGGCACGATCAACGGATGTTTTGTAGAAAAACATCGATAAAACGCTTCAAGCCCCCCGCATTATTTCCATCAACTCGCTGAGAATCATGGCCGTAGCGCCCCAAAGTACCCGGCCTCTCAGGTCGAAGCAGGGTACGTTTTTCAGCGTGAGTTGTGAATTGATGCGGATGTTGGTGACCCGCCGGTGGTCCGGGTTTTCAAAATGTGAGAGCGGAAATTCCAGCACCTCGTTCACCTCCTCGGCCTGGAGCGAGAATTCAGGCGGACGGTCGAGATAGCCGACGAACGGATGCACCTGGAAATTGCTCACCGGAATGTAGAGGTCAGTCAGGCCGCCCAGTATTTTCACGTCTTTTTTCAAAATGCCCACCTCCTCCTCGGCCTCCCGCAGCGCCGTGTCGAGCATGGAGCTGTCGGTCGGCTCGGCCTTGCCGCCGGGGAAGCTGATCTGGCCGCCGTGCTGGTCACGGTCGTTGGCGTTGCGCTCAATGAAAATGAGATGTTCCTCGCCGTTTTTCAAAAAAAGTGCCAGCAGAACCGCCGCCTGCCTGGCCCCGTTCGGAGCGCCGCCGTACAACCGACGGGTAGCGTGTGCCATCCGCAGGTGGGCTTCCAGGCCCGGCAGTGGTTGCCGGAGGCGGTCTTGAAGTTTCATTATCGATTCAGTCATAACCTTCAACAACGAATTTGCTCAAATCCGGTTTGAATTTCCGCTTCCGTTTTTTCTCAAAATCGTACACCACCTGGCCGAGGTTGGCGAAAAACGGCAGGCCAATGGTTTCATATTCGTAATGGTCGTCGTTGAAAATGCCATCCGCGTTGACGTGGATGGTGGCGGCCAGAAAAAACTCCACGCCTGCCTCGAAATCCACGATGTACGCCACATCGGTCAGGAAGCCGTAGGCCCAGCCGACTTTGTTGAAAATGCGGATGTTCGGCGGCATCCGTTCCTCCTTTTTTTGGTTGCCGAACAGGAAGAACTTGCAGTAGTGGTCGGGTTCGTGATACCGGGGGAATTGACTTTCGAGGGGCTTCTCCGACATCACCCGGTACAAGAATCGATAGTCGTCGGCGGTGAGGTCGAAAAGATGTTCGGACGGTGCCACCTCTGGGAAAATAACGGCCAGCAGCAAGTCGTGGAAGTCCTGCAACGACACGTAGTTTTTTTCGGAAAAATCGAACGGTTGGTTCACCAGCGAGTCGCCGTCGAGGTAGCCCTTGCCCCGCAGCGTTTTTTTCAGGTCGAAAAAACCGGGGCCGGCCTTGCTGTACACTTCGCCCGGGTAGTACAGCATTTTTTCACCGTCAAAAAAACTGACCGGGTTCGTGTGGCGGTTGGCTTCGGCATCGAAACCCGTGATGCCGAGGCGATGTGTGATGCGGGTATTTTTGTAGCCCTTCGACCAAAGTGCCTCGTTGAGCGCCTGCTGGCCGAGGAATTCGTAGAGCCGGTTGCTGGCATCGTTGTCGCTGACGAGGAAGATTTTTTTCACGTAGTGCGCCACCGAAGGCAGGCCGCTGGCAGCGGTGGAGTCGGCATCGGCGGCAGTCTGGGGCGGGCTGGCTGATTCGGTTTTCATCGCCGAATTTTTATCCAAACCCTTGATTTTCAGTTGGTTGATTTTCTCCAATGCCAAAAACGCCATCGGCATCTTCACGGTGCTGGCCGGGTAGAAGTAGCTGTTTTTGTCCAACTGAAAACTATGCTGTTTGAAATGCGGTAGGTTGTTTTTGTCCCGGTCGATTTGAGTGTAAATGATTTGGATGTCGTACTGCTCCGGCGCATCCAGCAGTTGCCGGAACGCTTCTGGGCGGGATTCCATGAACTTGCGGAGCAGGTTTTTTTGTGCCATCAGCGGCAGGAGGTTCACCAGCAAAAACAGCACGGTGACGAAAATGCGGTTCATCTCGTTTTTGCCACAAGATAGCGTTGAGAATGGAAAATGGAAAATTGAGAATGATCCTCCTTCCTGATTTCACACCAGCCGGACCCCCTGCACCTGCCACTCGCCCCTGGGCAGGAAGTTGACGAATTCTACTTGCACCGAGTGGCGCTCGTAGTCGAATTGGTACTCGTCGAGGCGGAGGTCTTTGCCCAACGATTTTTGATAGTTTTGGCTGCCCGTGGGTTGGCCGAGCAGGCCGGTGTGTCGGTCGAGCACATCGTGCATTTTGCCCACCCACTCGCCCGGTGCGACCGATTGCCCGACCGATTCGAGGGCGATGTTTGAAAGTTCGATGGATAAATTCAATGTTTTCATTGTTTCGAGGTTTCTTGAGGTTTTAATTATTGTTTCAACATTGGTTAATTCCGATTTTGGAAAAAACGTTACCCGGTTTTGGTGGAAAAATTTTCGGGATGACCTTTTCCTGGAAAAACATACGGAAATTTGCCGCCCACAGATTTTAAGCAATGGGAAGAATGCGGAAAAAACCAATCATCGTTCAGAATGTAGAAATCACCGGCATGGCCGACAAGGGCCGGGGCATTGGCCGTGATGCCGAAAACCGGGTGGTTTTTTCGGAGCACGTAGCGCCCGGCGATGTGGTGGATGTACACATCACGAAGAAAAAACCGGAGTACATGGACGGCTACGCCATCCACTACCACCAGCGTTCGCCCGACCGGGTGGAGCCGTTCTGCGAACATTTCAGCGTGTGCGGCGGCTGCCGCTGGCAGCACCTGAGCTACGAAGCCCAGGTTTACCACAAGGAGCAAGTGGTGCGGGATGCCATCCGCCGCATCGGCAAATTGCAGGCGAAGGAGTTCCTGCCCATCGTGCCCTGCGCCGACACGGTGTACTACCGCAACAAGCTGGAGTACGCTTTTTCCAACAAAACCTGGATTGCGAAAGCGGAACTCGAAGCGGGCGTATCGAACCGGATCAACGTGCTGGGCTTCCACCGCCCCGGTGCTTTTGACAAAATCGTGGACATCAAACACTGCTGGTTGCAGGCCGACCCCTCCAACGAACTGCGCCTGCTGGTGAAAGCCATCGCCGACGAGCAGGGGCTGTCGTTTTACGACCTCCTCGCCAACGACGGCTTCCTGCGCCACATCATGATCCGCCTGACGGCGCTCGGCGAACTGATGCTCATCGTCAGTTTTCACAAAAACGACCCGAAGAAAATCAAGGCGTTGCTCGATGCGGTGATGGAGAAAATGCCGCAGCTCACCAGCGTTTTTTACTGCGTAAACCCCAAGCTGAACGACTACGTGGGCGACCTGGAGATGACCTGCTACCACGGCAAACCGTTCATCGAGGAGCAACTCGGGCATGTGCGGTTCAAAATCGGCCCGAAGTCGTTTTTCCAGACCAATTCCCGGCAGGCCAAAATCCTCTACGACAAAGTGGTGGAGTTCGCCGGGCTGACCGGCCACGAAAACGTGTACGACCTCTACACCGGCGTGGGCAGCATCGGCCTCTACGTGGCGAAGTATTGCAGGCACGTCGTGGGCATTGAGGAGGTGCCCGAAGCCATCGTGGATGCCGAAGAAAATGCCCGCATGAACGGTACGGAAAACTGCACTTTTTACGCCGGGGATGTGCGGAACATCCTCACGCCCGAATTTGCCGAACGGCACGGCAAGCCCGACCTCGTCATCACCGACCCGCCCCGTGCTGGCATGCATGCCGACGTGCTGCGGATGTTCCTCGCACTGGAATCGCCGAAAATCGTGTACGTGAGTTGCAACCCCGCCACGCAGGCCCGTGACTTGCAGTTGCTGAGTGAAAAATACGAGTTGCTGAAAATACAGCCGGTGGACATGTTCCCGCACACGCACCACGTGGAGACGGTGGCGCTGCTGGCGTTGCGCCAGCGCTAACTGACATACGAAACCGGCGGCACGTCCACCATCGTTTTCAGTCCCGGTGTGCTGCGCAGCAGTTGGGGGATGGAGTTCAGGGTGATGGCGCAGGTGGCCACGTCGCCGTTCACCCCGCCCTCGATTTTTGAACAGATGCCGGGCGTCCCTTCAATCACCACCTCGTCGTAGCTTTCCTTTTCGCCCACGGTTGCCTGGAAAATGAGGCGGATTTTCGCCTCGCCGCCCACGTAGCCGTTGCCCTCCTGCCGCACCCCGGTGGCGTTGCCCTTCGGAATGGTCATGGTCTCGGTCTCGATTTTTTGCTTCGCAACCACGGGGCTGATGAGGTCTTCCGTGCGGTCCAGTTTCCAGCCCATGCGGTGGGCGATGAGGTGCATGCTTTCCGTAAGGCCCACGTGGCGCAGCGAACCATCCTCGATTTTTTGCTGAAAATCGGTCAGCGAAAGCCCCGCCCCGATTTTCTTTTGGAACGGGATGCGCCGGAACTGCGCATTCTGGAAGCGCCTGACCGTCACCGACCGCACCTCCTGGCAGACCGCCGTCAAGAAAACCGGCAGCGCATCCATCAGGTAGCCAGGGTTGACGCCCGTGCCGAGCACGGCGACGCCGCTGGCACGGGCGGCTTCGTCGAGGCGCTTGGCGAGGCGGGGTGCCGTTTTCCAGGGGAAACTCAACTCCTCGCAAGTGCTCACGACCGGGATGCCGTGCGCCAGAACCTCCTCGATTTGCGGCACGATGCGCTGCATGTCCGACACCGTGGTCAGCACGGCCACGTCGGGTTTTTCCTTTTTTATTGCTTCCGCAATGCTCGGTTGGATAACGACGCCTGACTTGGCGCTCCCGCAAATCTCGCCGAGGTCACGCCCAATGAGGCCGGGCGATTTGTCCACGGCGGCAATGGTTTTCAGTCCGGGCCGGGCCTCGATGAATTGGGCAATCTTGACACCCATCGGCCCGATGCCGATTTGGAGGATGTGGATGTTTTTCATAAAAAAGGGGAAATAAGTGGGTTAACCTTTTTTCTTGAGCGACTGCTGCATGCCCCGCTTCACAGGCAGCTCGACGTTGAAGTAAAAAACGGGCTTCACCGCTTTGTCGCCCTCCTTGGTGCAGTTGACGATTTGGTAGTTTTGGCCATTTTTCACCACCAACGACTGCCCGCGAACAAGGTAGCCCAGCTTGTCCACCACCAGCTCCACGTCCCGCAGGCTGGCCGCCACGAAGGCCCGCTCGAACGATTCGCCGCTGCCGCTTTTCAAGGGAACATCGAGCAGGCGGTAGTATTTCCGGTAGGTTTCCACGGTTTGAAGGCTGTCCTCCGCCAGAAAAAAGGTGTACCCCCGTTCCAGCCAACCAGGCAGGCTGCCGGGATTTTTTACCAAAAAATTGTCGATGAGTTTCACGGCGTCTTCGTAGCGGTCACGCCGTGCCAGCGAACTCACGGCATCCAGGATGCGGTCTTCGTGGACAGGATTGTAGCCGGAGCGCAGGGCATTCCCGTAGTAAACCGTACTTAATTCGTTGAGGGTCAGCGTGGTATCGCCTGCTATCAGGCGGCTGCCGATGCGGTCGTAGAGCGTCGAGTCGGCCTTGAGGCGCTGCTCCAGCACCTCGATGGTTTCCCCGAAAACGCTCTGGGCTTCCATTTTCAAACAGGAAAAAACAAAGAGGCAAAGGGCAAGTATCCGTGCGCTTTTTTTCATCAGGATAAGGTTCGTTTCTGCAAAGGTACGAGGTGGAAGGAACGTTGGGAGGGAGGTGGAAATTACCCTTGCTTGAACTTCTTCCTCGCCATTTTAAAAATCGTCGCCAGCACAGTCTATTTCCGCAGCAACTTTTTCAGCGCCTCAGGGTCTCGTCTGTCATGCCATAGCGCCATAACAACGACGCGCTGCCGCTTTTCATCAATGGCAAATACAACTTGATACGGAAATTTTTTAAGCAGCATTCTACGAAAGGGGTCAAAAACGACCATGAAGCGGTGAGGATTTTCCGTCAACTTTTGGAGGTAGTCATAAAATTCTTGGCTGAGTGCTGCGCCCAAGCCAGCCGATTGGGCTTCGTACCAGTCCATTGCCTCCCAAAGCGCTTGCTGCGCCTGTTTTTTGATGGCAATGCTATAAGCCATATTTCGCCTTGGTCTGCAACTGTGAAGCCTCCATTGGAATCACATCCTCCGGGTTTTCGAGGTATTCATTCCAAAGTGTGGTCAGTTCCTCTTTTTCGGCCTCCGTGAAATCCTCAGTTTGTGGGCGCTTTCCAATACGGTATTTAAACAGTAGGAATTCCACAAAATCGGTAACCTGTTGCTGCAATTCGGCAGGCAGGTTTTCTATTTTATTGGCTAATGCAGTGGCGCTCATTGGCTTTAATTTTAAAGAAATTGTTCACGAAGATACTTGTTTTTGCTGCATCTTACAACTTCAAGCCGACTGGTCGAGTTTCTTCACCATCGTCAAAATAGTAGCCAACGCCACCGTCTCGCCCGTTTCGTCATACACGTCCACGAGCAGCTTCACGATGCCCTTGGCCACGTCGTCCTCGCTTTTTTTCTCTTGGTCAACTTTTTCCTTCACCGTCAGCCGCACGCCGATGGTCATGCCGGGATAGACGGGCTTGGTGAAACGGCATTCGTCCAAGCCGTAATTGAGCAGTACCGGGCCTTTTTTCGCATCCACGAAGAGCCCGGCCGCTTTGGAGAGGACGAAATAACCATGCGCCACCCGCCCGGTAAAGATGGTGCCTTCGAGCGCCGTGGCGTCCGTATGGGCGTAGAAATTGTCGCCGCTCACGTTGGCGAAATTGGTGATATCCGCCTCCGTGACCGTGTGCTTGGCCGTAACGACCGTCTCCCCGATTTCCAGTTCCTCGAAATGCTTGCGGAAAATATGCACGTCCTTTTCCACCTGCCGGCCGCCTTGGTGGTACTGCCCCGTGACCGCCGTGAGGAAGGTCGGGTGGCCCTGCACCGCCGTGGTTTGGAGGTAGTGGTGGAGGCTGCGCATGCCGCCGAGCTCTCCGCCGCCGCCCGCCCTGCCGGGGCCGCCGTGGTTGAGCAAGGGGAGCGGCGAGCCGTGGCCCGTGCTCTCCTTGGCGCATAAGTCGTTGAGTACCAATATCCTGCCGTGGTAGGGCGACGAGCCGATGACGTAGTCCCGTGCGATGCGCTCGTCGGCGGTGACGATGCTGCTGACGAGGGAGCCTTTGCCCATGTTCACCAGTTCGATGGCGTCGTCGAGGTGCTTGTAGGGCATGATGGTGCTCACCGGGCCGAACACCTCGATGTCGTGCGAGGCCGTTTTGCGGAAAGGGTCGTCGTTGAGCAGGAGCATGGGCGAGAAGAAAGCGCCCTTGTTCCTGTCCGCCCCGACCACTTCAAAATCGCCATCTAATTTACCATAAACGATGCTGGTGCTGGCGGCGAGTTCTTCCACCCGTGCCCGCACCTCGTCCACCTGTGAGCGCCCGACGAGGCTGCCCATGCGCACGCCCTCCACCTGCGGGTCGCCGATGGTGGTCTTCGCCAAGGCCTGCCCGAGCGCAATCTGCACGTCCTCGACCAAGGCTTCCGGTACGAGGATGCGGCGGATGGCCGTGCATTTCTGGCCCGCCTTCGTCACCATTTCCCGATGGACTTCCTTGACGAAAATATCGAATTCCGGTGTGCCCGGCACGGCGTCGGCGCCCAGCACACAGGCGTTGAGGCTGTCGGCTTCCATGTTGAACGGCACCGAATTGGCGATGACGGCGGGCGTGGACTTGAGCATCCGCCCCGTTTCGGCGGAGCCGGTAAAAGTCACCACGTCCTGCCCCGTGACGGAGTCGAGCAGGCCCCTTGCGCTGCCGCAAATGAGCTGTATCGCCCCTTCGGGCAATATGCCGGAGGCAACGATGTCCTGCACCATGGCATGGGTGAGGAAGGAGGTCTGCGTGGCGGGCTTCACGATAGCGGGCATCCCAGCCAGCAGGTTCACGGAGATTTTTTCGAGCATCCCCCAGATGGGGAAGTTGAAGGCGTTGATGTGGATGGCCACCCCGTGCCGTGGGGACATGATATGCCGCCCGACGAAACTGCCCTCCTTGGAGGATTTCACCACCTCGCCGTCCACGAAGAAGGTCTCGTTGCCGAGCCGACGGCGCAGGCTGGCGTAGGCGAACAGCGTACCGATGCCGCCCTCGATGTCCACCCAAGAGTCCACCTTGGTGGCGCCCGTGGCATAGCTGAGGGGGTAGTAGTTTTTGCGCCGCTCGTGGAGGTAAAGCGCCAACTTTTTCAGCATGAGGCCACGCTCGTAGAAACTCATGCGCCGCAATGCCTTGCCCCCGATGGTGCGGGCGTGGTGCAGCATGGCGGGGAAGTCCAGTCCCTCGCTGCCTGCCGTGGCGATGACTTCGCCGGTGATGGCGTTGTGGAGGGGTTGGGTGCGGCCTTGGGCGGGGAGCCAGTGGGATTTGGCGTAGTTGGAAAGGTTGTGCATTGGTTAGGAATGTTATTGAAGTCTTGAAAAATGTATTAGGGTTTTATTTGCGGATGTACCATAAAGCATAATTTTATTGCTGTTTGGCAATTTCAATTTCACTCATAGATAATTCAAAACGGAACGCATTTAAGATAGTGAATAGAGTCATATCAGCGAAATCCAGCCAAGTATTCATTTCTGCAAAAGATTTGTAATTCGTTTCAAAGTAAAGTTTATTTTCTCCGGGGAAAGTGATTATCTTGATTTTACGTCCATGTATGGACAAGTCTCTTAACGATTGTTTTTCGTCACCCAAAAACATGTCAATAGCAAAAAAATCATCTTCTTTAATCGATTCTAAAAGAGTTTTCCATTTATCTAATGAAAGTACTTTGCTATCGCCATTTTTAACTTTTTTATAGAATTGACTCATACTGTCAATGTTAGATGAGTTGTTATAGTATATCCAATAAGCACAGGTTGCAAAATCCATAGAGGACTTGCAGAATAACAAATAAGCCTCAAACATTACAGTTATTTCTAAAATCACATCATTTTTTGTTTCAGCCTCTTTATCAGCAGTTTTCAAAAGCTCTTTTAACCGTAAGAAGCAGTACTGAAACTGGGCGATTTTATGCTCAGATGCAGCTAACTTTGACTTGTAAATCCCAAGGAATTTTGACTCTATTGGTTTTTGTACTTCCAACAGGTTGTGAAAAAATGGTGAAATAATAATGTCTTGAAACATCATCGGCAAAATGATTTTGTTTTTGGCAGCACACAGTTGTGCCAAGTTCAGCGCATCGCCCCTTGCACCTCCCCCGCCGCAAAACTACACCCTTTCCCTCCAAATCTTCGGATTTCGGCTGGTGTGAAAAATGGTGAGCACGTTCACCGTATTCCCATGGATTTCAAAGATGATGACGTAAGGGAAACGTCGCAGCACTGCCTTTCTTTTGTCCTTGAATGCTTTTGGGAACTGTTGCGGGTTGTCTTTGAGCAGCCTCACTACTTCCTGCAACTCCTTGGCGAACTCCCTGCCCAGTTTTTCCTTTTGGGCATCGTACCAGTCCACTGCTTCCCAAAGCTCCTCCTCGGCAATTTCGTGGAGTTCGATATTATAGGCCATAACGTTCGGTGAGTGCGGTTTCGATTTTATCCCAAGAAATCGTTTTTGCTTTGCCATTGGCGAGGGAAGCCGAGCGGCGCTCAATTTCTGTTCGATGGGCATCGGTCAGCACAAAGTCTTGGCTATCAGTATCTTTTGCGATGGTGCCGAGTATTTCCTGCACCAGTTTTATCCGGTCAGCGATGCTCAGTTTCGTTATTTCTAAAATGAGTTCTGCCATGTCACTTTGATTTTGTACAAAACTACAAAAGAAACGGCATTTTTGTTTTGTTCAGTCTATTATTGAGGTCAGCCCCCGCCCGCAAAACTACGTCCTCTCCCTCCACTCCCAAGCATTCTGGCAGGCGAAAAAAACTACTCCCTCTCCTTCTTCAAATGCTCAATATCATTCAAATCCTTTGCTCTTCCAGCCGCTTTTTTTGCTTTAATGAGGTCGTTGAAATGAATTACCCGAACTGCGAGACCTTCCAAATCGTGCATTTCTGCCTGCTGGAACGCCGCCTCAAAATCAAGCCCCTTGGCCTCCGTCATCAGGTCAATGCTGACAGGGGAAACCCCAAAAGTGAAGACGTTCATGGCGGGGTTGTTTAGGAAGTTTGCTTCTGTCATGTCGAACATCGGCATTCCGAATGCCGCAAAAGCCCTTCGGATTTTATGGTAATTCTCACTTGTTTTTCGCACCCAAATATCCATGTCGCCAGTAGTTCTTGGATACCCGTGCAGTATGACAGCGTACCCTCCGAGCAGCACATAATCCACCTCCGATTCATTGAGGCAGCGGATAAAGTCTTGAAAATCAGGGTTGAAAATATTTGACATCAACAAGCATGTTGTCTTGTAGAGAAAATATGTTTGTCCATTTTTGGGGGTGCCTGCAAGTCAAATCCCCAAGCCATACTATTAAGGTAGGCAGCGGCAGACAATCTTTCAACTGGCACTTTTTCCAGCCAAAAGTCAAGTTGATAATCTGCCTGCTGAAAAGTTTGGGCTTTAAATTTCGTGCGGTCAAGCCTGGGCAAAACAGCGTGGGCAGCAACATTTTTGGCTTCGTCAGAGGTATAGGTTCTCCCCGCAGCAATGTCAGCTTCGGCATCCATAAGCATTTCCTCCACGAAGGTATCAGTGTCGGATTCTTCCGGTGCGGCGAGCGCTATTTTGAAGGATTTTATCAAGCCAGTGCCTTTCAACCACTCAGCGAGTTGCTTGAGTTGTTGGAGGCTGGTATTGTCGGAAAAATTCAGGACAAGTGTCATCGCAAATGGGTTGAATGATTTTTGACAAAGTTATGAAACTCCCCGGTCGTTACAAAATCAGACCTTAAACACCCCATCCCGCTCCACATCAATCGCCCCGCCTTCGTAGCCGCACTCGCCCATGCGGGGGGAGTTCACGATGGGCATCAGGGCATAATCGGCGGCATCTTCGCAGGCTTCCTCGTGCTTTTCCGTGCAATCATCACAAAACATGCAATCTTCTCCCTCTGCCCAATGAACGGTGCAAATCTGGGTGGCAGGCTGTTTCTTGCAGGTATGACAGTAAATCTCCAAAGGCTCGTTGCGGGATAGGAGTTGGATGCCGCCTTTTACAGAGATGGCATGGGCACGAATTGCTTTGATTTCCAGTTCAGTAGAAGTCCCAAAGTCATAGACGTAGTTGAGTTTTATGCCTTCGTGAAACACGTCTGCAGCTTTCTGGGTCATGCCGATTTTTTGACCGCTCCATGCTCCGCCAATGGTGAACTCACTCATGTGCCCACAGCATTCCAGCCATATATCCCGGAGGAATGCATCCAGTTTTTTCAATGGTGCATTGCCGTCCATCAGCAATTGGAGGTAGTATGCGCCCGCTTCCACCCGGAGGTGCCAGGCGGATTTGCCAGGTTCCTGTTCCAGTTTCCCAAGATGCCCTTCCAAGTGGCGGGAGATGCTGCTTTTTGCAACTGTTTGTTGGCAGTAATGGCATCTGCCTTCGGATTTGATTTTGGTCATGTCATTTGTTTTTTAGTTAAACCCGGTAGCTGCAAAATTACGTTTTTCCCTTCCATCTTTGGCTTGCTCAACGTTGCCCCTGCTGCCCGAACGCCGTAAACAAGCCTCCCAACACCTGCACCATGTTCTGCACCGCTTCCGCATTTTCCACCGGGATTTTTAAAAACGTCTGCCCCGTCGCCTCGTCCTTGTGGGTGATGGAGGCGACGAGCCGCTGCGTAGCACCGGGGTCGGACAGTGTTTTTGCCAAATCGGAGAAAAACGATGCGCCTGCCCGAATCAAATCGTCGGGGGGAGGCGTTCCGCCGCCACTTGCCTGTTGGCGTTCGCCCCCTTCCGGGCGGGGCGAGGTCTCTGGTGTCCGGTGCCGGGGTTCGGCAGGCGCTTCCCGTTCGGGCTGCGGCACGTCGTCGTCGCCGACGAAAGTTGTGGCCACTTCGGGCGCTTCCGGCTGCGCAACTCCCCCGATTTCCCGGGGCGATTCCATGTCGGCAGGCTCCGATTCGGGCACAATGCTTTCGCCCGGCTCGCCTTCGGGAGTGGGAATGCCGCCAGTGATGTTTTCCACGTTTTCCATGAATTTGCGGAAGCGGTCTTCGCTCATGAAAATCGTGTCTTCGCCTTGGTCGAGTACGCCTTCCGCCATGCTCGCCTTGAATTTCAACACGCCCAACATGCCCTGTTCGATGGTGCTGGCGCTGATGAGGTTGATGACGGTCACGTTGCGCTCCTGCCCCAGCCGGTAGATGCGGGCGATGCGCTGTTCGAGCAGGGCAGGGTTCCAGGGCAGGTCGAGGTTGACGAGCAGGTTTGCGCTCTGGAGGTTCAGCCCTGTTGCCCCGGCGTCGGTGGAGAGGAAAACCCGGCAGTCGGGGTCGTCCCGGAAGTTATCAAGCAGCAGCTTGCGGTCGCGACTGTCCACGCCGCCATGCAGGTAGGCGTAACCGACGCCGAGGTCGTCGAGTTCGTTGGCGACGAGACGGGTCATGCGTTCCCACTGGCTGAACACGACGGCTTTTTCGTCGGCGATTTCCAGGAGTTCCTGCAAAATGCTCATCAGCTCTGCAATCTTCGTGTCGTGGCGGGTGCGTTGGTCCACCACCCAGGTGCTGTCGCAGACCATCCGCATCTTTTGCAGGAAAATCAGGAGTTTCTGGCGATCTTTTTCGGGCAGGAAGCCCAGCTTTTTCCACTTCGCTACGAGCCGGGCAACCTGGTCGCTGAACTCCGTGTGCATCTCCATCTGCTCCCTCGTCATCGGCACGAACAGGTTTTTGTCCATGCGCTTGGGCAGTTGCAGCGCCACCTGTTTTTTGGTGCGCCGCAGGAGGGTGTCGCTGAGGATTTTGCTGATTTCGTGGAGGTGCCGGTAGCCAATGATTTTGCCATTTTCGTTGGTGATCTGGTAGCGGTTGACGAACTGGTAGAGCGGCGGCAGCTTGAACTGGTCGATGAACTGCATGATGGAGTACAGTTCTTCCAGCCGGTTCTCGATGGGTGTGCCGGTGAGGACGATACTGTACGGCGACTGCAATTTTTTGATGCCGCCCGCCACTTTCGTGCGGAAGTTTTTGATGCGCTGTGCCTCGTCGAGGATGATGAGGTCGGCATCCATGCGGTTGATGTAATCGGCATCGAGGGCGACCACGTGGTAGCTCAGGACGTTGAAAAACGCATCGCCTTTTTCGTACCACTGCTTGCGTTTGGCGAGTGCGCCCTCCACGACGTGGACACTGCTGTCGCAAAATTTTTCAATCTCGCTTTTCCACTGGTACTTGAGCGAAGTGGGGCACACGACGAGCACTTTCTGGATGCCGAATTCCCGCCGGAGCAGCTCTGCTGCCGCAATTGCCTGGGGCGTTTTTCCCAAACCCATCTCGTCGGCGAGCAGGCAGCGCCCTGTGTTGGCGGCGAACCATGCTCCCTCTTTTTGGTAGGGGAACATGCTGATTTTCAACAAGTTATCGAAATACGGGTCGCTCGCCCCGCCGGAGAATTTTTCTTTCAAAAACGCCTGCCGCCGCAGCCGGTCCCGCCCGGAGATGATGTGTTCGACGGCATCGTCGTAGCACTCGAAGTTGGGTTCAATCGCCCTGCCTTCTTCCACTATTTTTTCAAAACGGGGCAAGGCATTCTCCCGCAGCACGCCGTTTTGGTCAAAATATTTGACCGCCCATTCCCGGAACTGCGCTTCGTTTTCCGTGCCGGTTTGCAGCTTGATTTCCCGCCCGTTGCGGTAGTCGAGCCAAACGGAAGAACCTGGCTGCCGGTAGCTTGTCTTTATGATTTTTTTGTTGCCCCGCTTCCCTTCGAGGTGTTTCAGCGTCGCCCCGATATGCTTGCAGGTGCCGAGGCGGTTGGTTTTGAAATCCATACAGGAGCAGCAGTGACCGCCGTCCCTGGCGTCCCGGATGGCGACGCGGTAGCTGTTTTTGGTCGCCGGGTTGAACACGCTGAAATCGGAAAAAACTTTGTGTTTGCCGGTGTTGGAAATCTGGAACTCGTTGTCCGCCCCGAACTGTCTGCGCAACGCCGCCTGCCACTGCTCCAGCGTCATGTCTTCCGGCTGGCGGTGGTAGGGGATTTTTGGGATTTTTTTCGCTTTTTTCTTTTTGTCTTTGGATGCGGCAGTTTTGCCGGAGGCGGGTGTGTCGGCTTTTTTCCTCATGGTGAAATGTGTTGGGTGAAAAAGGAAATTGTTGGGGCAAAGAAAGCGTGATTTCACAGGAAAACGGTGGAAAACAAATGGATTTATGACAAACTCCCTTTCCGTCGCAAGTTCAGTGCAGTATAATCTGCGACGTTCATTCCCCAGAGGCTTCCCTTCCCCAGGGGTGAAATTACGTTCCCTCACTTCCCCGCATACGCCACCTCCCCTTTTCGAAAATCTTCCCGCACCGGGTGGAACACGTCCAGGATGCGGCACCGGGTGATGGCCCTGCCGGAATGCGGCACGTTGGACGGGATGGGCACGACCTGCCCGGCGGTGAGGTGCAGGGTTTCGCCGCCCAGCACCAGCTCGAATTCACCTTCCAGCAGATTGAGCACCTGCTCGTGGGGGTGGGCGTGTTCGGGCAGCGGGGCACCGGCATCCACTTCCACGTAGGCGAGGGTCATGGTGTCGGTATGGATGAGCCGACCGTGATAGCCGGGCACGATGTCGAAGTTGGGGATGTCGCTGACGGTGAGTTTCATTGGATTTGAAAATTTGAAATTAAGAAATTTGGAAATCGGACCTGATTTCAAGTTCCAAATTTCTTAATTTCCTAAAATTCTGCCTGCCCGGCAGCCCGTGGGAATGCAATCACGTCACGGATGTTGCCCATGCCGGTGATGAACTGCACCATGCGCTCGAAGCCGAGGCCGAAGCCGGCGTGGGGGCAGCCCCCGAATTTGCGAAGCTCTAAGTACCACCAAAGCTCCTCCTCGTGGATGCCCTGGGCGTGGATGCGTTCGAGCAGCTTGCCATGTCGTTCCTCCCGCTGCGAGCCGCCGATGACTTCGCCGATGTACGGGAACAGGCAATCCATCGCCGCCACCGTCTCCCGACCAGGTTCTGTGCCGTCGTTTTCCCGCATGTAAAATGCCTTGATGGCCTTCGGATAGTCCCTCACGATGACGGGTTTTTGGAAATGCTTCTCCACGAGGTAGCGCTCGTGCTCGCTCTGGAGGTCCTTGCCCCACTCGACCGGGAACTGAAATTTTCCTTTTTTGAACGGATTGGAATTGCGCAGAATATCCACCGCCTCGGTGTAGGTGATGCGCTCGAAGTCGTTGTCCACCACGAAGCGGAGCATGTCCACCAGGCCCATCGGGCGGCGCTCCTCCTGTTTGAGGTTTTTTTCGGCATCCTGGATGCGCTTGTCGAGGAAGGCCAGGTCGTCGGGGTAGTTGTCGAGGATATGTTGGATGAGGTACTTTACGAAATCCTCGGCGAGATCCATGTTGTCGTGGATGTCGAAGAAAGCGACCTCCGGCTCAATCATCCAGAACTCGGCGAGGTGGCGGGGCGTGTACGACTGCTCGGCCCGGAAGGTGGGGCCGAAGGTGTAAATTTTGCCCAAGGCCAATGCCGCAATCTCGCCCTGCAACTGTCCGCTCACGGTCAGGTTGGTGCTTTTGCCGAAGAAATCTTCTTTGAAATCAATCTCGCCGGACTCGGTGCGGGGCAGTTTGTTCAGGTCGAGCGTCGTCACCCGGAACATCTCGCCAGCGCCCTCGGCATCGCTGCCGGTGACGATGGGCGTGTGCATGTAGTAGTAGCCCCGGTCGTTGTAATATTTGTGGACGGCGTAGGCCACGGCATGGCGGATGCGGAACACGGCGCTGAAAGTCTGTGTGCGCATTCGGAAGTGCGCCTTCTCCCGCAGGTACTCCATCGTCATGTGCTTGGGCTGGAGGTGGTACTCCTCCGGGTTGCACTCGCCGAGCAGTTCGATGCTTTCGGCCACCAACTCGACGGACTGACCGGTACCCTGCGACTCGACCAACTGGCCAGTAGCCGAAATGCAGGCGTGGAACTGGATTTTTTTCAAAAAATCTTCCTCGAATTTTTCAAAATCGACCACCACTTGGAGTGTGTTGAACGAGGAGCCGTCGTAGAGGGCAATGAAGCGGTTGGAGCGGAAGGAGCGCACCCAGCCGGAGACTTTCGCCTGCTCACCAATCTTTGGCTGGCGCAAAATATCAGCGATTTCAGTTCTTTTCATATCAGTTTTTATGCTAAAATGGGCGGCGAAAATACAGCAAAACTTGGCGCTTGTACTACTTCCGCCACAGGAATTGCAAAAAACGCAGGTCGGGCGAAGTTGGTTTCAAACAAACCGTACAGAATGAGGAAAGGCCCGTAACCGAAGTTGCGGGCCTTTCTCGTTTTTACCAATCCAATACCTTTTTCAAAAAATAATAGTGCGTGGAGTCTTCCAATCGGTTCCGGTACTTCCGGCGGGCCGTCAGTTGGCCCGGCGAGTGGAATCCAGGTATGCCTGCGCACTCGGATTTTGCATCAGGGTGTACAGCATTTCCTTCGCTCTGAAAAGCTGTGCCTTCACTGTGCCGAGCGGGATTTCCAGCTCGGTGGCGATTTCTTCGTAGCTCAACTCCTCGTAGTAGCGCAGTTCAATCATCAGGCGGTACTTGTTGTTGAGTTGGCCGAGCATTCTGCGCACCATCTGGAGGCGCTGCTGCCGGATGATTTCTTCTTCCGGGTTGCGGGTGTAATTGCGAAGCGTACCTGAAAAATCCTTGTCGCCGTTGGCCTCGATGGGCTGGTCGATGGAGAGGAAATGCAGGCGCTTCTTGCGGATGTGGTCGATGCAGTTGTTCACGGCGATTTTGAAAAGCCAGGTCGAAAAAGCGAAGTGCGGGGCATACGTCGAGAGCTTGTGGAAAGCCTTGCCGAATGCTTCGAGGGTCAGGTCTTCAGCGTCGTCGTGGTTGCGTACCATCTTGAAAAGGTGGCTGTAAACGGAAGAACGGTAACGTTCTAAGAGTGTGGAGTAGGCTTGTTGGTTACCTGCAATGGCTGCTTTTACTAAATGATAGTCTTCGGAAGCCTTGGGTGAAAGCCTGGTGGTGTGTTTCGTAAGTGTTAATTCCATCTCTGGGTGTCTTCGTTGTTCATGAGAACTGACGGAGCGAACACGAGATAGTACAGTATCAGCAAAGTATCGAGGACCGGGAGCCAAAGCCGCAACGCACGGTGTTGCAACTTGCTTAGGATAACGCTGCCAATTACCATTACTACACCCATTCTCACCGCATATCCCAATAGAGCAAACATTATGCTAATTTTGAATATCAGTAATGCGCCTCCCAAAAAATAGTGTAGTAAGTGGCTCATAGTGAGCGAGGTAAGAATAAATTTATCCTTAAATTTATAGTGGGCCCCAGTCGAAAAATGCCTTGTTTTTTGGCGGTAGTAGTCCCGCCAGGTCAGTTTGGGTTTAGAGAAAACGAACGTGCGAGGATTGAGCCGGATGCCGACCTTGCCACTTCCCGCCGCT
>JACRAN010000004.1 GCA_016234735.1 Bacteroidota bacterium | reverse complement strand
CGACGGATAGTTAAAATCCTTTCTTATCCGCGATTCGATTTCCGCCACCAGAGGATCAATCGAGTACCCGCTTTTCGCGTAATTTATTTGGGGGGAAATTTTCCTGTCCCAGCCGCCGCTGAAATTCGAGAGCGCTGCCTGCGGCAGAGTGAAAACTTCGAGATAATTTTCATTCGGCACTTTGTACCACCACCCTACTGGCAGCGGGGTTTGGGAAAATCTGCAAATACGGATTTCCCATCGGCTCCCCGGTAGCGTCAAGGCATAGGACATGGATGATGTATATGCCGGTTTCGCAAGTCACCTGCGTCGCATGGGCACACTCGACCACCACGGTATCTGTTCCATTGAAACCCGGCATGGGCGTGTACTGGAGCGTATGCCATAGCGAATTTTCCAGTACGATGGCGGCTGTTCCGTGTACAGGGGACTGTACAATCTCCGGTGTCACCCAGGTGGGGTAGCCAAGGCCCGCAATCAGCAAGGTGCTGTCGCAAGTGATGTCATGGGTTTCCGTAAATGACTGGATAGGAGGGCAGCCTATCACCGAGATGATGTAAATGCCCGTATCGCAGGTGATTTGGGTGGCATGGGCACAGGCAATGATGAACGTGTCCTGCCCCAGGTACCCGTAATCCGATTTATAGACCAATGAATCGGGGAAGGGCGGTGTATCGAAAATGAAAACCTGCCCATGAGTGGGAGCCTGAATCAAGGTAGCCGTGACCCAGCTTGGGTATCCCACCGGGCCCAGTTCCAGGATAGACCCACAGTAGATGGAATGGTTTTCAATAAAAATGCCCGCCTTGGCAGTGCTGCTCCAGCCGACGAGGAAGAGGATTGCGTAAATCAGCTTTTTCATGATGTTCTCATTGAGAATGTTCATCTTAGGATGACAGGGGAAAGCCATCGTGCCGTTGGGTCGGGGACGAGGTGAGCAGTGTAAATTTTATAACTAAAAGTCGGCACCAGCTGGGGTGAGCGGCGGTCATAGCCCTCCATCTTGGTGCGTTTACGAGCTGTAGCTCGTAACGAGCAGTATCGCGGTTAATTGGCAGCTATTGCGACAGCGGGGTAAAAAAATTAAGGGGTATTTAAAATTTCTGGGCAGAAGTTAGGAGGAAACTTAAAGTTACCTCCTAATTTGGCCGCCTTGAAAATTCAGCCACCTAATACGAAAGATTTTCGAATAATGTCTATTGACGAGCGGACGAATCCAGGGACACCGTTTATAATAAAATTCCACCTCACCCAACCAAAATTCACACAAGTCACGTCTTATCAGGCATTCATCTTTATTAAACTAAGCCCTCCCCTCGTGAGGCGCTCACTTTTAAAAAACATATCTCAATGAAAAAATTTACCGCCATTTTCTTCTCTTGCGCCATTGCCTGCTTGCTTTCCATTCTTTTTTCCAATTGCTCGAAAGAGCCGAATGGAAGCCAGAACGAATTATCCAACGGTGCCTGGTTCGACGAATCGCTTACCGGGATTTCCGGCTCCTACTACAATCCCGCCGATGGCGAAGGCTACAATTCGTTTGAAGAAAACCCCTTCGTCAACACCCTTGACGAAGCCGTTTCAACTTTCTCCATTGACGCCGACGGAGCGTCTTATTCCAACATCAGGCGTTTTTTGAAAAATAACCAACAGCCGCCGAAAGACGCCGTCCGCTCCGAAGAACTGATGAATTTCTTCCCCTACGATTACCCCGAACCCAACGGCAGCCACCCGATTTCCCTGAATGGCGAAATTTCCCAATGCCCTTGGACGCCCCAACACAAGCTCCTGCGCATCGGCATCAAAGGCAAATACATCGCGGCGGAAGACCTGCCGCCTGCCAATTTCGTCTTCCTCATTGACGTGTCCGGCTCGATGAGTTCGCCCGACAAACTGGATTTGCTCAAAGAGGCATTCACCCTCTACGCCGATTACCTCCGCCCGCAAGACAAAATAGCAATCGTCACCTACGCAGGCGAGGCGGGCGTTCTGCTTTCTTCCACGCCCGGCGACGAAACCTCCACCATTAAAAATGCCATCGCACAACTCGGCGCTGGTGGCAGCACCAACGGTGCCGGTGGTATCATCAAAGCCTACGACATTGCCATCGCTAATTTCATCCCCGGCGGCAACAACCGCGTCATCCTCGGCACCGACGGCGACTTCAACGTCGGCATCAGCAGCCAGGACGAACTGGTTGATTTGATTGAAGAAAAGCGCGAGACGGGCGTCTTCCTCAGTGTGCTCGGCGTCGGCACGGGCAACCTCCAGGATGGAAAAATGGAGCAGCTCGCCGACAACGGCAACGGCACGTATGAATATTTGGACGACCTGGAGCAGGCGAAAAAAGTCTTCGTCCACGAATACGGCAAGCTGTTCACGGTGGCGAAAGACGTCAAAATTCAAATCGAATTTAACACCAGCCTCGTGCTTTCCTACCGCCTGATTGGCTACGAAAACCGCCTGCTGGAAGAGGAGGATTTTGAAAACGATGCCAAAGACGCCGGCGAAATCGGCGCCGGGCAATGCATAACGGCGCTTTACGAACTGGTCATGGTTCCTGCGCCCTTGTTCAACGCTGCCGCCGTCACGGTGGATTTTCGCTACAAACTGCCGGACTCCGATGAGAGTCAACCGCTGGCGCTCGACATTTTGGACACAAGCACTTTTTTCACACAATCCTCTGAAAATATGCGCTTTGCAGCAACCTCCGCCGGTTACGGCTTGATGCTCCGCAAAAGCGAGTACAAAGGCGACCTCTCCTGGGACGACCTCCTCCAATGGTGCGCCGCCGCTCAATCCTTCGACCCCAACGGCTGGCGCAGCGAGTTCATCCAGTGGATTCAAAAGGCGAAAGACCTTGAGTGATGGATGAACACAGGGGGTGTTAATTTTTGGAAAATGAGGGAAGTGCGCATTGGACGATTCGTTTTCAATGCGCTTTTTCTTTTTGATTCATCATTCATCATTCTCTAAAACCTGTTTTTATGAAAAAACTCATTTTACCTGCCATGTTTCTTCTCGCGGCTTGCGCCGCTTTCTCTCAAAACGCAGATGCCCTGGCGCACACCCGGCAATTTGGTTTCGACGCTGCCGGTTTTCTCGCCCGCTTCTTCGATTTCTCTGGCGGCGGCGGCTTTGGCGAAACGCCTTACTACCTGAGCTACCGCAAATTGGGTGAAAAGAAAAACACCCGCCTCGGCTTGGGCGCAAACCTCGGCGTGGAAGGCGATGGCGACGGCGGCGCAAATTCCAGCAACACCATCAATTTCAGGGCAGGCAGCGAGCGTTTCAACGACTTCGGCAAGCGCTGGCGGGCATTTTACGGATGGGATTTCAAATTCTCGTTCAGCTTTTTGTCAACGGGAGGCTCCGGTAATAGCACCACGCAAGTAGCCCTCGGCGCAGCGCCCCTGTTCGGATTGCAGTTCCGGCTCAACGAGCGACTTTCGCTTTCCTCTGAAATTGCCTACAACTTCTTTTTGACTTTCCGGGACAACAGCGGGCGCTCCCGCTTCGGCGCTTCGACCTCTTTCAGCCCCCCGATTGCAGTGTACGTGAATTATGATTTTTGACACTTTTGATGGAATTCCCTGTGCCAACGGGGAAGAAAAAAATTAAGGGATATTAAATCTATGCAAAAAAGCGACCGGGCAACATCAAGCTGCCCGGTCGCTTTTTCATCCCTCTTCCCTTTTCCTTAATTTACAGTAGTACCCCGCTGATCAAGGCCCCACCACCGCCGCAAACCACCAACTAAAAGACTATGGACTGAAAGTCCATAGGTTTGAAAGCGAATGAAATTCGCATTTTCGGTTGAAACCGACTGAAAGAACACCAACTGTAAGTTGGTTCATTCAAGAATGAAATTCTCGTCGCTGTTCGGTTTGTCTTT
>JACRAN010000264.1 GCA_016234735.1 Bacteroidota bacterium | reverse complement strand
TCATTGATGGCAGGGTGAAAATTACTGAGATGAGTGGCTTCCGGGATAACAACTTCGTCGAACCAGCCCGGTACGTGCCGGTTGTACCAATTGAGCGGCTCCATCCAATCGTGTTCCGAGCCTGTTGTGCCACCTCTCCAGAAATGTGGTACTGTCATTTTTTTTTCACTGCTGCCGCCAACCTGTTCTGATGGCAAGGTCAGTTTAATGCCTCGTTCCATGTGTTTGTTTTTGCAGAGGGTTGTTATCAGGTAAAGTTAAAAAATGTTGGGAGATAGATTTGAGAAGGTGCATTTTTAGAAACAAATACTACGCCAACACATATTCCACAGCGCAACAGACATCTATCCTGGAAAAAATTCCGCTAATAAATCGGGCAGGCTTTGAATTCTTTGGGAGGCTTTACTTTCCACAAAATATACTGGACAAACAACTCCGGGCCGCCCCGGTGCAGGGAAGCCGTTTTGAAAGGCGAGTAATTGATGTCGTAGCTCAGGCCCGCTGTCCAGTTGCGTACCTGCACTTCCAGCGACGGGATGTAAGCATCCCCGAAGCGGAGGCCAATGCCTGCCTGCGCACTGAGTTCGTGGTTTTTTTCGGTGCTGAAATGATAGCGGACAGCAGCGGTGGCCACGATTTCCTGGTAAGTCAACTGCCGCCCGAACAGGCCGTTCACCCGAACATCGAGTTTGGGACTGACCTGCACCGTGGTGAGCAGGTACGGTGACGCTTTCAGCGGTAGCTTGACATCAGGTTCTCCATCGAAGCTGACGTTGGGTTGGTTCAGGTGAAAAATGCCGGAGCCCAAGTCAAATTTTGTGCGGGTATTTTCAAGCTGGTAGTGCAGGTTGAGGCCGGCGGAAACGCTCGCAATCCCCTTGCTGGTACTCGAAAACACCTCGCCGTTGGGGCGGTTGGGGTCAAAAATATCGCCGTTCCATTGCTCCTCGTATTTCAGTTTTTCAGGGCTGACGGAGCGCTGACCTACCGAGAATTGTGCCCCCACCGTGGCGAAAAGTGCATCGCTCAATTGGCGGGTATAGGCTACATTTGCCCCAAGCTGGGAAATGCCGATTTGGGCGTCACCGGCCACGTCGTTGTTGAACACGAGGCCGTATCCAAGATAGCCGTTTTTGCCAAAAACTTTGTGGTAAAATTTGGCATCGAAAGCCCCCGAAAGCGTTCGGTAATCCACCGGAACGGAGGCCCATTGGTTGCGGTAGTTGCCAATGAAACGCAAATCCCCGGCAAACACGCCGGTCAGGGCGGGGTTGAGGTTGGCCGGTGCGTTGTTAAACTGAGAGAAATGTATGTCCTGACCGCTTGCCTGCAAACTGACAGTTAGCATCACGGTAGCAACAAAAAAGCGAATGGAACTGGCGTGTATGAATTTCATGGATCAGGTTTTTCCGGTGAATTGTTGGCCAAGTTAGGGAAGACCGTCATTTTTTTTAAAGTTTGGAGGATTTTATGTCAAAAAATGGCGAAACAACCGGCAAAAATGCCGCTCCGCTACGGGTCGGCATCACGGGAGGTATCGGCAGCGGGAAGACGACCGTGTGCCGGATTTTCGAGCAATTGGAAATTCCGGTGTACTATGCCGACGAACGGGCCAGGGTGTTGATGACCGAAGATGGGGCTTTGGTGGAAAAAATAAAGCGGCTGTTTGGCCAACAGGCGTATTTCGAGGACGGCACTTTGGACCGGAAATATATCGGGAATATTGTTTTTCAGGATAAACCAAAATTGGAAAGACTCAATAGCATCGTTCACCCTGCCGTGTTTGAAGATGTGGAGCGGTGGCACCAAAAACACTTGAACGCACCCTACACGCTCAAGGAAGCGGCCCTGCTTTTTGAAAGCGGCAGCTACAAAAACCTTGAAAAAATCATCACCGTATTTGCGCCAACAGGAATCCGAATCGAGCGGGTGATGCTGCGGGACGGAGTGACGAGCAGAGAGGTTGAGTCACGCATTTTAAAACAATGGCCCGATGAAAAAAAGATGGAACTCGCTGATTTTGTGATAGTTAACGATGGGAAACGGCTGCTGGTGCCACAGGTTTTGGAGGTACACAAATCGTTGCTGGCATTGAACCGGAGTGCCTGAAAACCGATGAGCATTGGGCAAGTTTTATTTTTTTTAAAAACAACACATGCACATTTTTTTTAAATGGTACAGTTTTTGACTTTCCCCTTATTGTCATCAACTATGGAAAAGAAAAGTACCTGAAAGCATTCACGACACACCGGCTTTTTACAAATTCCTGAATCTTACGCCGCCGGGGAGCAAACACCGAAGTTTGAATTGTCCCCCTTCTTTTTCCTGAATTCATTATTGTTTGGGTGAAAATGCCCGGCGTTCATTCGCCGTAGTTTTCATTGTTTACTATGTTTTGAAAAAGACAACCATGAGATTGTTCCACTTCCCTCAGGGGTGTGAATCTAATTTGCACACCCTAATTTCTCCAATCATTTCCAATGCCGGTAGGATTCTGTCGGCTGGTGCCCTTACCATGGCGCTGATGGCGCTTCCTTTCACAGCTTTGCAAGCACAAACCTGCAACAACGTTGTGAATGGCGGTACGATTGCTGCCAATGAGTTCGGTTGCCCGAACCCGACGTGGGATCCTTCACTCATAGTCAGTTTAACCTTGCCGACAGGCGGGAGCGGCGCCTTGGAGTTCGTCTGGATTTTCACCACCGACGACCCCACCAACCCGTTTGCGCAATGGGTTCCCATTCCCAACACCAACAGCCCGGAATACGACCCCGGGCCGATTTCCGTCACGACGCACTACCGTCGTTGCGCTCGGCGTTTTGGGTGCTCGGATTATGTCGGGGAAACGAACATCATCACCAAAGAGGCGCTTTGCTGCGACAACGTAACCGATGGCGGGCAGATTGGCCAAAACCAAAGCGCTTGCCAGGCTCCCCTCGACCCGGCGCTGCTGGTGAACGTCACGCCACCCTCCGGTGGCTCCAATGTGCTTGAATATCAATGGGTTATCAGCACAACTGGCACACCCTACACAGCAACCAATCCCGACTGGACATTCATCGCTGGCGCAAATGCCGCCGATTTCGACCCGGCTGCGTTGTCGGTAACAACCTACTTCATCCGGTTGTCAAGACGACATGGCTGTACAGACTACGACGGGGTTTCCAACATGGTGACCATATCCATTTCGGATGGCCTCTCGGCATTTGCGGAGCAAAAACCCGTGACTTGTTTTGGCGGCTCGGACGGAGCCATCGACCTGACGGTTTCCGGTGGCCAAACACCGTTCAGTTTCGTCTGGACAGCACCGCTGGCAAATGTGGAAGACCCGCAGAGTGTGCAGGCCGGTACCTATTCGGTAACGGTGACAGATGCCAATGGTTGCACCACCACTGCTTCAGTCACGGTGGAAGAAGGCGATGAAATTATCCTCACCGTACAATCAAGTGACGAAACCTGCCTCGGTGCAGCAAATGGTGAGGCATCCGTGTCAAATGTGACAGGAGGACATCCTTCGTACACGTATGCCTGGGGCAGCCCGCTCAACCAGACCACTTCGCAAGTAACCGACTTGGCGGCTGGCGGCTACTCGGTGACAGTGACCGATACGCTGGGATGCACAGCTTCGGCAAGCGTGGCCATCGATGCCGGGGTATCATTGGTCGTGACGGTCTCTGCGACCAACGCCATTTGTTTTGGTGACAACCAAGGGTCGGCGACTGTTCAGAACACAACCGGCGGCTCCGGCAATTACACCTACCAGTGGAACGACCCTGCGTCGTCAACGCTGGTGACAGCCAGCAACCTCACCGTCGGCACGTACACCGTGACGGTGACGGACGACCAGGGCTGCACCGGCTCTGCCTCGGCTACTGTGGCCGATGGCCCCCAAATTATTTTGAGCACTTTCCACACGGATGCCACTTGCAACTATTCCACCGACGGCTCTGCGACGGTGCAGGTGTCGGGCGGCACGTCTCCGTTCGCCTACAACTGGAACGATTCGGGTTGGCAAACCACGGCAACAGCCATAGCGCTGGCTGCC
>JACRAN010000269.1 GCA_016234735.1 Bacteroidota bacterium | reverse complement strand
GGGTAAGCCTTCGAAGCCGTAAAATCAGGCCGAGCTAATGAAAAAAAAGGCAGTGGGACGCGTCCCACTGCCTTTTTTTTCATTAGCTCGGCCTGATTTTACGGCTTCGAAGGCTTACCCACTTTCCACAAAACCGGGTAGCGGGAGCAGGCTGAGGCGGATGGCGGATGGCGAGTGATTTTTCAAACCAGTCGATGGCTTTTTCCGTCGCTTTTCGTCGCTGAACACGCAGCCGAATTGAAAAATCAGCGCCCCGATGCGTTAAAAACCGGCAAAAAGGGAAGCGTTCCCTGGATGGTAAACCTACCTGGCTTTCGTGTTGCTTGGCGGCTTCCTGTTTTAGCTCCGATTCCGTTTGCGGTGCAAAAAAAAATCAGTCTGTTTTTTCCCTGCGCTCCGTTTCTGGCATAATTTTTTGAGGCCGGGAATGTATTGTTTCAACATTTTTTTCTCTTCCCCTTTACCCACAAAATCATCTTCCCCTCTTTTAAAGGTTATTTGCACTCAATCAACATGATTGTTCGGCATTTAATGAACTTCGGAGCGGCAAAGCCCTGCAAGGCGCTTCCCTGCTGTTTCAATTTTCATTGAATGAGATTCAATATTATTTGTTTCACTAAACGTCATTACAAAATTATGATCAAGATGATTCGTCCTCTGGCCATACTGGCATTGATTGCCGGTAGCTTTTCACAGGCTTTTTCGCAAGACACCAATGAAGATTCCCACACCCTGACGGTGGACATCCCCGAGGTGGCATTGCTGGACATCGAGCCTACCGGAAGCACAATTACACTCAGTCCTGCCGCTCCTACGGAAGCGGGAAATCCTATCGACTTTACAGCGGATACCGACAACTCGCTTTGGTTGAACTACTCTTCCATTATCGGCACTTCGCCCGATAATAGCAGGAAGGTCACAGTTGCCGTAACCGGAACCTTGCCCACCGGCGCAAATCTGAAGGTATTGGCCGGTGCTTACTCCGGCTCCGGCGCAGGCACCACCGGGGCACCCACCGCCATCGTTACGCTGGCGGCTGCCGCTACCGATTATGACATTGTCACCGGCATCGGAAGCTGCTACACCGGCAATGGTGCCAGCAACGGTCATAACCTGACTTATAGCCTGACGGAAAACAGCGGCAGCTACGGCAGCTTGAATTTCGACACGGACTACACGCTGACGGTGACCTACACGCTTTCTGACAACTAATTTGCCGGGCTGAAAAAAGGCTGTTTCCTGCATTTATTGCTCCATAATTGGCTGAAATTGATTGCCATGCCGGGCTGTAAACAATTGGGGAACAGCCTTTCTTTTATGAAAAAGAACCTCTGAGTCAAATTAGAATATTAAGCGCTGCAAGTGATTGTTTTTCAGGCGAGTAGAAAAACATTGATTTCTTTCCACGAACTGTAAACCTTAATAAAAAGATGAATTCCCGTACCTATTTCCTATTGGCTGTAATCAGCTTAACCACTCTATTTATATCTCCATCTAAAGCAAACGCCGGTGTGGTGGTAGTGAATGGCTTGTCTCATATCGAGGAGGTCGTGCCGGGCGGAGTTTACCGGGGCATTATTGAATTGCAAAACACTGCAAAGGGGACGCAGGCAGTCAAGTTTTACCAGAAAGATTACCGGTTCAACAGCGCTGGCGAAACTTTTTACAACCCACCGGGCGACCATGCCCGCTCCAATGCGGAATGGATTGATTTCAGCCCGGCTTACCTGACCTTAAAAGCAAGCGAAAAAGCAAGCGTTTCCTATGAAATCCACGTGCCTGCCAATGAGTCGCTTTATGGCACTTATTGGAGCGTCATCATGGTGGAAGGGATGTCGCCGCTCGAGGATACTACAATAAATAAAGGCATCAGCATCAATACGCAGGTGCGATATGCCGTGCAGATTTCAACCTCCATCGGGAAGACGGGCACTAAAAACCTGCTTTTTTCACAAGCTGGATTAAGAAGGGAAGAAGGTAAACAATTCCTGACCGTAGATATTGAAAATCCCGCCGATTGCCTGCTCGTGCCGCAGGTTTCCGTCGAGTTGTTCGACCGGGAAGGAAAATCCGCCGGTGTTTTTTATTCCGAAAAAAAGAAATTATATCCCGGCACCTCCGTCCGTTTCTGGCTGCCGATGGAAGGCGTTGCGCCCGGAAGCTACCAGGCTCTATTGCTGGCTGATTGCTCGGATGAAACGGTTTTCGGGGTCAATGTTAAGGTGGCCATTGGTCCATAGCCACCAGTCAATTTAGGAAGTAACTTTAAGTTACCTCCTAAATTAAACCCCGGATAAACCCTAATCCCGTAGCGTATAATTGTACTAATTTGTTAGGTTGTACCCGTAAATATGCTCAAAAACAAGTTTTTTTTTTGTCTTTGGAGCATAATTCGAGGGGAATAACCTAATCAATCAGTACATATAATAACTAGATAATGTCTTTCAAAATAATTCTTATAACGGGATTATTGTCGCTTTGCACGCTTGCGGCAATGGGAAACGGCATCCTCATTGAGCGGGTGAGCGGGGACTCGCTTATTGCAGTGCCCGGAAAAGTAGGTACGGTGGCGGTGCAGGTGCAAAATATAACGTCCGGCGATTTCAACGTCATTACGGAAATATTGCTTCCCGAAGGGTGGCAGCTTGTTTCCGGCAACCTGCCGTACAGCTTGCCTGCCGGAGAATCCATCCTGCAAATATTCAGTTTCCATATTGCACCGGGCGCTCCTGCCGACGAGCATTTCATCCAATATTCCGCCCGTGATACCAGCGACACAGCCGTTTTTGGGAGTGCGACGATCGGTGTAACGGTGACAGAAATTCAGAAAATAGTGCTGACCACCGTCGAAGCGCCGACGTTCGTGCTGGCCGGTGAAAAAATACGGGCAACTTTCTTGGTGCAGAACCTTGGGAACAAAGCGGGGGATATTTTTATCAAAGCGGAAAACTGCGACCTGGAAGGGGACGGGAAATTTTTCCTCGCACCCAACGAATCGAAGGTTTTCCGGGTCACGGCACCGACGCTTTCCATCTTGCACAGCGACACCCGCAAAATCCTTCGGATAGAAGCCTTGCAGGCGGACGATACGAAAAGACAAGAGGCGTATGTCTCCCATTACGTCAGGGTCATTCCCCGCCACCAACAGGAGAACAATGAAACATCGAACCTGCCAGCCGCTTTGCGGGTTTCGCATGTGCTCAGGAAATGGCAGGATGGCAAAACCGTGTCCGGTTTCCAGGGTGAATTTTATACAAAAGGCAGCCTCGATGAAGCGGGGAAAAACCGATTGGAAGCGAGGCTCCGGGGTTCTGACCGGTTTGACCTGTCCGCTTTGGGCTTGTACGACGAATATTTTGCCAGCCTCGAGACGCCAGGTTTCCGCATTTTCTTAGGTGACAAAACGTATGGTTTAACGCCGCTCACGGAGTTCTCCAGATATGGCAGAGGAGGGGAATTGAGTACCCGCATGGGGAAATATGAAGTGGGCGGGTTTTATCAAAAGCCGAGATTTCTCCCCGGCGCAGCGGGCGAGATGGCAGGCTACCTGCGGTTTTTCCCTTCGGGAGGCAATCAAATCGGGTTGAATTTTCTTCACAAGGAATCTTCTTTTGAAAAACCGGAGGCAAATCTTGCCAGCCTTCATGGCGTCTTTCAATTCTTCGGCCACACGGATTTGGAGGGCGAGCTTTCCAAGGGGATTTCAGGAGGTTCCGGTGGCAGTGGCTTTTCGCTCCGTGCGTCTTCGCAGGCGCTGAAAAAAACGCAGGTTTCTGCCAACGTGGTGTATGCAGGGAAAAACTACCCCGGCTATTTCACCAACACCTGGAATTACTACGCTTCTGCCAATTACCAGGCAACCGCCAGGCTCAACCTTTCCCTGCACCTCAACCAGGATGCTGCCAATGCTTCCCGCGACACGCTTTTCGGGACGGCGCCTTATTCCAAATTTGCGCAGTTCGGAGCGGGCTATAAATTAAGTCCGAAGACTTCGGTCAACACCTTCCTCCGCCGCCAGGAATTGAAAGACCTCATGCCTGGGCAAAAATTTCACTACCGGGAAAATTTGCTGCGCCTGCTCCTGAACCAGACCGTTCAAAAGTTCCGGCTTTCCCTGACCGCCGAATTAGGCAGAAGGGAAAACCTGCTCGATGTGCCCGGCGAGCGCACTGCCAGCACTTTCCGCACTTTTTTGAACGCCACTTACCAACCTTCGGCAAGGCATTATTTTTTTGGCAACGCCCAGTTTCATCAATACCGCCGCTTCTCCGACCGGCGCAGCAGGCAGTGGATTTTCGGCTGCGGCGCTAATTCTGCCATCACGCCCTCGACCGACCTGCGCCTCGCTTTTCAAAGCGATTTCGTGCAGGAGGAGTATTACAAAAACCGCAACCTGCTGGAGTTGAAACTGAACCAGTTTTTTGGCAAAAACAGGCAGCACGAACTGTCGCTTGCCTGCAATTACGTCCTGCTCCAGCGCACTGCCAGCGACCGGGATTTTTCACTGCAAACCAGCTACACCTATCATTTCGGCATCCGCACCGCCCGCAGGGGAGCGAAGCAGGGTATCTATGGGCGCATCAGCAACCGGGGCGTCGAATCGGTGGAAGGCATCGTGCTCTACCTCGACGGGCAAAAAGCGACCACCGATGCGGCAGGGAATTTCGCCTTCCCGACCATGCCGCCGGGCACTTATTTTTTAATGCTGGACCCTTCCTCCGCGCCGCTCCATGTTATCCCCGACATCCAGACTCCGATTCAATTGACGCTGGAGCCGGGCGTGGATGCAAGATTGGATTTCGGGCTGACGATGGGAGCGACCATTTCCGGCGCAATCGAAATAGAGCCGGAGCGAGTCAACACCCGAACCAATCCTGGGAAAGAACGCCCTAAAGTTTTCATGCTGGAACTCAGCAACGGCAAGGAAACCTTCCGGCAGCTCGCCAACGAGAACCAGCGCTTCCAATTTTCTGACTTCCGCCCCGGCGTTTGGAAACTGCGGGTGGTGAATGAAAGCCAATACAAAGGCTGGCAATTCGAGCGGTCTGAATTTGATCTGGAAATTTTGCCGGGCGCAAAAGAAAATATCCATTTCCACCTGCTCCAGAAAAAGCGGGATATCAAGTTTCAGGAAGAATTGTCCCTCACGGGATTGGGTGGGTAGGAGCGTGGGGGCTAATTCAGCTTATTTTTTTTAAAAAAATTCTGCGGAATGCAAAGAATGATTTTGCCGCTTGTTTTCATTAGCCTTTTCTGGCTTCCCGTGCAGGCGCAAGTCACGGACAGCCACGACGTGAGTTTTACCATTCCCGAAATCGCCCTGCTCGACATCGAGCCTGGCAATGCCGCGATAACTGTCTTTTTGCAACCGCCTACCGAAGCAGGCGCTCCACTGGAATTTACGGGCGGCGGAACGGACAACTCCAAATGGCTCAATTATTCCTCCGCGCTCGCCCCCGCCGCGCCCGGTAGAACGGTTTCCGTCCAGATTACGGATGGCAGCTTGCCAGCCGGCGTCGAGGTTAAGGTTCAGGCGGCAAGCTATTCAGGAAGCGGGGCAGGTGCGTTTGGAACGCCCGCAGGCCTGATTTCATTGAGCAGCACCGCCCAAACGCTTATCTCCAGCATCGGCAGATGCTACACGGATAACGGTCAGGGCAACGGACAT
>JACRAN010000268.1 GCA_016234735.1 Bacteroidota bacterium | reverse complement strand
CCAGTGCAAGGTTGCTCGCCCTCCTTCAGCGTTTCCTGCGAATAGCCGAGTATCAGCAGGTTGTTCAGGCAGTCGTTGACGCTCACGTAGTATTTTTCGTGGATGCCGAACTGGGCGAAGGCCACCTCCAAAAAACCGGGCAAGCTGTCGTAGCTGAAATTGTTTTCCAACCGGAGCAGGTACTCTCCCGCCGATACCTGTTCCACGGGCGGAATGGCACTGGTCGTATCCCCAGCGAGGTCAAGCAGGTGGTCGGCGGCCTGCCGCATGGCGAGGTTGACTTTCTGTGGGAACTGCCGCACGTCGGGTCGGGAATTGCCGAACAGACCCGCCGCCTGTACGGCGAGCAGTGCCGCCAACAGCACGAAGAATGGAAAACCTATTTTTCGGATGGCGTTTTTCATTGCCCAAAAATACGGTTACAAATGGTGGTAAACATGCTTTTACGTTTCGTTTACACTGTTTTACAGGGTTTTTACGGCCTCCGGGAAAATATGGGGGTAGATTTGTCAGCTATTCATTCACAAAATTCATTTCAAAATGAACATCTTAAAAATACTTTTCCTTGTGGCTGTTTGCGCTGGGATTACCCCCACTGCTTTCGGTCAACACCCGTTTACCAACTGCTCCGCTGCCTTTTTGGACAACAAGATTGTCGTAAACCAGTACACCGACCAAGGCCACTGCGAACTCCCGAAATCGGCCAACGGTGAACTCACCGTACAGACCGCCAACCTCTCCCCCGACAACAACTTCCCGACCGGAAAAATGAGCTTTAGAATCGCCATCCGGGATGGCAACACGAAGACGCTGTTTTCCTTTTCCGACAAAACCTACAAGCAGGTGGACATCAAAACGGTGCTGGCCAAATGCCGCCCCGGCGATGCCATCGTGCTGCTCACCACAGACGACCAGTACGCACTGCCGCACAATGAAATTTTGGTAAAATAACTCAGCGGTGACACCTTTGGGAACGGTGTCACCGCTACTAAAACTCAATTACATGCTTCACAAATTATTGCCTATCCTCCTTCTCGCTGGCTGCCTCGATGCACCGACCTTACCATTCGATACCGTGCAACCCGCTGTCGTTCAGCCAGTTGCAAAAACCGACACCCGCAGCTCCGTGTACCGTTCCACTGACCGGGGCCGCACTTGGACACCCGTCGGCGAGGGCCTGCCCAACGACCTGCAAGTGTCGTTTCTGGCCCCGTTGGGCGACCAACTCGTACTGGCCAGCGGGAACTACGGCCTCTACCTCAGCGATGCAGCCAAGCAAAACTGGCATCAGTTGAGCACGCACCTGCTGCCCAACCTGCAAATCACGGCCCTGCTGGTGGAGTACGGTGTCATTTATGCGGGCGTGTACGTGCAGGGCATTTTTGCCAGCTACGACCTTGGGAAAACCTGGAAACCGCTGAATTTGGACTTGAAGGATTTGGCCGTGCGCTCCATCCTGCGGATCAGCGACGAGCTATGGGTCGGCACAGACAACGGCATTTACGCTTCGCAAATCGGCTCGAAGGCTTGGCGGCAAATCTTCGCCGGGGCGCAGGTGACCAGTTTGTTGGAGGCAGGCAAAAACATCGTGGCGGGCACGCACAAAGGCATCGTCATGTCCGGCAACAACGGCGGCTCCTGGAACTGGGTCCGTACGGGCAGCATTTCCGTCAACCCCGCCCTGGCCGATGGCAGCATCATCGCCAGCTTCGTCACGCCGTATGTTGTCGATTCGCACGAAGTGGAAACGTCAAAAGACAATGGCGCAACCTGGCAGCCCAGCCAGCAGCGACTGCCGGCTTTGGGCTATGTTTTCGAGACCGTGGACATGAACGGGGTGCTGGTTTGCTGCAACTACACAGGCATTTTCAATTCTTCGGACGATAGCGAGCTGATTTGGGGGTTTATTTACCCAAAGCCAACAGGGGCGATTGTTGGCATGGTAGAGCAAGGGGAGTCGTATATGGTGGGATGTTCAGTGGGTGCTGAACAGGCGCTTGAGGGTTTTGGGGGGGTCAGGAGAAGCCCAGCTTAAATTCTAAAAGTTGGTTATTGCTGCACCCGCCCGTCGAAGCCTGCAATTTTGACGCACTATCCGGCACATCTCAGCCCACCGCCTTCTCCAAAATAATAAACTCCAGCGGCTGAGTGGGCACGCCGAACTGCGGGTCGCCGTCGAAGGGGCGGCTTTCGCCGGTTTTCCCGTAGCCGTGCCGCTCGTACCATTCGACGAGTGCCGTGCGGGCAGAAATGACCTGCATAAAAATGGAGCGGCAGCCACTTCGCACCGCATGTTCGGTGGCCGCCTGCATCAGTTTTTTGCCAATCCCCTCTGCCTGCCGTTCCGGCAGGACGGACAACATGCCGAGGTACAGGCGACCGCTCCTTTTTTCTATGAAAACGCTCCCGACACTTTCGCCGTCAGCATCGCTGCATTTCAGAATGGCCGCATGTTCCTTTTGCATCAACTCCCGGAGGTTGGCCTCGTCGGTGCGGATGTAGCCTGCGATAAGGTCGGCCTCGGTCGTCCAGCCCCGCTTGGAGGCTTCGCCCCGATACGCCTGGTTGATCAAACCGTTCAATGCGGGGATGTCTTCGAGGGTGGCGGTGGAGATGGTCAGCATGTCGTGTTTTTTTGGCAAAGGTAAATATTGTTCGAGGTGGTTCGAATTGGTTTGAGGTCGTTTGAAATTGTCGGGAAAGAACAGAAGCAGGACAACCCAAACAATTTGGAACTATCAAACAATTTCAAACAACTGTCTATCTTCGCCAGCTATGAAAATCACCCACAACTTCTACGCTTTTTTGGCAATCATGGGTTTCCTGCTCTCTGCCTGCACGGAAACGCCGAAAAATCCGTCACTGGCCCTGTCCGCGCCGCCATCTCCGCCGCTCGACTCCAACCTCCAGGCTTTCCTCGACGACTACGAAAACTACTTCGCCGACTCCCTGCAACTGACCGGAACGCCCGGCGCTGCGCTCGTGGTGGTGAAGGACAGCCAGGTGGTGCTCCTGCGGGCTTTCGGCGTGAAATCGGCAGGCGGGCACGACCCGGTGGATGTCCACACGCTTTTCAGGATCGGCTCATTGTCAAAGGGTTTTGCAGGTGTGCTCACCGGCATCCTGGTGAAAAACGGCCTGCTCGACTGGACCGAACCCGTGCAGAAATACTGCCCCGATTTCAGCCTGAAAGACCACCAACAAGCGGAAAGGGTGGAAATCCGGCACCTCCTCTCGCACACAACCGGGCTGCCTTACCACGCCTTCGGCAACCTCATCGAAGAAGGCTTCGACCGGGAGGCCATCGTTTCCCAGTGTTTTCCGAAGGAAAAATTGTTTGGCAGGGAAGGCGAATTTTTTGGCTACCAAAACGTCGCTTTTTGCATCATCGAACCCATCCTGCAAGCCGCCACCGGCAAAAGTTACCAGGAACTGCTGCGGCAGTACATCTTCCGACCGGCGGGCATGGCCAATGCTTCCTGCGATTTTGAAACCATGCGGCTGGCACAAAACAGGGCGCTGCCGCACCACCCGACAGAGACAGGTTGGCAGCCGGACACCGTTTCCCGGCACTACTACGACTTCGCCGCCGCCGGGGGTATCAACGCCAGCATCACCGACATGGGGGAATGGCTCAAGGTGCTGCTCGGCCAAAAACCGGCCATCGTGACGAACGGAACGCTCGACGAGGTGTTCCGTCCCTTCGTGAAAACCGGCAAGGAACGGCGTACCCTGCCGGGTTGGATCGCCCGTGATTCCGCCTCCTACGCCATGGGCTGGCGCATCCTCGAACACGGCACCGACACGCTGGTTTACCATGCCGGTTTCGTCAACAATTACCACAGTGAAATTGCGCTGAACCGCCGGGACGGCATCGGCATCTGCATTCTTTTCAATGCCAATTCACCCATGCGGGGAGCTTGTGTCGAGGCGTTTTTCAGGCGGTGGGAGAAAAGCCTGTTCCACCGAAACTGCTGCGCCCCGCCATCGGCGGACACCAGCAGGGCGGTGCTGTCGGATGTGAGGTCGTAGCGGTGGTTTTTAAAATGAAAATGCCGGGGCAACTCTTCATTCCCCCGGCAATCCACAATTTCTCAATTTCTTAATTTCTAATTTCCTCCCCAAACCGGCAACCTCCCCGGCGTGTACGGTGCTTTCGCTGCCTCCAATTTCCGCTCGATGGCCTTCAAGTCCACCTCCACCAACTGGCGCAACTTCGGCAACTCCTGCCCGAACTGTTTTTTGGCGATGGCCAACTGCTCCCGCTGTGTGGTGGTCGGTGCCGAGGTGCTGCTCCAGATGTCGTAGCTCATGCCGTAGATACGGTCGCCGAGCGATGGGGCGTGGGGCTTGTCAATCTTCGATGCCACGCCGTCGCCGTAGAAAGTTTTGGTCAACGCCCGCATTTTTTCCTCCATCGCTTTCACGTCGTCCAGCAGGTCGGCAGGCGAGCCGATGGAAGCGGCTGCCTGGCGGATGAGTTTCGTTTTTCCATCCAGTTCGCCGAGCAACGAAACCGTGCCGTCCCAAGCACGTTGGAGTTCGGCAGCTTCCCGGATGTAGTCGTCCAATGCTTTTCGGTCGGAAGCGGCAAGCGTGGCACCGCCAAGAGTAGTCAGGTTGAATCGCTGCGGATCAACGAGTTTGACAATTTCACCGTTCACAACTTTGGAAAGGTTTACCGTGTAATCGAGGGGCAGGGCGAAGCCACCGCCGTCGGGCGACTCCCACGGCGCATGTTCGCCGCTGCTGAGACTGGCGGGGGCTTTGGAGGAGTAGCGACCGTCCCAAATGATGCGGTTGACGCCTTTTTTCGGGCTGGTTTTCAACTGGCGGATGATTTCACCCCAGCGGCTGTAAATGGTGAAAAGCAGGTACGGTGCCTCCTCTTTTTGCTCCGCTTCCAGTTCCTCGTAAGTCGGGTAGCGGATTTCCTTGCCGTCCTTGATTTGCTTTTTCTCCCAGTCCTGGCGCTTGGCTTTCAGCGTTTTGTCTTCGTTTTTGATGAAATACGTGAACGTCACGCCCATTGGCGGATTGGGCGTGGTGAAGTACGAAGCGCCCTGGAAGCCCTTGCCCGTGGAGTAGCCGATGGGCGTGGCAGGGATGAACACCAGTCCGTCTTTGATGGGTAAAATTTGCGCCTCGGCGTTGAGTTCCCGCTCGTTGAGGTGGCGCAGCGGCGAGTAGTCGTCGAGGACGTAGAAGCCCCGCCCGAAGGTAGCAAGCACGAGGTCGTTCTCCCGGCGCTGGATGGCGATGTCCTTCACGGCGATGGTGGGCAGGCCGCCGCCGAGTTTCTTCCAAAACTTGCCACCGTCAACGGTGAAAAAACAACTGAACTCGGTGCCCACGAACAGCAGGCCCGGCTCCACGTGGTCTTCGGCGAGGGAGTAGGCGCTGCCCCGTTCGGGGAGGTTGGCACTGATGCCCGTCCAGGTGCGGCCCTTGTCGGTGCTTTTGAAAACGTAGGGCTTGAAGTCGCCCCGCTTGTGGTCGTTGAACGCAGCGTACACCACGTTTTCGTCGTGTTGCGAAGCGAGCAAAGCGTTCACGTACGTCATCTCCGGGACACCGGGGAAGCTGGCGATTTTCACCCAGGTCTGGCCGCCGTTTTCGCTGATTTGCACGAGGCCGTCGTCGGTGCCGACGTACAGCAGGTTCGGGTTCAACTGGCTCTCGCTGAACGCCACGATGTTGCCGTACTCGCTCGTACTCTGGTTCTTGGCGATGGCATCCATGCTCTGGATGTGGCCCATCACAGGCAGCGTGTTCCGGTCGATTTGCCTCGTCAGGTCGGGGCTGATGGCCGTCCAGGAATCGCCCCGGTCGTCGGTGCGATAGACCCGGTTGGCGCAGAAGTACAGGCGGGTTGGCGAGTGGCGGCTCACGGCGAGTGGGCTGTCCCAGTTCCAGCGGAGGGTGTTTTCGCCCTCGGCGGGCTTGGGCTGGATGCTCGTCATCTCGCCACTTTTGCGGTCGTAGCGCACCAGCCCGCCGTACTGCGATTGTGCGTACACGATGTCGGGGTTGTCAGGGTCAATCTGCGTCTCGAAGCCGTCGCCGAGGCTGGTCACGTACCAATCCGAGTTGGTGATGCCGTGCCCGTTGCGGCTGCGGCTGGGGCCGCCGAGCGAGAAGTTGTCCTGCGTACCGCCGTGGATGTGGTAAAACGGCAGCGTGTTGTCCACTTCCACTTTGTAAAACTGCGTGACGGGCAGGTTGCCGTGGTATTTCCACGATTTTGCACCGTCGAAAGTCTCGTACACGCCGCCGTCGCAGCCGGAGAGCATGTAGTCGGGGTCGTTGGGGTCAATCCAGATGACGTGGTTGTCCACGTGCTTGAACTCCTCGCCGAGGTTCGACCAGGTTTTGCCGCCGTCGCGGCTGATTTTGTTGAAAACATCCATTGAAATCACCGTGTTCGGCTCGGTCGGGTGGGCGAAAATTTCGCAGAAGTAGTTGCCGCTGGTCACGTGGCCGCTCTGCTTCTCCCAGCTTGCACCCCGGTTGGTGCTTTTGAAAAATCCGCCTTTGCTCTCCTGCGCTTCCACCATGGCGAAGAGTATCTCCGGGTCGGCAGAGAAAGTGAATGTGATGCGCCCGAGATCGCCCGCTGGCAGGCCGTTGGCTGCCTTTGCCCAGGTCTTGCCGCCGTCAGTGCTTTTGTAAATCGTGCTGCCGGGGCCTCCGCCCACGTAGGTGAACACATGCCGCCGCCGCTGGAATGATGCAGCGAACAGCACGTCGGGGTTGCGGGGGTCCATCACCAGGTCAGTGACGCCGGTGTTTTCGTCAATCAGCGGTTTGCCGTCGGCATCATTCAGCACCATGTTCCAGGTTTTGCCGCCGTCGGAAGTTTTGTACACGCCACGCTCGCCGCCAGCGCTCCAAAGCGGGCCGATGGCTGCCACGTACACCACGTCCGAGTTGCGGGGGTCCACGATGATTTTACCGATGTGCTCCGAGTTTTTCAGGCCCAAGTTCGACCACGACTTGCCGCCGTCGTTGGAGCGGTAAACACCGTCGCCGTAAGCCACGGAGCGCTGGTTGTTGTTCTCGCCAGTGCCCACCCAGACGGTGTTGGGGTTGGAGGGGTCGAGGGTGATGCAGCCGATGGAGTAGCTGCCCTCGCCGTCGAAGATGGGTTCGTAGGTAGTGCCTGCGTTCGTGGTTTTCCACACGCCGCCGGAGGCGCTGGCCACGTAGTAGGTGCTGCGGTTTTTCGGGTGTACGGCGAAGTCGCCGATGCGCCCGGAAGTGACCGCCGGGCCGACGCTGCGCCACGAGAGGCCGAGGTTGAGGGTGTCGAGCAGGTGTTTTGGCTCTTCTTTTTTGGGTTCGTCCGCCTTCTTTTTTTGGGAAAAAAGGTTGGTGGAAAATAGCAGGGCTGTCGCTAACAGCAGGGTGGTGATTCTGTTCATTTTAATGCTTTTTGAATTTGGCGGACAAGGTAGGGAGAAGATTTGGGATGGGGAACCCTTGCAAATGAGTAGCAACATGAGCATGTCAAAATTATGGGCTTCACAAAAGCGTATGCAGTCCGATAAACGGACTGCTTTTGAATGTTTTCTCTACGTCTTTCCCTGAATTTGTATCCACCGGGGCGTTGCTGCATGGCTCCGAGTCAATTCCGTGCATTCCCAAAAATTGCCTTTTAGGGCTTTAGGTTAGGCGGCTTTCACCGAAACCGGCATGCCCAGTTGGTTGAATTTTCGATGATTGCGCACTTGATGCGCACCTCTGTTTTTTGCTTCTCAAATCTTCGGGCGTACATTTTTGGGCCAAAAATGGTCTTGTATCGGTACATCGCCAGCTCTGCCTTGCTTCGCCGGTGGTAGCCCGACTGCTCAACAGCACTCCATGCAGCGGTCGGAGTAAATAATTTCCCCGCCGGGCTTTTGCTCCCCGGTGTGGTACCAGACTTCGACGACCTCGTCGTCAATCCACAATGTCAATGAGCCACGCTGTACCAGTGCCTTGTTGTGGGCTTCCCAGTTCGTGACCTTGTACTTTTCCTTTGGGCTTTTCAGGGGACGATTCAGTGTTCTTGCTTACCTTTGTCATAGCGCCGTGGTTGGTTGTTTTTTGTTTTGCAACTCAAATTTACCACTCCGGCGCTATTTTTTTACTTAAGGCCCACACGCTGGGAGCCATGCAACAAAGTCGATGGTTATTACAAATTTGCCCTCAACCATTTCAATTTTAGAAATTTCCCTGATTCAGTTCAGTTATACGACCTACTAAATCAGCCGGAATAATTTGTGCTCAAACCAAATTAGCATCATGGAAAACGTACAGCCCTACCACCCCCACCACAAAATCCGCCTCGTCACCGCCGCCAGCCTCTTCGACGGGCACGACGCCGCCATCAACATCATGCGCCGCATCATGCAGGCTAGCGGGGCGGAGGTCATCCACCTCGGCCACAACCGCTCGGTACACGAAATCGTGAACACCGCCATCCAGGAGGACGTGCAGGGCATCGCCATCACCTCGTACCAGGGCGGCCACAACGAGTTCTTCAAGTACATGCACGACCTCCTTCGGGAGCGGGGCGCAGGGCATATCAAGATTTTCGGCGGCGGCGGCGGTACGATTTTGCCTTCGGAAATTGCGGAGTTGCAGCAGTACGGCATCAACCGCATCTACTCCCCCGACGATGGGCGGCACATGGGCTTGCAGGGCATGATAAACGACGTGCTGAAACAATGCGACTTTCCACTGGGTGTGAATCTGAACGGGGAGGTATCTGCTTTCCAGAAATCCGAAATCCGAAATCCGAAATCCGAAATCGCTATCGCCCGCATGATTTCGGCGGCGGAGAACGATACCGAGCATTTTGAAAAAGCCATTCGCCCGCAGTTGCAGGCGGTTTTTGACAAAAACCCGGCGCTGAAACACACGCCCGTCCTCGGCATCACGGGCACGGGCGGGGCAGGAAAGTCGAGCCTCGTGGACGAGATTTTGCGGCGCTATCTGCTTGATTTCCAGGATAAAACAATCGCCATCGTCTCCGTTGACCCCTCCAAGCGCAAGAGCGGCGGGGCGCTGCTCGGCGACCGCATCCGCATGAATGCGGTGAACAACGAGAGGGTGTTCATGCGCTCGTTGGCTACCCGGCAAAGCAATTTGGCGCTGTCCAAGCACGTACAATCCGCCGTCGAGATTTTGAAGGCGGCGGGCTTCGACCTCGTGGTGCTGGAAACGAGCGGCATCGGACAGTCCGACACCGAAATCATTGACCACAGCGATGTGTCGCTCTACGTGATGACACCTGAATTTGGCGCTGCCTCGCAGTTGGAGAAGATTGACATGATTGACTTCGCCGACCTCATCGCCATCAATAAATTCGACAAGCGGGGAGCACTCGATGCCCTGCGGGACGTGCGCAAACAGTACCAGCGGGCGCACCAGCTTTGGACGAAAAATGTGGACGAAATGCCCGTCGTGGGCACCACCGCTTCGCAGTTCAACGATCACGGGATGAATGTTTTGTACGCAAAAATGATTCAGTTGCTGCGGAAAAAAAGTAGCACGGACTGGCAGTCCGTGTTGCATGTGGCAGAGGAAATGAGCGAGAAGATTTTCATCATTCCCCCGCACCGGACGAGGTATTTGTCGGAGATTTCGGAGAACAACCGGAAGTACGATGTGTGGGCAGAGCAGCAAGCGGAATTGGCTGGCAAGGCTTATGCCCTCAAGGTTTCCGTTGAGGCGACGAGCGGGGATTTGAAGGCAGGTTTGGCCAAGATTTATGACGAAATTTATGGGGAAATAGATGCCTCGGTGCGCAAAATCATCGAAGGCTGGGAGGCCCAAAAAACCAACTACGCCTCCTACGAGTTCGTTTACGAAGTGCGTGGCAAAAAAATCGCCGTTCCCACCAAGTGGAAATCGCTCTCCGGCACCAAAATCCCGAAAGTCATCCTGCCGAGGTTCAAGGACTGGGGCGAAATCGTGCGCTGGTGCTTGCAGGAGAACGTGCCGGGCGAGTTTCCGTACACGGCAGGTGTTTTCCCTTTCAAAAGAAAAGGGGAAGACCCCACCCGGATGTTCGCTGGCGAGGGCGGGCCAGAACGCACCAACTTCCGCTTCCACTACCTCAGCGCCGGGATGCCCGCCAACCGCCTTTCGACAGCGTTTGACAGCGTGACATTGTACGGCGAAGACCCTGACCACCGCCCTGATATTTTTGGAAAAATCGGCAATTCCGGCGTGAGCATTTGCTGCCTCGACGATGCCAAAAAACTTTACTCCGGCTTCGACCTCTGCGACCCGAAGACCTCGGTGAGCATGACCATCAACGGCCCCGCCGCCACGATATGCGCCTTTTTTATGAACGCCGCTATTGACCAGCAATGCGAGCTGTATATCCGGGAGCATAAATTGGAATATGCGGTGGAAAATAAATTGGTGGAATTATATGATAGCAAGGGTGTAAAACGCCCATCATATCATGGCGATATTCCCGCCGGTAATGACAAATTGGGGTTGTTATTATTGGGGGTTGCGGGCGACCAAATATTGCCTCCGGACGTTTACAATAAATTGAAAGTCAAAGCCTTAAACTCTGTCCGTGGCACAGTGCAGGCGGATATTTTAAAGGAAGACCAGGCACAGAATACCTGTATATTTTCCACTGAATTTTCGCTGAAATTAATGGGCGATGTGCAGCAATATTTTATCGAAAACAAAGTGCGAAATTTTTATTCCGTCAGTATATCCGGCTACCACATTGCAGAGGCAGGGGCGAACCCCATTTCGCAGTTGGCGTTCACGCTGTCCAATGGTTTTACCTTCGTGGAATACTACCTGAGCCGGGGCATGAACATTGATGATTTTGCGCCGAATCTATCCTTCTTTTTCTCCAATGGCATTGACCCGGAATATGCCGTCATCGGCAGGGTGGCCCGCCGGATATGGGCGAAGGCGATGAAGGAAAAATACGGTGCCAACGAGCGCAGCCAGATGCTCAAATACCATATCCAGACCAGTGGCCGCTCGCTCCACGCCCAAGAGATTGACTTCAACGACATCCGCACGACGCTACAAGCGCTCTATGCCATCTACGACAACTGCAACTCGCTGCACACCAACGCCTACGACGAGGCCATCACCACTCCGACCGAAGAAAGCGTGCGCCGGGCGGTGGCTATTCAATTGATTATCAATCACGAACTGGGCTTGGCGAAGAACGAAAACCCGCTCCAGGGCGCTTTCATCATCGAGGAACTGACCGACCTCGTGGAGGCCGCCGTGCTCGCCGAGTTCGACCGCATCACGGAGCGGGGCGGCGTTTTGGGGGCAATGGAGACGATGTACCAGCGTGGCAAAATCCAGGAAGAAAGTCTCTACTACGAGCACCAGAAGCACAGCGGCGAGTACCCCATCATCGGGGTGAACACCTTCCTGTCCAGCACCGGCTCGCCGACCATCCTGCCCCGTGAGGTCATCCGCTCAACGGAGGAGGAGAAGCTGGCGCAGATTGCCACGGTGGAGGGTTTGAAAAAAGCCAATGCTGGCACGATGGCGCTGAAAACCCTGCAATTGGCGGCGCTGCACAATGAAAACATCTTTGCGGCGCTGATGGAGTCGGTAAAAAACTGCTCGCTGGGCGAGATTACGAATGCGCTGTACGAGGTGGGGGGGCAGTATCGGAGGAATATGTAAAAACGGTTGTCTTCAGTGGATATTGAACCCGAGCGTAATCGCAAACCCGGTCAAATCAATTTTTTCTTTCCGTCGAAAGGAATATACCAACTGCCCGTTGGCGTCCATGTCGCCAACCCAATAATCCATTGTGGTGTTTGCCACCCAAATCGTAGAGCCAATGGTAAAGACTTTTCCAATTCTTCGTCCGGCATGTACCTTAAAAAATGGAAAATTGCGCTTGGGATTTCGGTATTCCACGTACAGACCGTCGCAAGTAATACTGCTGTTCAATCCGATACCTCCAGTAAAATTCCAAACCCACTTACCCGGAAAAAGGAGCCGGTAATCCAAGCCAACACCAGTAAACGCCGCGGAGATACAGGTTCCGTTAACGTGAGCTCCGTAGCTTATTCCTCCCCCAAGCCATTTATTATGCTGATAACCTATGCCGAGGTTTAAGACTGCAAACATTTCTTCCCCGGCCAAGTATCCTCCGAAATACCCTGACACATAACCATTTGGCAGTTTGATTTGCGACTGGCTCGAAGCTTGAATGACAATAAATGCTGAAATGGAAAGTGTTAATAAAGTTTTCATTTTGTGGCCTGGGTTTAGGTGAAGCAATGCGTTTCAAAAATAGAGTTTTCCTAAACATTAAACTAAAAAAATAGGCTCGTCACACATCGCCCAGTCGATCAACCGCCGATACACCTCATTCCGCCTTAGCAGTTCCTCGTTGCCCAGCACCACCACCTGCTCCCGTGCCCTCGTCAGCGCCACGTTGAGCTTGCGGTCCACACCCTCCTCGGAAAGCGAAACCAGTGTTTCCATCTGCGAGGCGACGTTGGTACAGAGCGAAATCAGGATGATGTCCCTCGCCCCGCCTTGGTAGCGCTCCACGGTATCAATAGTAATGCTGCCGCAATCAATGCCTTCTCGTTGCATAACTTCTTGAATTTGAGCGATTTGCGCTCGATATGGGGTAATAATGCCAATTGAGAATTGAGAATTGAGAATTGGGAATTGGGGTGACTGAAAATGCTTCACCAATTGCGCCAGCAACTCCGCTTCATGGCGGTTGGTCTTGCGGCTCGGGCTTTGGCGATCTATGGGCGTGTTAAGGAAGGCGATGCGACGGCCCGTCACGACCTTTTGCCAATCTGCTTGATTATCAGCGGGTTGTGCGGCCAGCGGTGCCGACTGTTTTTGCGAAGCAGGTATTTCCTTCGGTAAAATCTTTAGTTTTCCTTCATAAAAAAGCTCCCCGGGGAAGCGCACGATGTCTTCGTGCATGCGTCCCTGGTGGCTGAGGAGGTTGAAGGCCCAGTGCCAGTTCTGTTCGGTGCAGCGCCGGAAAAGCCGCTCGAACAGCGAGTTGCGCAGGTTTTGTAGGCCGATGCTGAGCAGTTTTTCGTCAGTCACGGCGGAGGCTTCGGGGGACTGTACCACCACGGCGGGCAGTTGCTTGTGGTAGCCATGATACAAAATAAGCGGTTGGGATTTAAAGAAGCTACATTAAGCAATTTTGGCAGTTTCGTGTAGGGATTGGTTCATTCCTCACCTTTTCCCGCCCCGAAAACCACCCCTTCCCCGGTCCCTGTCCGGCCGCTTTTTAGACATCTCCGAGCGGTCGCTTTTGATAACGAAGCCCTTCGTGCCCGTGTTCGGCTCCTTGAAGATGGACGACCATTTCGGCTTGTCCTCTGCCGCAGCGCTGTCTTTTTTCTCCGGTTCGGGTTTCCTGGCTGCCGGGTCTTGCGGAGGGCGGGGGGGCTGCTGCTGTCGCCGCTGTTGCCCACCGTCCCTGCGTTCGGGTTGGGCTGCGGATGCCTGGCGTTGTGGCTGCGGGGCAGGTTTTTGGGCGTTGGGCTGCTGGCCGCCGCCCTGCCTTCTTTCGCCGGAGGGTGCAGTGCCTTCGGAATGCCTCGGCGGACGGTTCCGGCGGCGGTTCCTCGACGAGGAGCGGCTGTCGCTACCCTGCTGGCGGGGTTCCTGCTGAGGGCGGCGTTGTTGCTGTTGGCGTGGCGGTCGGTCGTCCGCTTCCGGCTTGTCGTTGGCTCCGCTGCCGAGTGGGAACGGGTGCTCGTTCACGACGGGTATTTTTTTATCGATCAACCGCTGGATGTCGCGCAGGTATGGTTTTTCTTCCTCGTCGCAAAACGAAAACGCCACCCCGCTGGCCCCGGCCCGGCCCGTCCGCCCGATGCGGTGGACGTAGGTTTCGGGGATGTTCGGCAGGTCGTAATTGACGACGTGCGACAACTCCTCCAGGTCGATGCCCCGTGCGGCAATGTCGGTGGCCACCAGCACCCGGATATCGCCGGTCTTGAAATTGCTCAACGCATTCTGGCGGGCAGCCTGCGACTTGTTGCCGTGGATGGCCATCGCATGTACCCCGGCCTTCACGAGGTCTTGCGCCACCCGGTTAGCGCCGTGTTTGGTGCGGGTGAACACAAGGGCGGAAGTGATGTCGGGGCTTTCGAGCAGGTGAAGCAGCAGGTTCTTCTTCCTGTTTTTATCCACAAAAAAAATGTGCTGGTCAATCAGTTCAACGGTGGAGGAAATGGGCGTGACGGCCACCTTCAAGGGGTCGCTGAGGATGTCGTGTGCCAGCTTCGCAATTTCCGGGGGCATGGTCGCCGAAAAAAACAGCGTTTGCCGCCGCTCCGGCAGCGCTTTGATGACCCGCCGAACGTCGTGGATGAAGCCCATGTCGAGCATCCGGTCGGCCTCGTCCAGCACAAAAATTTCAAGTTGCTGGAGCGAAATCAAGCCCTGGTTCATCAGGTCGAGCAGGCGGCCCGGTGTGGCCACGAGGATGTCCACGCCCCGCCGGAGGTCGTCTTCCTGCGGTTTTTGCGACACGCCGCCGAACACCACCATGTTGCGGAGCGGAAGATGCCTGCCGTAGGCCGTGAAACTTTCGCCAATCTGGATGGCCAACTCGCGGGTCGGCGTCAGGATGAGCGATTTGATGTTTTTGGAAGGCTGCCCGGCATTTTTTTCGTGCAGGCGTTGCAAAATCGGGAGGGCAAAAGCCGCCGTTTTGCCAGTGCCAGTCTGCGCGCAGGCCAGCAGGTCACGGCCCGTGAGGGCGTGTGGGATGGACTGTTGCTGGATGGGGGTCGGCGTGTCGTATCCTTCATCTTTGAGCGCCCGAAGGAGGGGTTCTATGAGGTTGAGTTCCTGAAAAGTCATGTACAAATCTTTTTTTGAGGTGCAAAGGTGCGAATTATTGGCCGGATTTGTTAGCCCAGGCCCGAAAACCCCCTGCTAATGCGCTTCCCGCCAGTTCTGTCCCACGCCCATTTCCACCAAAATCGGCACTTTGAGGTTGGGAATGGCGTTCGACATCAACTCGGAGATGATGGGTTTCACGACCTCCAATTCGCCTGTCGGCACGTCGAACACGAGTTCGTCATGCACCTGCAAAATCATCTTCGTGCCCAAACCCTTGTCGTTCAATGCTTTGTGGATGTGGATCATGGCCACTTTGATGAGGTCGGCAGCCGTGCCCTGGATGGGCGTGTTGATGGCCACCCGCTCGGCGTTGCTGCGGGCGAGCGAGTTGCGGCTGTCGATGTCCCGCAGGTAGCGGCGGCGGCCCAGCAGGGTCTTCACGTAGCCAGTCTCACGGGCCGATTCCACGGTGTTTTCCATGTAGTTTTTCAGGCCCCGATACTGCTGGAAGTAGTTGTCAATCAACTCTTTAGCTTCGGTGCGCTTGATGCCGAGTTGCTGCGAAACGTTCGTCGCCCCCGCCCCGTAGATGATGCTGAAATTCACCGTTTTGGCGTTGCGGCGCTGCTCGCCGGTCACCTCCTCGTAGGGCACGCCGTACACCTTCGCCGCCGTCGCACGGTGGATGTCCTGGTTTTTTTGAAACGCCTCGATCATGGCTTCGTCGCCGCTGATTTCGGCGATGATGCGCAACTCGACCTGCGAGTAGTCGGCGCTCAACAGCACATGGTTTTCGTCGCGGGGAATGAACGCCTCCCGCACTTTGGCACCCTCCGGCGTTTTGATGGGGATGTTCTGGAGATTGGGGTTGTTGGAGGAGAGGCGGCCCGTGGCGGCCAGTGCCTGGTTGAAGGAGCTGTGTACCCGCCCGGTTTTGGGGTTCACCTGCAAGGGCAGGGCGTCCACGTAAGTGGATTTCAGCTTCGACAAGCCCCGGAAAGTCAGGATGTCGGCGACGAACGGGAATTCCGCCGCCAGTTCCGCCAACTTGGATTCGTCGGTGGAATACTGGCCGGTTTTGGTTTTTGCGCCCCGGTAGGGGATTTTCATTTTTTCAAAAAGCACCTCGCCAATCTGCTTCGGCGATGCAATGTTGAACCTCATGCCCGCTTTTTGGTAAATTTTCTGCTCCTCGGCAGCGATGCCTTTTTCCAGTTCCACGGAGTATTTTCTCAAAAAATCACCGTCGATGCGGATGCCCTCGTACTCCATGTCCACCAGCACCTTGATGAGCGGCTCCTCCATCGTGTCGTACAACTCCTCCAAGCCCTCCTCCTTGAGTTTGGGTGAGAAATATCGGCCCAGTTGCAGGGTGATGTCGGCATCTTCGGCGGCATAATCGGCCACCCGCTCCACCCGTATGTCCCTCATCGTCAACTGGTTAACGCCTTTTTTGCCAATCAGGGTATCGATGGAAACGGGCTGGTATTTCAGGTACGTCTCGGCGAGGTAGTCCATGTTGTGCCGCAGTTCCGGCTCGATGAGGTAGTGCGCCACCATCGTGTCGAACCACCGCCCCCTGACCTCGATGCCGTACCATTTCAACATGATCGCATCGAATTTGATGTTTTGGCCGATTTTCTCAATCGCCTCATTTTCAAACACTTGCCTGAACTCGTGGACGAGCCTGCGGGCCTCGTCCTGGTCGGCAGGCACCGGTACGTACCACGCTTCAAACGGCTTGACGGCGAAGGACATGCCCACCAGTTCCGCCAGGTTCGGGTCGATGTTCGTCGTCTCCGTATCGAAGCAGATGCTGGTCTGTTTGGATAAAATGGCGATGAGTTCCGCCCGTTTTCCCGGCGTGTCGGCGAGGTGGTACTCGTGCGGCGTGTTCTCGATGGTTTTCTCCGCCACCGAGTGAGCAGGGATGGGCGGCGCGGCGCTCCATGCAGGTGCAGGCGGTGCTTCCGTATCGCCGAAGAGGCTGCCTTGCGTTCCGGTGGCAGGCTTCGGTGCTGATTTTGGTTTGGAGTCGGGCGTACCGTCGCCACCGAGGATTTGCACCGCTAAAGTCCTGAATTCCAGTTCTTTAAAAATCTCAACCAGTTCCTCCCGGTCGAAGGGGTCGAGGTTGAAATCGTCCTCGTCAAATTCGATGGGGGCATCGATGTCGATGCGGGCGAGCTTTTTCGAGAGCAATGCCTGCTCCGCAAACTCCCGCACTTTCTCCTGGTTTTTGCCCTTCACGTTGTCCACGTTGGCGATGAGGTTTTCTACCGAACCGAACTCTTTGAGCAGGGTAGCCGCCGTTTTCGGCCCGATGCCGGGGATGCCGGGGATGTTGTCCACCGCGTCGCCCTGGAGGCCGAGGATGTCCACCACCTGGTCCACATTTTCGATGTCCCAGTTTTCGCAGACTTCTTTTTCGCCCCAGATTTCGACTTCATTGCCGCCCTTGCCGGGCTTGTACATGAAAATATTGGGGCTGACGAGTTGGCCGTAATCTTTGTCCGGTGTTACCATAAATACCTGATAACCAGCTTTTTCTGCTTTCTTCGCAATCGTGCCGATAACGTCGTCCGCCTCGAAACGCTCCAGCGTGAGGATGGGGATTTTCCACGCCTTCAGGATTTTCATAATCCAGGGCAGGGCGAAGGTGATGCCTTCCGGTTGGGCATCTCGGTGGGCTTTGTACTCTGGGTACCAGTCGTCCCGGAAGGTGCCGCCGGGCAGGTCGAAGCTCACGGCGAGGTGCGTCGGTTTCTGGTTGTTGATGAGGTCGGTCAACGTGCGCACGAAGCCCGTGATGGCGCTCGTGTCCCAGCCCTTGGAGTTGATGAGTGGTCGGGTAATGAAAGCGTAGTGCGCCCGATACACGAGGGCGTGGCCGTCGAGGAGGAATAAGCGTTTGTCGTTTGCCATAGGTCAGGTGATTTAGGGCGGGAAGATAGGGGAATTTAGCTAAAAACAACAGTATTCAAATCAAAGTGGACTATTTTAGTCAAAGGATAATTTTACTTTATTGTTGCTTTTATAAATTTATAATTTTACTTTTGCCGCACTTTTGTCAACTTATAGATTTACAGAATGGGCAAAAAAACGCTTCAAATCCAGCAACTGAACAGCAAAATGCTGGCCTTCGCCGCACTGCAACAGTTGGCAATGCCTCCTACCGGGTGGGTCAAAGCCATACGCACCTCCTTGGGCATATCGCTTGAACAGTTGGGCAAGAAACTTTCCATTACCAAGCAGGCCGTTACGGCCATCGAAAAACGTGAACAAGACGGCTCCATCACGCTGAAATCATTGAAGGAGGTGGCAAAAGCCCTTGACATGCAACTGGTGTACGGCTTGGTGCCCAATGATGGGTCGCTGGAGGCGTTGATTGATAGAAAGGCCAAGGCGTTGGCCACTGAAATCGTGCTACGTACCTCCAACACCATGAAATTGGAAGACCAAGAGAACTCAAGGCAAAGGATTGAAAAGGCCATAGAAGAAAGGATGGCGGCTATAAAAAATGAAATGCCCAAGATGCTATGGAATTAGATTTTGATTACACAGACGGGCAAACGCCCCTTGACGAAGATGAGAAGGATGGCCTTCTCATTCCCACCATTGCAACCCGTGGTGAACTGGACGAGTTCGAGCAGCAAAACATCGAACAAGCCGTACAATGGGTCTTAGGGCGTTCTTTCAAACAGGAAATGATTTTTACAGAGGTGTTTATAAAAACCGTGCATAGAAGAATGTACGGCCATGTTTGGAAGTGGGCGGGGAAGTTCCGTAAAACCAACAAAAACATTGGCGTTGATAAATGGCAGATACCGACCCAATTGAAGCAATTGTTGGATGACATCCAATTTTGGATTGACAATAAAATTTATCTGCCCGATGAAATTGCCGTTCGTTTTAAACATAAATTAGTCAGCATTCATTGCTTTTCCAATGGCAATGGAAGGCATAGCAGGTTGATGGCCGATATTATCATCGAAAAAATTTACAAAATGCCTGTGTTCACTTGGGGTGCTGCGAACCTCGTTGCGCAAGGTGATGCAAGGACGAGGTATATCAACGCCATCAAAGCTGCCGATGCCGGAGATGTAGCACCTTTGGTTGTTTTTGCCCGGTCTTAACTCACTCCCCAAACCTGAACCCATCCAAATACATCTGCTGCAAATTGAAGTACGGATACTCCGCTGCTCCCGATATCAACAGGATGCCGAGGTATTTTTGATTGACCCAGCCCTTCACGACGTATTGAGTGCCTTCCCCATCTTCCCAATAATCGAGTACGCCGCGAGCATCGGGGTAATCTTCGAGGGTGTGCCCGGTGCCAATGCCCGTCGAACCTGTGATTTCCAAAGCCCCTTGCAGGTATTCCATGTAGGCAATCAGCAATTGCTCCATTTCATCGGGCGTAGCTTCCAGGTCGGGTTCGGCGAACCGGACGGCGATGCAGCCGAAGCGGTAGCCGTCCACGTCCAACTCGGAGGTGTAAACGTCGGAGCCGTCCTCGGATGCCTCCACCCCGAATTCGGGCATGCCCGCTGGAAGGTAGGCGGCGCAACCGGATTGGCCGATGGCTGTTTTCGATAGGCGGGGAATTTTGACGGATGATTCGTCTTGAGCACACAGAAACACAGGCAAAAGGAAGATGGCGAGCCAGGTTGCAAATTTTTTCATGACGGCATTTTTTTGATGGGTAAATATCGGAATTCCATGCCATGTTTGCACCTCACAAATCCCCCAACTGCGGCCGTATCACAATCTCCTCCACCACCGCCGAGGGGCTCATTTGCCAGGCACTCCACACTGCGAGTGCAATGTCGCTGGCCTGCATCAGTCGGCTTTCGGGGTAGTCCGCACCCCCCCAACTGTCCGACCAGGTGGCACCGGGCAGGATGGCGGTGACTTTGATTCCCTTCGTTTTCAACTCCTCCCGCAGCACTTTGGAGAAGCCCAGCAGGGCAAATTTGGAGATGGTGTACGACCCGCCGTTCGGGTACGCCATCAGGCTGGCGATGGAGCACATGTTGAAAATATGGCCGCTGCCCTTCGCCAGCATGACGGGCAGCAGGGCACGGGTGAAATGGTAGGCACTGTACAAGTTGGTTTCGATTTGCTGTTCGAGCAGGCCATCCGCCTCCCCGCAGATTTCGCCGGAGACGAAAATGCCTGCGTTGTTCACCAGCACGTCCACCCCGCCCCACGATTTTTTGACAAAATCGGCGAAGGCCAGCACGTCCGCTTTTTTGCGCATGTCGGTGGCGATGGTGAGCACTTCGATGCCGGGGTATTTTTGCTGAAATGCCTGCCGCAAATCCTGCAAATCCGCCGCCGAACGGGCGCAAACCGCCACGTCGAAACCCTCCGCCGCAAACTTTTCGGCGATGGCCCTGCCGATGCCCTTCGTAGCGCCTGTGATGACAATTTTCATGAAATTTGAGGTTGATGCCCGAAGGCCCAGACGAGGAAT
>JACRAN010000266.1 GCA_016234735.1 Bacteroidota bacterium | reverse complement strand
TTTCAGCAAAATTAACTGGAACGAGCCTGATGAGCCCAACTACTTAGTTTCTCACAAAGAAGAAAATTCTTTATCCATAGATAGAGACAAAAAATTAGGAACGACTAGAGAAAGTAAGTTGAAGATGTTACTTAAGAGATAAACATTTAGAAATCAACTGAGAATTTTTGCAATCTGGGTTGTTAATTGCCACTCGTAAATCGTAAAATTCCCCTACCTCACCAGCGTCACCTCCCCGTAAAACACCTCCAAACTCCCGTCCACAAACTCCACGTCGGCCATCCAGACAAACACGGCGGGGTTGAGGGGTTGCCCCTCGAAGTGGCCGTCCCAACCGATCTGCGGGTTGCTCGGCTGGAAGTCTTTTTCCTGAAAAACAAGGTTGCCCCAACGGTCGAAGATGCGGAAACTGTGTACGACGGCCACGTCCGGCCCGGCGTACAGGAGCAGGCGGTCGTTGGTGCCGTCGCCGTTCGGGGAGAAGGCGGTGGGCACGTAGAACGGGCGTTCCTCGTTCACCACCACCGTGATTTTGTCCATCGCCGAGCAGCCGTTCGTGTCGATGACGTGGATGTGGTAGGTCGTCGTCTCCTCCGGCATCACGACCTGCACGAGGCACTGCGGGCACTCCACAGTGTCGGGCAGGTTTTCCCACCAGATGCTGTCCACCTCGCTCAAGGGGATGCTGATTTGTGCCTCCAGTTCGGCATCCTCGCCCTGTGTGATGGTGAGGTCGGGGCCAAGCTCCACGAGCACCTCGCCGGGGCCGAGCAGCACCAGCGTATCCGTCCACGAGCAGCCGTTTCCGTCTTTGACCACCAGCGTGTGCGCACCCTCGTCCAGATAGCTGAACTGTGGATAGTCGATGAAAATATCCCCGTCCAGCGAGTAAAAATACGGCGGTGTACCGCCCAGCACCGAGTCGATGTAGATGTACCCGTCGGGGTCGAGGCAGTCGGGGTGTTCGAGCGTAATCAGCGCATTTTCAATGGGTTGTGCGCTCGCAATCACCAGCGTTGAGTCGGTCTTTGAACAGCCGTTGTCCAAGTTTTTCACCGTAAAAAAGTACCAGCCGGGCGCATCCACCTCCGTCACGAGGGCGGTCGGGCTGGCGATGTTGCCGGGGCCGGTGGTCGTCCAGGCATAGCTCACGCTGCCGGAGGAGGAGCCTTGCCCCGTCACCTGCACCGTGAGGTGGTCGCAGTCCAATTGGCCGAGCGTGGCCGCCAGTGCGTCGGGGACAGCAAAATTTTCCGTCACCAACACCGAACTGTCGCTTTCGCAGCCGTTCGTGGTGTCGGTAACAGTCACGTGGTACACGCCCGCTTCGCTCACGGTCGGGGCAGGAGTCGTCGGGTCGAGGATGGGGCCGGGGCCGCTCCACAGGTAGCTGAACAGCGGATTGCCGCCCGGCGGCAACACCCCCAACTGCACCTGCGGGTGGTCGCAGTCCAAAACCTGCGGTTGCGCCAGCAAAACCTGCGGCGGCGTGAGGTTCTCGCCCACGTCGATGGTCGTGGAATCCTGGCAGCCGTTGCGCTGGTGGGTGACAGTGAGCAGGTACGTCCCGGCGCTCGTCACGACGGCATTGGCCGCATTGGTTCCAATGAAAATGACCCCGTCCTGCGTTTTCCAAAAATAAACCAGCGAATCGGGCGGGCTGCTCAGATTGCCCAGCAGCGTGACCTGCTGCACGTCGCAGGTGATGGTGAGCACCTGCGACTGGTCGATGACGGCGGCAGGCGGCACCGTGTCCATCGTCACCGTCACGGATTCCGAGACGATGCAACTGTTGCCGGTGTCCTCCACCGTCAGGGTGTAGGTGCCGGGCCGGTCGATGACGGGCATGAGCGTGGTGGGGTCGCTGACGATTTGGCCGTCGTTGGTCGTCCATTCGTACAAAATTCCGGGGCCAACAGCGGAGCCGGTGCCATTCAGTTTCAGCGAGGTGCGGGTGCAGGTGAGCGTGGTGTCGGTGCCTGCGGCCACCGCCGGGATGTTGGCATCGATGGTGACGAGGACGCTGGCCGTCGCCGTGCATTGCGTCTGCTGGTTGGTGACGGTGAGCAGGTACGTGCCCGCCGTGTCCACCTGCGGCATGGCCGTCGTTTCACCAGAAACGATGTTCCCGTCGAGGGTTGTCCATAAAAAATCGAGCTGCCCGGCGGGCGTGGAGCCGCTGCCGTCGAGGGTCACGATGGGATTCTGGCAGTTGATTTCCTGCGGAATACCGACCACCGCCATCGGCGGGGCGGTGTTGTCGATGACCTGCATCTGCGCAATCGCCTGGCAATTGGTGACGAGGTCGGTGACGGTCAGCGTGTACGTGCCGGGGCAGGCGACGGTCGGTTGCAGCACATCCGACGGGCCAGTGATGCAGCCGCCATTGCTCGCAACCCATTGATAACCAAGTACGTTGCCGCCCGTGACGCTGGCATTGACGACGAAAACCTGGTTGGCGCAGGTGTAGCTCAGGGGCGGCCCGGCATCGGGGTCGGGCAGGTTGGGGTCTTGCGTGACGATGGTGCTGTCGGTAGCTGTGCAGCCGTTGGCCACAATCGTGACGGTGAGGTAGTACGTCCCCGCGTCGCAGACGACGGGGTCGGGAGTCGTGCCTCCGGCACAAATGTCGCCGTCGAAAGTCGTCCACAGGTAGCTGACGTTGGCAGGCACAGCGCTGCCGGTGAGCACAATCGTGCTGCTGTTGCAGGTGAGCATGTCGCCCGGCCCGGCCTCGGCGGTGGGGTGCAGCGTGTCCACCCCGACCCCCATCGAGTCGATGGCCGTGCAGCCGTTGAGCGTGTTGGTGACGAGCAAAAAATACGTGCCGGGCGCATCGGCGCAGGCCGAGTTGGTAGTCTCCCCGCCGCAGAGGTTGCCGCCTGTGGTCGTCCACAGGTACGCGATGCCCGGCCCACCGGAGGAGGCGCTGCCGTTGAGCGTCAGCATGTTGTCCGTGCAGTTCAGGTCGTCGTCCGGCCCGGCGTTGGCGACGGGCGGTTGGGTGTTTTCAAACACCTGCACCTGGCAGGTGGAGGTGAACTGTGAGCCGTTCGGGTAAGTCCTCGTCACCGTCAGGTCGTAGATGCCGGGGGCGCTGGCGCAAGCAGTAGCAGTGGTTTCGCCGCCGCAGAGGGTGCCGTTGACGGTCGTCCAGAGGTACGAAATATCGGCCCCAACGGAGGAACCGGCAGCGCTGAGGAACACGGTGTCCACATTGCAATCCAGTGTCCCGGAGGCGGTGGCGTTGCAAACGGGGTTGCAGTTGACGGGCGCAAAAACCACCACGTCGTCGGTGTCCCGGCAGGAGTTGAGGGTGTTCAGCACCACCAGGAAAAACGTGTCGCTGGGGTTGTTGGGCATCACTTCTGCACTGTGCGTGTTGCCGTTGGCAACGATTGTTCCACCGAAAGAAAACCACTCGTAGGTGAAATTTGGCCCAATCGAGGAGCCGCTGCCATCGGGCGTGGCCGTCGTTACGCTGCACGGAATCTGGATGTCGGGGCCAATGTCGGCCACCGCCGGGAAGTCGAGCAACTGCACCAGCACCCCATCCTCCGCCTGGCAGCCGTTGAGCAGGTTGGTGACGGTCAACGTGTACACGTCTTCGCCCAGCACCTCGGCGTTCAGCACGTTGGGGCTGCCGCAAATGCTGCCGCCCGTGATGCCTGTCTCCCATTCGTAAGCGAACTGAGGCCCGGTCGAGGAGTTGCTGGCATCAAGTTGGAAGCAGGCCGCCAGTTCGTCGCAGCCCAGCGACAGGATGAACGGCCCGGCATCCGCCACCGGCGTGAGGGTGTCGGCCACCACCAGCACCGTGTCCGTTGCCGAGAGGCCGACCGCGTTGTTGGTTACGGTGAAAACGAACTCGCCCGCCGTCACAATCGGGGCGAACGGGTCGGTTTGGTTCAAAACGCTGCCCGAAATCGCCGTCCACGAGTAGCTGAAATCCGGCCCCATCGAGGCGGTCGCCAGCAAGGTGTCGGTGAAAGTTTGTCCGAAACAATTGAAAAACCCGTCGGCCCCGGCATTGGCCACCGGCACACAGGCCACCGGGTCGAGCGTCACCAGTGCGGTGTCGAAACTGACGCAGCCGGTGCTTGAGTTCGTCACTTGCAGGACGTACGTGCCGGAGGTATCCACGACAGGCAACAGGCCCGTTTCGCCCGAAACGATGTTCCCGTCAGCCGTCGTCCAGAGGTAGGTGAAAACCAGCCCGACATCGGAGCCGTTGCCGTCCAGCGTTGCCTGCCCGGTGAGGCAGTCCAGCAGCAGGTCCGGCCCGGCGATGGCCACCGGGGCGACCGTTCCTTCGGCCACCACGACTGTGTCGGAGCTTTCGCAAAAAGCAAAAACGATGGTAAAAATGAACGTGTCCGGGTAGTCCACCGTCACCTGCACATCGTTGGAAATGACCGTCCCTGCTGAGTTTGTCCATTCAAAAATGGCGAACGGCACCACCGTCGAATTGCTTGCATCGAGGATGAACTCAGTGTCGGTGCAGTTGAGCACGTAACCTGGCCCGGCATCGGCGACGGGCGGCACCGAGTTGTTTTCGACGACGGCCACGTCGGTATCCGAGCAACCGTTGAGCAGGTTGGTGACGGTCAGGGCGTAGATGCCTTCGGAGGCCACCGTCACCAGGTTGGAGTCGGTTCCGCTGGTGAAAATGCCGCCCGGTGAAGCTGCCCATTCGTAGCCGAAATCAGGCCCGATGGAACTGCCGGGGCCGCCGAGTTGCACGGTGATTTGGGTGCAGGTGATGGAGTCGTCCGGCCCGGCATCGGCGTTGGGGAACACGAAATCGGTGCCGATGGAGACGGTCTCCAAGTCGGTGCAGCCGTTCAGGGTGTCCGTGAGCAGGAGGGTGTAGTTGCCGGGCGTGATGGTCGTCGCCACTGGCGTTCCCTGCCCGGTCAGGATATTCCCAATCCATTGAAAAACAACGTTTTGTGAGCCGGTGGAGGCGCTGCCGTCGAGGGTGAGTGTGCCGTTGTCGCAGTTCAGAAAATTGCCCTGCGGCAATGCAATCACGGCATTTGGGGTGAGCGTGTCCACCGTGACCACCACGAGGTCGGTGTCCTGGCAGGCATTCACCAAATCCGTCACGATGAGTTGGTAGGTGCCGGGTTCGTCCACGGCAGGCGTGGCGATGTTGGCCGGGGGCAAAATATTGCCGTCCATGCTGCTCCAGGCGAACGAAATGCCCCCGGCGGGTGCCGAGGCTGCGCCGTCTAAGTTGACAGTGGGCACGGTGCAGGAGAGTTCCGGCCCGGTCCCGGCGTTGGCCACTGGCGGGGTGATATTTTGCAAAATGGCCACTGTCGTCGTGTCCTTGCAGTTGTTCAGCAGGTTGGTGACGATGAGTTGATACACGTCCGGCCCGTTCACGATGGGTGTCAGCGTCAGCGGGTTTTGGATGGGGCTGCCCCCCTGTGCACTCCACCCCCAACTGATGTTGCCCACCGGCGAGGAGGTGCTGCCGTTCAGTAAAATATCGGTGATGGCACAGGTCAGTGTGTTGTCGGAGGGGACGATGACGGCGTTTGGCAGGTTGGCATTCTGCACGACCGTGACCGTGTCGGCGACGCTGCATCCGGCAGCTTGCACCGTCAAAATGTAGTCGCCGGGTGCTGTGGCGGTGGCGGTGGGTTGGTCGGTCGGGCCAATGAAGCTGCCCCCGATGGTCGTCCATTGGTAACTCAACACGCCGAACGTAGTCGTGGCATTTGAACCCAGCGGAACCGAGGTCAGGAGGCAGTCCAGCGTATCCGGCTGCGCAACGGACAGGTTGATTTCCACCACCGTCAAATCGAGCGTCACGGTGCTGTCGCAATTGAAAAACGAGGCCAACGTATCCACGTAAATGCCTGTGGTTGAGTAAGTTGTGCTGCCAACGGTGATGGATTCGCCTTCGCAAATTATCTCCGTCAACATGGTGTTCGCCTGCGGCAAAACGGTAAGGTCGAGCGTCACGGTGCTGTCGCAGCCGAACGCAGTTTGCAGCATCACCGTGTAGTTGCCGCTCGTGTTGAAAACGCTGCTGCCCACCGTCACCGAGTCGCCGGAGCAGACGGTTTGCGTCAGCGAAGTCGTCTCGTTGGGCATCACCGTGAGGGTGAAGTTGACGAGGCTGTCGCAACCGAAAAACGAGGCCAGCGTGTCAGCGTACAGCCCTGCCGTGGTGATGGTTTGACCATCGAACACCACCGATTGCCCGTCGCAGATGGTGTCCCGCAGGACGGTGACGGGCGGCGGGTTGGCGATTTGCACCACCACGCAGTTCAGCCCGATGTCGGCGCAGAGCGGTGGGTTGGCACTGGTCAGCGTGTCGTTCAGCGACTGGGGCGTCCAGACCGTGCCCTCGGCGGGCAGCGCCGATGCGTCAGCCAGCAGGTAGCTCAGGCCGCAGACGGTGTACGTGCCAGCCGGGTACGGCATCAGGTTCAGCACGGTGTCGTAGGTGGCGAGCGTACCGTTGCTGAAAATGGCGAACGTGTACCCGTACTCCGCCGTGTCGGGCACGATGGCCCCGTACACGGGGTCGAGGTCGAGCAGCAGCGAGCTGTCGCCGAGGCAGGCGTTCACGTTCGGGTCGGGGATGTTGCCGGCATCGGCATCGCAGCAGAGGATGCCCGACTGGTCGCAGAAGATGACCTCGAAATCGAGGACCGTGCCGCCGTTGAACTGGGCGTTGTTGCCGATTTCGATGCACCACTGCCCGTTGGCGGGGCCGGTGTCGAAGTCTTCGAGGCAGCCGGAAAACGGCTGGTACAAACCCGAATAAGTGGCGCTCCCCCAGGGGCAGGGTGCCGGGCAGCCGTCGAACACGCAGGGGTAGGGGCAGTTGCCGCCGATGGTGTCGGGGGCGCAGGTGGCGGCGCACGGCACGAAGAGGATGTCCCAGGTGGCCAGCGGGGTGAACGTGTTGCAGTTGCCGTTGGTGCCGACGAGCTGCACCTGTTGGCCACTTGGCGAGGTCAGCGTGAGGTCGAGCGAACCGATGCGCCCGTGCCGAAACTTGACGTACACGCCGCACACGCCCTGCGTCGGACTGGCGAGGTTGTTATTTAACGCATCCGTGATGTCGTAGCAGACCTGGGTGTTGGTGGCGGCGGGAAATTGCAGCGGGCAGTTGCCTTCGTCGGCACAGCCGCAGTTTTGCGCCCCGGCAGAAGAGGCGGACAGCAGAAAAACCACAAAGGATATGAACCCCGGGATTATGCGCATAAGATTTTGTAATCGGTTTGTCTCAACTTCAGGCTTTCCAACGAAGGAATTTTATCCAAAATTACACGAAATAAACGAAAGAGGCAGGGGGATAGATTCGCAATTTTTGATTTTGTCGGAAATCGGCGGATGGATATGCCATCACAGCACAAACTCCAGGAAATTATCCCTGTTCACCAACTGGTACGAGGCATTGCCGTAAGTTTCCAACCAAGTGGCAGGTGCCTTGGCCTTGCTTGACTTCCATTTGAACTCGTAGCCGAAAAGTTGGCCGTCCCGTTCCTCCACGTAGTCGAGTTCTGCGCCGGAGTAGGTGCGCCAAAAATAGGAGGTGCCGTAAAGTCGCTGGTATCCCACTTTTTTTCGCCGCTCGGCCACGAGGAAGTTCTCCCAGAGTGAGCCAACATCTTGCCGCATGTCGAGTGCGTTGAAGTTTTCGATGAGCATGTTCCTGATGCCAGTGTCGTAAAAAAATATCTTGGTCATTTTGTTGACTTCCTTCCGAAGGTTTCGGCTGAAGCCGCCCAACCGGAAGATGATGAAGCCCTTTTCCAGCAGGTCAATGTACGTGTTGACGGTATCGTGGCTCATCTCCAGCGACTTGCCCAGTTCGTGCAGCGAGACGAGTGAACCTGCCTGAAATGCCAGCAATTTCAACAGTTTCACAATCTTGTCGGCATGGCGTATGCTTGAAAGTTGCAGGATGTCCTTGTACAAATAAGCGCCGGCCAATTCCCGGAGGTAACGGATTTTGGCATCCACGCCGCCCAGCCCCAGCACCTCCGGGTACATCCCGAAGCGGAGGTGGTTTTCCAATTGGTCTTTCAGTTCAAACGGTGTGAGCGTAGCAGTCAGTTCTTGCACCGAAATGGGGTACATGCGGTAAGTCCAAGTGCGGCCAGTCAGCGGCTCTTGCAACTTGTTCGCAAGCTCAAAAGACGACGAACCCGTGACGATGATTCGCAGTGCGGGCAGGCTGTCGTGCAGTATTTTCAGGTTGATGCCGATGTTGGCGATATTCTGCGCCTCGTCGATGAACAGCAGTTCGTGGCCGCCCACGAGTTCCCGCATCTTAGTCAGGTCACGGCTCGAAAGTATGTCGTCGTACTTGTGCTGGTCGGCGTTGATTTCCAGTGACTTGTATGGCAAATCGGCCAAGACCTGCCTTACCAGCGTGGTTTTGCCCACTTGTCTCGGCCCGTAGATAATGACCATTTTTCGATAGTCGCTCAGGTCTGTTTTTATTTGCTCCGCAATGGCTCGTTGAATCATTGGCTCGAATTTTTCAGATTCATTGGCAAAATTAGCTTGAATTTTTCGGATTTATCCGAAAAATTCAAGCTAATTTTTCAAGCCGCCCCAATCTCGGCACATTTTTCAACCTTTGTGAAAAAGCTGAAACATGAACCTTAAATCTATCTTCCTGCTGCTGCACACGCTTATTTTTTGCTTCGCAACAAGCATCGCCCAATCGCCCGAAACCTTCCCGCTCTACGGCGACCAGCCCATCCCCAACTCCAAGCCCGCCGAAAACCGGGAGAAGACGGAAGTGAACGACTGGAAAATTTCGTTCATCACCGAAACCTCCGAGCCGACACTGACGGTTTTTCGTCCGGCGAAGCCCGGTGGCGCTGCCATCATCATCTGCCCCGGCGGCGGGTACAGCGGCACGGCCACCGACCACGAGGGCGCACAGGTGGCCAAGGCGCTGGCCGAGGCAGGCATCACCGCCTTCGTGCTCAAGTACCGCATCCCAACGACCGCTACTGCATCGACAAATCCCTCGCCCCGCTCCAGGATGCCCAGCAGGCCATCCGCCTCGTGCGGCAGCGGGCCAGCGAGTGGCATGTCCGGCCAGACCGCATCGGCATCATGGGATTTTCGGCAGGTGGGCATCTGGCAGCCACCACCGCCACGCATTTCGGCTTCGTCGCTGACGCAAATTGCAGGGACACGACGTCCATCCGCCCCGATTTTGTGGCGCTGATTTATCCCGTGGTAAGTTTCCGAGACGGAATCGGACATGATGGTTCAAAGGAAAACCTGATTGGAAAATCTCCAACGGCACAGGAGGTGGCCAACTTTTCCAACGAGCTGCGGGTCACGCCGCAGTCGCCGCCTGCCTTCTTCGTACATGCCCAGGACGATTGGGTGAAAATCGAAAACAGCCTGCTTTTTCAAGCGGCCTGCATTCAAAACGGAGTGCCCGTGGAGGCGCATTTTTGGGCAAAAGGCGGGCATGGGTTTGGGATGAAAAACCCGGTGACAGGGGCGAGTTGGGTGCCGTGGCTGGTGGATTGGGTGGGCAAGTAGCCCGGAAATCCTTTCCGGGACACGGCTTGCCGGAAAGGATTTCCGGGCTACAAAACCTCCTAACTTTTGATGTATTCCTTGTAGCTGTCTTGCAGCCATTCGATGTACCAATAATCCAGGTTGTCGTACCTGAAAATTTCCTTGCAACGCTCCCGGAACATATCTCCCAACTTATGCTCCGCAATCAATTCCATCGCCTTTTTGAAGGCGTTGTAGCTCGCATTGTAGTCCGCATCGGGCATACCACCGAACTGGTTGGCCATCTCTGTGGCAGTTTCCACCCGATACAGCAGCAAGTCAATCACCTCCGACGGGAAGATGGAGACTTTCTCAAAATTGTTGATGAGTGTCCTGATTTCGGCATTGCTGGCGCTGCGGGGGTTGCCGCTTTTTGTCCAAAACTGCTTGTAAATCTTTGCTTTGTAATCCTCCAGCATAGCCTTGCGCTCGCTGTCGGATAGGAGTTCCTGGGCATAAAACTCCTGCACCTGCGGCAGTTTGCCGAAGAGTTTTAGCAGTTCTTCCCGCACCCCGGCTTCGTCAAGGCTATCGAAGTAGGTTTTTAAATCTTTGAGTTTTGGTTTGGCCATGATTGGTTGGTTGCTTCGCCATCAAAGATAATAGTTCAAAAAAGCAAATAAAAACAAAGGGTAAAAGCCTAAAAATGACAAAAGGTGACTTTATAGGGCCAACCGGAAGCCTATGAGGTAGCTCCGGGTGTCAACATCGAGCCCGTCACGAAAGGTGGAGCGGCAGTTGACAGAACTGCTGCTCCAAGATCCGCCACTGACTACCCGGATGTCTTTCGTACCACCAGTGGTCCATGCAATACCATTTTTAGGGACTTCCTCAAGGTTATCATGCCAAATGTCCTGGCACCATTCCCATACGTTGCCGCTCATATCATAGAGGCCAAGCTCGTTGGCTTTTTTCTGCATCACTGGCTGTGTTTTTTGGTTGGAATTAACTGAATACCAAGCCACCTCATCTATCGTATTGCTTCCTGAAAATTGGTAGTTTTTGCTTTGCACGCCACCACGGCCGGCAAATTCCCACTCAGCCTCAGAAGGTAACCGATAGCTTCTTCCTGTTTTTTCGTTGAGTTTTTTGATGAACTCCTGTATGTCGTCCCAATTTACCCGTACTACAGGGCAGTCATCGCAGCCTTTGAACCTTAATACCGGAGGGTCACCACCCATGGTGGCCCTCCACTGTGCCTGCGTGACGGGATGCTTGCAGAGGTGGAAGTCTTTGATGGTCACATCGTACTTTTCGCCCATTTTAAAGATGCCACCTTTGATGGGTATCATCGAGTTGTAGAAGGGGTCAAGGGAGCGGTGGTGCTGACGCTCGGCTTCTTCTTTTTGTTTTTGGGCTTTACCTTCGACAATGGCATCGGCTTTTTCCTTTACTGAAAAGGAAAAATCAGTAATACCCTTCTGAAATTCTTTCAACAAAAGAACCTCCATCTCCTCTGTCACTTTGGAGGTGGGCTTGTTTTCAATTTGAAAACCTTTGCCGCTCAGGAAATCCACAATCGTGGAAGTGCCTACGTTTAATTCTTGCGCTACTTTGACTAAGCGTTTATCTATTTTTGTCGCATTGTGTTTGGCAGGCCCATCCAGGCGTTTCTCCAAACCTTCCTTCGTCACATTCATCTCTGCCAATTTCTCTTCTTTTGAACTCAAGCGTTCTTCTATCATCACAATTTTTGCTTGACGAATCTGTGCTTCCAATTGTCCGTCGGTGGTATCGATTTTGTGCCGCTGAAAATCCAGGTCATTCTTGTCCCTTCCTATGGATTGTTCCATTTTTTCTATCGCTGAAATCAGGCCGTCGTAACGTCGTTTGATGTGTTGGCCATCTTCCTTTATCTGTTCATTGGCTATAGTGTTGGCTTTTTTCTTTATAGCAATATCTTTCTGAAATTCTTTCAACAAAAGAACTTCCATCTCCTCTGTGACTTTGGAAGTGGGCTTGTTTTCGATATGAAAACCTTTGCCGCTCAGGAAATCTACAATTGTGGAAGTACTTACTTTTAATTCTTGTGCTACTTTAACTAAGCGCTTATCTATTTTTGGTTCGATAGCCTGGCGTTGGTGTCCGGCCTCTTTATGCTTTTGGGCTTCAGCAGCCTTCCACCGTTTTTCTCTTTCGGCGGCACGACGCTGCGCTTCGAGGCGTTGAGCGGCAACTTCACTTTCTTTTTTCAGCTTTTCGTTTCGTCCTTCAATGACCCGAAACACTTCCCGTGCGGCATGGGCATAGGCACTGCGTTCTTCGATGGGTTTGCCGTCATGGAGTACGACTTGGAGGTGTTGAAGTTCCGTCAGGTCCCATAGGCAGTCTTTCAGGATAACAGCGACGACTTCCGCTTCGCCTTTCGAGCGGCGTTCCAGTATCTTGGGCAACTCTGTTTCATTGACATAGTCACTGTCAAGGAATTCGGCGGTGACGAGCAGCACGAAAATATGGGCGGTGTGCAGTTCGTCTTTGAGCCGTTTGTCCCAGGTTTCGCCGGGCATGATTTCGCCATCAAAAAATATCTCGCAGTGTTGCTGTCGCTTCATCACATTGAGGTGAGTGCGTAGCTTTTGGAGGAGGGGCTTGTCCTCGTGGGCATAGGCGATGAAGATTTTGGGAAGAATGGGCATAAATGTGGCTATTCGTTGTTTCGGGCAAATATAGCCTTTTTAAACTTTTACAATCTCCGCACAACAAGCAAGCCTCCCTCCAAATATTGTTCTACCCGTTCCCACTCGCCACCGCCCAACCCAACCTCCCCGCCCCCAATTGACAAACATCATTTTATCCCGTGACGAAAAGCAGCAACCGACCGCACCACCGTATCGAACTTGCCGTATATTCGCATATCCTTCTTCATCTAAACATCGAAACAATGAACGGAACCAACGGCATTTCATCCTACACGCCTGCGCAGACATGGCTTTTGGTCATCCTGCGGATGCTCATCGGCTGGCACCTGCTCTACGAGGGCGTCGTCAAACTCTGGAACCCCGGCTGGTCGGCTGGCGGCTACCTGATGGACTCGCAGGGGCTTTTCGCCAACCTCTTTTACAAGATGGCCGCCAGTCCCAGCGTGCTGGGCGTGGTGGACTTTCTGAACGTCTGGGGCCTCATCCTCGTCGGACTGGGGCTGCTGCTCGGCATCTTTACCCGCCTCGCCTGCGTCGGCGGCATCGTGTTGCTGGCCCTCTACTTCCTCTCGCACCCGGCGCTCATCGGCGTGAAATACGCCATGCCCACCGAGGGCAGTTACCTGTTTGTCAACAAAAACCTCATCGAGATAGCCGCCCTGTGCGTACTCCTCGTTTTCCCAACTGGGAAAATGGCTGGCTTGGACGGCCTTATCCAACAATGGCGGGGAAAGAACGGCTGACGATTGACGGCTTTCAATGTCACCAACAATCAAACAATTTAACAATTCAACAATCAAAAGATGTCCGAATCAAAATATAACATCAACCGGCGGGACGCCATCAAGGGCTTGGCCGCCATTCCAGTGCTTGGCGCTTTTTTGCTCGGCGCTGATGCGAAGAGCGACCACGACGACGAAATCAAGCAGGAAATCCTCGATGAACTAAACATCGAGCCTGCCGTACCCAACCCGACCGGCTCCATGAAAGGGGACGTGCTGCGGGTGGGCATTATCGGCTACGGGGGCCGGGGCGAGCACCTCATCCGGTCCATCGGCTTTGCCAGCCCGAAATGGCTGGCCGAGATGAAGGAGAACGCTGCCAAAGACCCCAAGGACACCAACCTGAAGGACTACCTCGAACAGGAAAACCTGAACGTGCAGCTCGCGGCGGTCTGCGATGCCTTCGACGTGCGGGGCGAAATGGGCGTTGCCGCAGGCAGCAAGGACGGCTTCAAACCCAAGCAGTACCGTGACTACCGCAAGATGCTCGAAGACCCAAACCTCGATGCCGTGGTCATCGCCACGCCCGACCACCTTCATGCTCCGATGGTCATCGCCGCCGTGCAAGCGGGCAAGCATGTTTATGTGGAAAAATGCATGACCCACAAGGTGCGGGAGACCGTTGAACTGTACGATGCGGTGAAAAAATCCGGCCTCGTCTTCCAGTTGGGGCACCAGCACCGCCAGACGGCGAGCTTCCTCACCGCACGGGAGTTGGTGAAGAAAAAAGTGCTGGGGCACATCAACCTCATCCAGACGAACACCAACCGCAACGACGACAACGGCGCCTGGCAGTGGGAAATCCACGAAAAGGGCAACCCGCAGACCATTGACTGGGACCTTTTCCTCGGCAATGCGCCCAAAATCCCGTTCAACGCCGAGCATTATTTCCGCTGGCGCAAATGGTGGGCCTACGGCACCGGCCTCTCCGGCGACCTGCTCACCCACGACTACGACCGCATCAACTGCGTGTTGGAAATGGGCATCCCCGCCAGTTGTTCCGCCTCAGGCGGCATCTACACGCACCGTGATGGGCGTGACGTACCCGATGTTTTCCAGGTGTTGATGGAATACCCCGATTTCACGATGGGTGC
>JACRAN010000265.1 GCA_016234735.1 Bacteroidota bacterium | reverse complement strand
TGAATTGAGTAGAAATAGGTTCCAGTGTTCAGTTCGCTCACAGGCAAGGCGATGTCCACCGCTCCGCTCCTCAAGCCTGCATCGTAAGTTTTCCAGGTTCTGCCATTCCCATCATGCACTACAACCACGACGGGCGTCTGGATGGACAGGTCAAATGACAAATGCAGAAAATCTCCGGCAGGGTTGGGGAAGGCATTGACGAAAGCAGGGTATCGGTCCAACCGGACAATGATGCCGCTCACGAACTCAATTTCCAGGTCATCTACTTGCAATACGCTGCCAAGTGTGACGGTGGAGGTGTCGTTGTCGAGGTAGCTTGGCGCAAAGCCGAGCAACATGGTGTCAGGCTGTGCCGACCAAACAATGTTCAAAGGAATTTCGAACGAAGTGTAAGTATTAGCGGGTGGAAGTGAAACCTTAATATTGGCTATGGAATCGCTCTGTTGGGTGGCTTGGTTCCACTTTGAAAACTGGGTGATGAATATGGAACTGTCCGTTCCAACCGGAAAATATTTGTAGTAGCCGCTTATTTTTTTTGGAGTATTTGAAATAGGAAAGCCGCCTTCAGGATCCTCACCACCCAGTTGACCAAGAATGGCAAAGGAGGTTGGGGTGCCACCCAGAGATGGCTTGTTCTCCAAACGAATGGCAAAGTTCCCCGAATGAGCATCGCCCGTTTTGGTGACAGTAGGATCCAAGGGGTTGGAGAAAAAATTGCTCGTAATCCACCCTCCGTCCGGTTCCTCGGAAGCTACGTCCGTCCAGTCCTCGAAGCCGCCGTTTGGGAACGTCGCAGTTGCGCCGATGAAATGAAGCTCATCCACGAAAAGGACGCTGCCCGCCTGGGTGCTGTCGAAGTTGCTGGTGGTGGCAAGGAAAAACTGAAACGTATCCGGTTGAACCGGCAGGAGGGAAAAGAGCGGCACCTTAAATTCCGCGTAGTCGCTTTGGACGCCATAAAACTGGTGTGCGCTCGCGGCAATGGGCGAGCCGCCGGAGGTAAAAATTATCAGCAAAAACGCGGAGTCGCCTAGCGTGATGTCGTACTTCACAAAACCTGCCAGGGTGTCCGGCAACTCATTGAAGGGAAACCCGCCTGCAAAACCGCCCGGACCTGGCGTTCCAATCGAAACAAAACCCGGCAGAACGTTCGTGTCCACCGCCACGGCTTCCAGCCTGGCGGCAAAATTGCCTGCGTAGGCATCCGTCGTTTTCGTCACGTTGGGACCCGTGCCGGAAAAGTAACCCTGAAAATTAGTCGTGGAAAAGTTGACTGGCTCGGCGTAGAAAAAGTGCTGCGTCCAACTTTCAAAACCGGCATTGGGAATATTCTGGGCCAACGTTTCCGAAAAGGTAAGAGAGAAAGCAAACAGAAAGAGGAAGTATAACTTTTTCATGGCAATTTGCTTTTTACCGCTTTCCGTCATGGATTCAAAAAGTTCAATTTGAGCAAAACTCAGAATTCAGGCACGGAGGCTTTGTCGTTAATAAATATGCATCCTTAAACAGCGGGAATATCTGGACTTTCTGGTATAAAACCAATGATAAATCTCATTGAATTCACCCCACCGGTGCAAAATCCCCCGCTCCCATAATCGCCATATTCTCATAAGTTTTCCATCGCAAATTCACGATTTCCTGAGCCAGGCTCATCAGCCGTTCCGCCTCCGGCGGGTTGGTGCGGGCCAACGATTTGTAGCGCATTTCGTTGTAGGCGTAGTCCCGCAATTGGATGCGGGGCCTCGGCGAATCGAGCACGAAGGGGTTTTCATTGCCCCGCCGCAGTTCGGGGTTGTAGCGGATGAGGGGCCAGTAGCCGCTGGCAACGGCAAGGTCCTGCTGCTCCATGCCCTGCGTCATGTCGATGCCGTGCGCAATGCAATGGCTGTACGCCAAAATCAGCGACGGCCCTGGGTAGGCTTCCGCCTCCCGCAGCGCCAGCAGGGTTTGCTGCGGGTTTGCCCCCATCGCAATCTGCGCCACGTAAACATTGCCGTAGGAAATGGCTTGCAATGCCAGGTCTTTTTTGCCCACCTGCTTGCCGCCGTAGGCGAATTTGGCGGTGGCAGCCGTCGGTGTTGCCTTCGACATCTGGCCGCCGGTGTTGGAATAAACTTCCGTGTCGAGCACCAGGATGTTCACGTCCCGCCCGCTCGCCAGCACGTGGTCAAGGCCCGACGAGCCGATGTCGTACGCCCAACCGTCGCCGCCGACGAGCCAGGTGCTGCGCCGCACGAGGTTGTCTGCTACCGAGAGCAGGTCTTCGGCGAGCGCAATGCCTGCCAATTTTATCAGCTTCACTTTCAGCCGGGCGGCCCGGATGCGCTGGTCCCGAATCTCCACCTCCGTTCGTTGCGGCGCTTCAAGGATGTCCTGCACGAGTTCGCTGCCGATTTCAGGTTCCAATTTTTTCAACAACTCTTGCGCCAGCGAGCGGTGCTTGTCCGTGGCTACCCGCATGCCCAAACCAAACTCTGCGTTGTCTTCAAACAACGAGTTCGACCAGGCAGGCCCCCGCCCTTCCTTGTTCACCGTCCAGGGGGTGGTGGGTTGGTTGCCGCCGTAGATGGACGAGCAGCCGGTGGCGTTGGCCACCATCAGCCGGTCGCCAAAAAGCTGCGAAAGCAGCCGCACGTAGGGCGTCTCGCCACAACCTGCACAGGCTCCACTGAACTCGAACAGCGGTTCCAGGAACTGCGTACCCCGCACACTGGAAAAGTCCACGGTTGAGCGGTCGTTGAGCGGTATTTTTTCAAAAAACGCAATATCGGTGCGGGTTTTCGCAATCATCTCCTCCTCCTTCTGCCGCATGTTGATGGCCTTCACGCCGCTCTCCTTCAAGCTTTTGGCAGGGCAAACTTCCACGCACAGTTCGCAGCCCGTGCAGTCTTCCGCATAAATCTGGAGGGTGTATTTCGTGTCCGGGAAGCCCCTTGCCGATATTGGCGCTGACTTGAAGCCTTCGGGGGCGTTGCTCAACTGGTATTCATTGAAGAATTTGGAGCGGATGACAGCGTGCGGGCACACGAAGCTGCAATTGCCGCACTGGATGCACACGTCCGGTTCCCAAACGGGGATGAAGTCGGCGATGTCCCGCTTTTCCCATTTGGTGGTGCCGCTGGGGTAGGTGCCATCCACCGGTATCTTGCTGACCGGCAGTTGGTTGCCCCGACCATCCATCATGGCTGCGGTCACTTCCTGCACGAAGCCGGGCGCAGTGGCTGGCACCACGGGCAGGAACTCTGCTTTGCTGCTGGCTCGTCCCGGTATTTCTACTTTGAACAGGTTCGCCAGCGTGTTGTCCACGGCCTTGAAGTTCATTTCCACCACCGATTTGCCCTTGTTGGCGTATGTTTTTTCGATGGCTTTCTTGATTTGCTTGATGGCATCTGCCTTCGGTAAAACGCCGCTCAGGGCAAAAAAGCAGGTCTGCATGATGGTGTTGATGCGGCGGCCCATGCCGTTGTCCTGCGCCACTTGCGTGGCGTCAATCACGTAGAAATTCAGTTTTTTGTCAATCAACTGCTGCTGCACGGGGCGGGGCATTTTGTCCCAAACTTCGCTGGCAGGGTAGGGGCTGTTGAGCAGGAAGGTGCCGCCCGGTGCGGCGTATTGCAGCACGTCGGTTTTTTTGATGAAATTGAACTGGTGGCAGGCAACGAACCCCGCTTCCTCGATGAGGTACGGCCTGCGGATGGGGCGTGGCCCGAATCGCAGGTGCGACACCGTCTGCGAGCCTGATTTTTTGCTGTCGTAAACGAAATAGCCCTGGGCGTACAGGTCGGTGTTCTCGCCAATGATTTTGATGCTGTTTTTGTTTGCTCCTACCGTGCCGTCAGCGCCCAGGCCGAAGAAAACGGCCTTGGTTTCGTCCGCCTGTTCGATGCTGAACGCTGGGTCGTAGTCGAGGCTGGTGAACGTCACGTCGTCGTTGATGCCGATGGTAAAATTGTTTTTGGGAGCGTCCTTTTTCAGTTCATCGAAAATGCCCTTGACCATCGCCGGGGTGAACTCCTTGGAGGAGAGGCCGTAGCGGCCACCGACCACCTTCACTCTAACAGGGCTTGAAGCCCTGTTAGAGTTATTGGCCTCCATCAACGCCGTCACCACGTCCATGTAGAGCGGCTCGCCAATGGACCCCGGCTCCTTCGTCCGGTCCAAAACAGCGATTTTTTCCACCGAAGGTGGCAATGTAGCAAGCAGGCTTGCCGCCGAAAATGGGCGGTACAAACGCACCAGCACCACGCCCGTTTTCTCTCCTTTTTTGTTCAAAAAATCAGCGGTTTCCATTGCCGTCTCAGTACCGCTGCCCATCAGGATGATGACCCGCTCGGCCTGCGGGTGCCCTGAATATTCAAACAAGTGGTAGCGTCTCCCGGTCAGTTGGGCGAATTTGTCCATTTCCTCCTGCACGATGCCGGGCGTTTTGTCGTAAAAGATATTGGACGACTCCCGCCCCTGAAAATAGGTGTCGGGATTCTGCGCCGTGCCACGTACGAAGGGGTTGTCGGGACTGAGAGACCTTGCCCGGTGCGCCCGCACGAGGTCGTCGGGCATCATCGCCCGGATGTCGTCGTCGTCGAGCATGATGAGCTTGTTCACCTCGTGCGAGGTGCGGAACCCGTCGAAAAAATGGATGAACGGCACCCGGCTCCACATCGTGGCTGCCTGGGCGATGAGCGCCATGTCGTGTGCCTCCTGCACCGAGGCGGCGCAGAGCATGGCCCATCCGGTGGGGCGGGTAGCCATCACGTCCTGGTGGTCGCCGAAGATGCTCAACGCCTGTGCCGCCAATGAGCGGGCCGCCACGTGGAAGACGGTGGAGGTCAGTTCCCCGGCGATTTTGTACATGTTGGGAATCATAAGCATCAAGCCCTGCGAGGCGGTAAAAGTCGTCGTGAGCGCCCCCGCCTGGAGGCTGCCATGCACTGCCCCGGCAGCCCCGCCTTCGTGCTGCATTTCGATGACATCGGGCACGTTTCCCCAGATGTTCGGGATGCCCCTGGCGCTCCACTCGTCGCAGAACTCGGCCATCGGTGAACTTGGGGTGATGGGATAAATGGCGCAAACTTCGTTCACCCGGTAGGCAATGAATGCGGTGGCTTCGTTGGCGTCGATGGTGGCGATTTTTTTATTGCTTGACATTTTTAGTTGTTGAAATTCATTGGAAATGTGGGTGGCGTAACGTCGGGGAGGTTTCGAACCTCCCCGACGTTTGGTGTTAAACCTCCACCACCATCTCAATTGCATGGCACGGGCACTGCTCGAAACACACGGCACAGCCCGTGCAGAGGCCGTAGTTAAACTCGTACCGCTTGCCGGGCCCCAGCTTGATGATCGCGCCTTCCGGGCAAGCACCGTAGCAACCGTCGCACTCAAAACAGTTGCCGCAGGAGAGGCAGCGCTTGGCCTCGTACAGCGCCTCTTGCTCCGTCAGTCCGTGCAGCACTTCGTCAAAATTGCTTCCACGGACTTCGGGTGCTTGTTCCAATTGCTGCTGCTGCGGGGCTTGTGTGTTGAACCAGAGGTGCAGTTTTTCGTGGCCAACGATGGGGTGTTTGGGCGGATTTTCATGGCTTGTGCTTTTCAGCCAAGCGTCGATATGGCGGGCGGCTTTTTTACCATGACCAATGGCGATGGTGACGGTCCGACCGCTCGGCACCATGTCGCCGCCCGCAAAAATGCCGGGATGGCCGGTCATCATGTTCAAGCCGACCTGAACCGTACCGTCTGGGTCAAAGGCGATGTCCGGCACGTTTTTTAAAAAGCCGGTGTCGGTATCCTGCCCCAGGGCGAGGATGAGCGCATCGGCTTCCAGGGTTTCAAACTGGCCGGTGGGCTGCGCCTTGCCGTTCTCGTCCACCTCCATCACCTCCACGGTGAAAGTGGTCTGGTCAATCATTTTGATGGTGCGGAGCCAGTTGATTTTCACGCCTTCGGCGAGCGCTTCGCTTGCTTCGAAATCATGGGCAGGCATGTGTTCCCGGTCTCGCCGGTAAATGATAAGTGGCTCATAACCAAGGCGTTTGGCGGTGCGAGCGGCATCCATGGCCGTGTTTCCACCACCATAAATTGCGACTCGTCTGCCCATCTTGAGAGGTGAGAGGGTGAGAGGGTTAGAGGGTGAGAGGTGGTGTTCGGCATCTTTCAGGAAGGTGAGGGCATCGAGAATTTTCCCGGCGTCCCGGTTCGGTATTTCTACTTTTTTTGAAATATGCGCCCCCACAGCGATGAACACCGCAGCAAACCTGCCCTCGGTTTTTTCCCGAAGCACATCTTCCACCCGGTGGTTGAAGGTAAATGTGACCCCCATCTCTTCGATCCGCCTGGTTTCGGCATCCAACTCCTGCCTCGGCATCCGGTAGGCGGGAATGCCGAAGTGCATCATGCCGCCTGCCACCGGCCCGGCCTCCCTGATTTCGACCTCGTGGCCGAGCCGCCGAAGGTGGTACGCCGCCGACAAGCCCGATGGCCCCGCCCCCACCACGAGGATGCGCTTGCCGCTTGGCGTGGTCATGAACTTTGGCTTCCAGCCGTTTTTCAAAGCCTCATCGCCCAGGAACCGCTCAACGGCGTGGATGCTCACCGGGTTGTCGGTGAACGCCCGGTTGCAGGCATTCTCGCAGGTGTGGTAGCACACCCGGCCCATGATGGCGGGCAACGGGTTTTCTTCGATGAGCTTCTGCCAGGCTTGTTCCCACTGGCCAGCTTGTGCCAGCGAGAGCCACGCCTGGATGTTCTCGCCTGCCGGGCAGGCATCGTTGCAGGGCGGCAGCATGTCGAGGTAGATGGGACGTTGTTTTCGGCTGGGGCCTGTGCCCCTGGCGTGGGTGCTGAGGTTGACCGGGGCGGTCATTTCTTTTTGGTGCGACATGAAGTTTGCGACTTGTTTCACACGCCACCCTCCTCGTGGGAAATTGCACGGGCGTTTCCCGCTCACAGGGTGGGGCGAACGGTATTTAAGAAGGCTAAAGGTAGGCGGGAGAGCAAAAGTGCTCGATGACATTCGTCTGCTGATTGCTGATTTTTATCATCGGTTTTGAACTTGGTATCTACGCTTCCCTTGTGCTTGGGCGCTTATTCCCCCTGATTTTGTAGGTTTGTCAAAAAATTTACCGCACCATGTTTTTTCAAAAACACACCCTCCCTGCTTTGGGACTGATCTGCCTGCCTTTTTTCGCTCCTGCCCAGCCCATGCTGACGCCAGCCAGTGCCAGCCTGCGCCCGAACAGGGAAGCCTTCGCTTTGCAAAGCGAGCCGGTCGTGGACGGCGAAGTGCTCGGCGACGCCGCCTGGCAGTCGGTGCAACCCTTCGGCGATTTGGTGCAGAGCCGCCCCAATTCCGGGCAGCCAGCTTCCGAAAACACCGAAATCCGCATCGGCTACACGGCCAGCACGTTCTACCTCTCGGTCGTCTGCCACGATGCCCAGCCCGCCGGGTTGGTGGTTTCCGACAACCGCCGCGACGGCGACCTGGACAACACCGATGCCTTCTCCTTCATCCTCGACACCTACCACGACGGGCAGAACGGCTTCCTGTTTGGCACCAACTCCATCGGCATGGAGTACGATGCCCAGGTGGACAACGAGGGGCAGGGCAACTTCGGCAACGTGCGCCAGCAAGCCGGTGTCATCGGCGGCTACAACCTCAATTGGGACGCTTCCTGGACGGTGAAAACCTCCATCGGCGACTACGGCTGGAGCGCCGAGTTCGCCATCCCGTTGCGCACGCTGCGCTTCTCCACCGGGAAAGAGCAGGTCTGGGGCATCAACTTCCGGCGCAACATCCGCAAGACCAACGAGGTGGCGTACTGGGCGTCGCTGCCCATCGAGTTCGACCTCAAACGCCTGTCGCTGGCTGGTACGCTCACCGGGCTGAACCTCCAAAGCCCCGGCAACCTCAAGCTCATTCCTTACGCCCTGGCGAAAGTCTCCCACGACTATGAAATCGACAATTCCAAAACGAAACTCAACGCCGAACTCGGTGCCGACCTCAAGTACAGCATCACGCCCAGCCTCACCCTCGACCTCACCTACAACACTGACTTCGCTCAGGTGGAGGTGGACGAGCAGCAGGTGAACCTCGACCGTTTCAACCTTTTTTTTCCTGAAAAACGGGCTTTCTTTTTGGAAAACGCCGGGCTGTTCAGCGTGGGCAGCCCCGGTGAGGTGGACCTGTTTTTCAGCCGCCGCATCGGCATCGGCGAGGACGGCGACCTCGTGCCCATCATCGGCGGGGCGAGGCTGTCGGGCAAGGTCAACCGCACCAACCTCGGCCTACTCAGCATGTTCACCGACGATGTGAAGGAGGCGGAAATTCAGCAAAACAACTTCACCGTGGCGCGGGTGAACCACGAGTTCGGTGGGCGCTCCGCACTCGGCGGCATGTTCGTCAACCGCCAGGGCATGGGCGGCCTCGACGACGACTACAACCGCACCTTCGCCGCCGATGGCAAATTTGGCTTGGGCAAAAAGGCGCAGCTTTCCGGTTTTTTTGCCAAGAGCGCCACCCCCGGCACGGAAGAGGACGACCACGCCTTCAAGTTTCGCAGCCAGTACGAGTGGGGCGGCTTGATTCTCGACTTTGCCTACTCGCAGCTTGGCGAAGGCTTCAACCCCGAAGTGGGCTTCTTGCAACGCAGTGCCTTCCGCAAGCCAGAAGGTCTCATCCTCCAGCGCATCCGCATGAACGGCAAGCTGGGCCTGCTCGAAATCCGCCCGCACGTCTCGTACCGGGGCTACTGGAACTTCGACGGGAAGCAGGAAACGGGCTTCCTGCACATCGACAACCACTGGGAATTCCAAAGTGGCACGGAAATCCACACGGGCATTGACTACACGACGGAAGGCGTTTTCGAGCCGTTTGAAATTTCGCCCGGCGTGGTCGTGCCGCCCGGCACGTACAATCATTGGGAAACCATCCTCGTCTTTTTCACCAACAGAAGCAAGCCGGTGTACGTCAGCACCCGGCACATCCTCGGCGGCTTTTTCGGCGGCAACCGCTACTCCAACACCGCCACGCTGGGGCTGCGCCTCGGCGACAAATTCAATACGGAATTCAACATCAGCCGCAACGACGTGAGCCTGCCCGGCGGCGATTTCACCACCAACCTGCTGTGGACACGCATTTCCTATTCGTTCACGCCCCGCCTTTTCCTGCAAAGCCTGGTGCAGTTCAACAGCGTGACGGACACCTGGTCGGCCAACGTGCGCTTTGGCTGGTTGCAGCAGGCGAACACGGGTTTGTTCCTCGTTTTCAACGAGTTGCGGGACATGAACGGTGCCCTCAATCGGAGTTTCATCGTGAAATATTCGAGGATGTTCGACGTGCTGCGGTGAGGTGGCCCCGCTGGCAAAGCGCCTTCTTTCGAAACTTAAAAATCGCCGTCGTGGTGTCGGTTCGGTCGCTCTTGCCGAAACCCGCCTACTACTTGACATTTTTGTTTCACGCAAAGAGGCTGTATCATAAGTCCTTATTTACGATTTTAGATTTACGATTTACGATTTTTTGCACCCGTACTTTCCTCTAAAATTAAGCATTATGGATACTTGGAATCGTAAATCCAAAATCGTAAATCGTAAATTGAGTCTTTTGAGACAGCCTCTTTGCGTGAAAAACCAGCAGTATGGAAACCCACCATTTTCCCCTACTTTTACCCCAACCGTTCAAACAAGGAAAACATGGACCAAACCACCCCCGCCTTTTTCGCCCGCATCCGGGAACTGATTGCCCGCGACGAACTGCCCGAAGCCCTCCAACAACTCCGCAACCTGTTGGACCACAGCCCGAAATTGGAGGAAGCCATCCTGCAATCGGGGCGTTTTCAGAATATCCGAAAACAAATCCGCCTCGGCCTGGTCAGCCATG
>JACRAN010000259.1 GCA_016234735.1 Bacteroidota bacterium | reverse complement strand
TTCTATTTCAACTGGAATTTGATTTCAGATGATATGGATGACAACAAGTTTATCGATTGCGCAGTAGCTGGTGATGCTACTTTCATCGTCTCGAATGACCGGCATTTCAACATTTTGAAGCGCATTGAATTTCCAAAAATCACAGTGATTAAAATTGAAGAATTTCTTGAAACGCTAAAATCCCAGGAAGAATAACATGCTGACCATCTTTTTTAAGGAAATAAACACCTTCTTCAGCTCGCTCATCGGCTACATCGTGGTGGGGGTGTTCCTCGGCATCCTGGGGCTGGTGATGTTCGTCTTTCCCGACACCAGCCTGCTCAACTACAACTACGCCACCCTCGACCAGTTGTTCGACATTGCGCCGATGGTGTTCGTGTTCCTCATTCCGGCGGTGACGATGCGCTCGTTGGCCGAGGAGCACTCGGCAGGCACCATCGAACTGCTGGCCACCCGCCCGCTCACGGATTTGCAAATCGTGCTGGGTAAATTTTTCGCCTGCCTGGCGCTGGCCGTGTTTGCGCTGCTGCCCACCATCCTCTACTACCTCACGGTCTATCAACTTGGGAGCCCGAAGGGCAACCTCGACAGCGGGGCCATCGTGGGGTCGTACCTCGGCCTCATGTCGCTGGCGGCGGCGTTCGTGGCCATCGGCGTGTTCGCCTCCTCCATCACCAACCACCAGATTGCGAGTTTCGTGGTGGCGGTTTTCCTGTGCTTCCTGTTCCACTGGGGATTTTTGTTTTTCAGCAAGCTGCCCATTTTCGTCGGCAAAGTGGACGACATCGTGCAAATGCTTGGCATCGACTACCACTACACGTCCATCAGCCGGGGCGTGATTGACACGAGGGACGTGATTTACTTCGTGTCGGTGGCCGGTATTTTTGTAGCGATGACGGTGGCGTCGCTGGAGCGGCGGAAATGGTGAAAATCGCTTATTTTTGTAAAAAACTTTTTTCAAATGACAGCTACTTTAAAAATACCGGAAAAAATCTACACCGTAGCGGAATGGCTGGAGTTGGAGCAGCAGTCTGAAGTCAGACATGAATTTCACTATGGAAAACTCATACCTATGGCCGGAGAATCAAAAAATGCAAACTTGGTCTCCAAGAATTTGCTGAGAAAAATCGAACTTCCACTCATCGAAAAAGGCTTTGAAACTTATGTCCATGATGTAAAAGCAGAAGTGGTTCCAAATGGCATTTACCGCTATCCCGATCTTGTGGTAGCACCGAATGTTGACGACGAAGACGAGTACATCGTGAAACACCCCGTGTTCATGGCGGAGGTTTCCTCTCAAAATTCCCGGCACCGGGACCGTGTGAGGAAGCGCCGGGAGTATTTCAAGATTGATTCCCTGTGGTATTATCTCGTGATTTTGCAGGACGAAATGCTGGCCGAACTGCATGTGCGGCGGGAAGATGGGACCTGGGAGGCGCAATATTTTACCGAACCGACCGATGTGATTGAACTGACCAGGTTTGATTTGAAAATCCTGCTCTCCGACATTTACTGGCGCATCAAACTAACCGAGTGAACCCTCGCCCAACGTGAAAAATAAAAAACGCAACCAATCCCTCCTCCAACTCGGCCTTGTCGTCGGCATTGCCGGGTTCCTCAACATCCTGGGCAATGTGTTTTTCACGCACCTCGACCTGACGGAAGACCAGCGCTTCACCCTGACCAAACCGACGAAGGAGATGCTCCGCAAGCTCGACGGCGAGGTGTATGTCAACGTGCTGCTGGAAGGGCAGTTCAATGCAGGGTTCAAGCGCCTGCAACGCTCGGTGAAGGAGATGCTCGACGACCTCCGCTCGCAGTCCGGCTACGTCAGCTACACGTTCACCAACCCCGGCGACGGCACGGTGGAGGACATCAACGCCCGCCGCACCGAACTGGCCAAGGATGGCATCGTGCCGACCAATCTCCGCATCAAAACCACCGAAGGCACCGAGGAAAAACTCATTTACCCCTACGCCAAAATCAGCTACCGGGGCCGCACGGAGGTGGTGGATTTGCTCGATGAAGATGCCCGTGGCAACACGCCCGATGAGCAATTGAACACCTCCATCAGCCAGTTGGAGTACAAGTTTGCGAACGCCCTGCACAAGCTCTCGTCCAGTGCGAAGGAAATCGTCGCCTTCACGGTCGGGCACGGTGAACTGAACGAACTGGAACGCAATGACCTCGTGCGCAACCTGCGGGCCTACTACGAAGTGGGCACTTTCAACCTCGACAGCACCTCCGTCATTCCGCAGGACGTGAAAACGCTCATCGTGGCCAAGCCGAAAATGCCGTTCAGCGACCGGGACCTGTTCCTCATCGACCAGTACGTGATGAACGGTGGCAAAATGCTCTGGCTCATCGACCCGTTGAACGTGGAGATAGATTCCTTGCGCACCACCAACAACTACGTGGCCCGGGATTTCCCGCTGAACCTCAACGACATGCTGTTCAAATACGGCGCACGGGTGAACCCCGACCTGGTGCTCGACTGGCAGTGCTCCAATATCCCGATGGTCATTGACCAAAAAGGCACGATTGACCTGTTCAAGTGGTACTACTTCCCGGTCATCATTCCGACCGCCGACCACCCGCTGGTGCGCAATCTGGACGGCATCAACCTCTATTTCCCATCGTCCATCGACACGATAAAAACGAAGACCCCGGTCAAAAAAACCATCCTGCTCGCCACCTCCGACCGCAGCAAAATACAGCCGAACATCACCCGCCTAAACTTTGAAATCCTGCGCTACGGCGACGAAATCGCCAACTCGTTCGATAAAAAACAGGTGCCGGTGGCGGTGCTGCTGGAAGGCGAATTCCCCTCGTTTTTTGAAAACAGGGTGACGGCGGAGATGCAGCAAAACCTGCGGCAAATCGACCAGGGATACAAGCCCCTCAGCACCCCGACCCGCATGGTAGTGGTGGCCGACGGCGACATCGCCCGCAACTTCATCAACGGGAAAACCGGCCAGCCCCTGCCGCTCGGCCTCAATCCCATCGACCGTTTTCAATACGCCAACAAGGATTTTTTGCTGAACGCCGTCGAGTACCTGCGGGACGATGCAGGCATCATCGCCGCACGGGGGCGGGAGGTGAAACTGCGCCTGCTCGACACGCAAAAAGCCGAAGCGCAGCAGACGTTGTGGCAACTCGTGAACATCGGCGGACCGCTGGTTTTGCTGGTGGCTTTCGGATTGATTTATTCCTGGCTCCGCAAACGGAAGTTTGAAAAAACTGCCTGATTGCTCCATAAGATTTTTACTTTTGTTGGCAACGGGCGGATGCTCTGCAAGTGACGTGTGCCCGCAGGTTTCCGTCATAAAAAACAAAAACTTTTGCCAATGAAAAACGCCACCCCCCGCCGCCTCCGGCTCATCGCCGCCGCCATCCTTTCCAGCATTTTCATCGTTTCCTGCGCCGTGAACCCCGTCACCGGGAAGAAGCAGTTCATGCTCATTTCCGAGAAACAGGAGCGGGCCATGGGCCTTGCCTACGACCCCCAGGTGATTGCGGAATTCGGCATGTACGACGACCAGAAACTGCAAAGTTTCATCAACGAACACGGCAAAAAAATGGGCCGCATCAGCCATCGGCCCAAGGTGGACTATCAGTTCCGCATCCTTGACTCGCCGGTGGTGAATGCCTTCGCCGTGCCGGGCGGCTACGTGTATTTCACGAGGGGCATCATGGCGCACTTCAACAACGAGGCGGAGTTCGCCGGGGTGCTG
>JACRAN010000258.1 GCA_016234735.1 Bacteroidota bacterium | reverse complement strand
GAACGAATTGCAGACCCTCTCCTTCAGTCTTGCCACGAACGTGCTGTCATTGAGCAACGGCAACTCGGTGGACCTTAGCTCCTTGGAAGACGAACCCGGCGGCGGCGGCGACGACAACCAGTTGCTCTCCCTCGCCGGCACGACTTTGAGCATCGAAAACGGCAACTCCGTTGACCTGAGCGCCATCCAGGACGGCGTGAACGATGCCGATGCCGACCCCACGAACGAGTTGCAGACCATTTCAAAAACAGGAAATACGGTGACGCTCTCCAACGGCGGCGGCTCTTTCACCGACGAGGTGAACGACGCCGACGCCGACCCCACGAACGAGCTGCAGACCATTTCAAAAACGGGAAACACCGTGACGCTTTCCAACGGCGGCGGCTCTTTCACCGATGCGGTGGACGATGCCGATGCCAACCCGACCAATGAGCTTCAAAACCTGAACCTGTCTGGAAACACGCTCGGCATCTCCGGCGGAAACTCGGTGAATTTGAGCGCATTCGCCTCGCCCTGGATTCCGGAGCCTACCGGCATCGGCTATCATTCAGGAGTAGTTTATACCACAAAACAACAAGTGGACAGCCTCGTGCAGGTCGGTCAATATTTGCCAACTACCACAAAACTTCAACACGACGGCTTGGTGGTGGATTACTCCAGTTTTGACGGCAGCTACTCCCTGCTTACGGGAAACCGGCTGCAATTTGAAGACCCGAACCCGTCCCCACGCCATGCACTGCTGGCGCTCGACAGCCTCGAATTTTTCAAAGCCGCAGTGGGCTTGCTGTTTAACTCCCGCAGCGCGTTCGATGCCGACCGGCTTCGTTTCGAATACGGCACTGCCCTCTCGCAACTGACTGCCGGTAGCCTGTGGAACACGAACGGCCTGTTCAACTCGCAACTGCACCCCTGGGCTTTGACGGTCGAGGAAATCCTAAGCCCCTCCGACATTTTCACCCGCTTCCGGCTCGAACCCGACAGCCTGACGCTGTGGAACGGGGCTAAGTGGAAAAATGCCTGGCTCGGCACGGAAACTCCCAAAGGCAACGGCGGCCTGCACCTGTACAGCGGCGGCAACGACCGCCCCGTCGCCCGCCTCGGCGACTCCGACCCTGACAATTTCTTCGGCAACGCGCCGGAAGGAGGGCTTTTCCTTTACGACAACGAAGGGAAATACAGGGCCTCGCTGTTTTCCAGGTTCGGTTCGGGCAATCTTTTTTTGGAAAACGAAAACAGCTATGCCGGGGCCAGCGAAGGAGTCTTTGGCGCCGGAAACAGGGATACCATCGGCGGAGGATTTGCCATCCTGTCGCCGCGCTTGTTGGCAGGCGTCAGTCAGCAGACGGGGTTCGTGAATATTTTCGGCAATTATCCTTCCGGGCCCGTTTTAAATCTCGACGCGAAGGCGGGCATGAGGGTGGACAGCGACGCGGGCTGCGTCTTCTCCGATGGCGCTTTTAAAATAAAATACCCCGGCACGGAACTTTACTCCACGCAGATAAGCCACTACGGCGCTACCCTTTTCGACTCGCTGGGCAACATCGCAGCGTCCATGCACCGTGATTTTGCCGTGCCGCATGTGGGTTATCTGACCACCTTCGGCGAGAATTACTCGCTGAATTTCCAAGCCGGAGCGAACTGGACTGGCGGAAATCCCAGCGGCGGTTTGGCGGCGGTTTACGATGCCAACAGCGAGGCGAAAGCCGGGATGCAGGTAGATGCCAGCAACAACGGCCTCCTCTTCGCCGTCAACGGCGAAAGCCAAATCCGGGACAACCTCGGCAACAAGTGGGGCTACTCCGACAGGTATGGCTCCCACTTGCTGAACACCAGCTCTTTCACTGATTTTGTTGCAGCATTGTACCGTTTCCCTGGAGAGGACAACACGGGCGCCGTTTTCACGGCAGGGGATGACGGCTCGCTGAATTTCTTTGCAGGGCACAACATTTTTTCGGGAAGTGCCGTCGGCTTGAACAGGGGTTATGCTGCCGTTGCCGATGAGAACAGTCTTCACAGGGCAGGCATGTTCGTGAATGACTCCAACCAGGGCATCGTCTTCGGCGACATCAAAAACTTCCGCATGGCGCACCCTGCCGACCCGACGAAGGAAATCTGGTACGCCAGCCTCGAAGGCCCCGAAGCCGCCGCCTACGTGCGGGGCACTGCCACCCTGCAAAACGGCGAGGCTTTCGTGCCTTTCCCCGAACACTTCCGCCACGTCGCCAACCCGGCGACCATGACGGCTCTCCTCACGCCCCTCTCTGCCGACACCTACGGCTTGGCGGTGATTGAAAAAACCGCCGCCGGCATCCGGGTGAAGGAGTTGAAAGGCGGCACGGGCGATTTCAGCTTCGACTGGGAGGTGAAATGCGTTCGGGCCGGATACGAGGATTACGAAGTGGTGCGGGAGAAGATAGAAACGCCGGTGCTGAAACCTTCCGGCGGGAAAAAATAAGCGGGTTGCTGGCGGCTTGCACTGAAAAAGCCGCCCTTTTTTCAAACTTGAAATTTCAAAAGCATGAAGCCTCTTTTTAAAATCCTCCTGCTGGCTGTCCTTTTTTTGCCGCAATTTTTGCTTGCGCAAAATTTGACCAGCTTCGAGCCGGCAGCGCATTTTCCGCTTAAAAATTCCGCTGCCGATTTGCTTGGCATGAACCCGGAAATGCTCCTCATCAACGCGCCTTTTGCGGGCAACGACGGCGTGTACTCCAACGGCAACTACATCGGCACCACCGCCGATTCCTGCCTCGTCCGGACGCCCCACTTAGCGGCTTTGTACGATTCTTCCTTCGCCGTGCAGCTCGAATTCAAGCTCGACAGCCTCGACGGGAAAAACCGGCCGGTAGTGGTCTGCGGCGACGGCTGGCGCTACCTCGGCTTCGAGTTGCGCTACGACAACAAGTGGCTGCTCCTTTTCAATAATGCCACCTACGCAGTGCCCAACCTGAGCGCCGAAGCCGGCAAATGGTACGCCTTGACATTCATTTACAGCAACGCTGATTCCACCGCTCATTTTTATTTGGACGGAACCAAGATAGGCGAGCGCAGCGGTGCCCTCGAGCGCCCGGCGGACGACGGCAACCTCAGCAACACCAACTACGGGTCGGGGCTGACGTTCAAAGGGCATTGGCGGGAGTTGAAGGTTTTTAAATCAGGCCAGCCCTTCACGGCTGTTTCCTGGGCAGCATTTGCCGCCAGGGTGAAGGTGTTCCCCAACCCAACTTCCTGGGGCGTTTGCATTCAGGTTGAAACGCATCATGCCAACACAGGCCTGAACGTGAGGGTTTATTCAGCCGATGGCCTGTTGGTGCTGCACCGGGCGATGGATGGCAGGAATTGCGAGTTGCAGTTCCCCGAATCGTTGCGGACCGGTGTGTATCAGGTGGTCTTGGATGCGCCGGACGGCAAATTTTTCACGAAGAGTATCGTCCTTCAGCGCTGAAAGTATTGGGGCTGGAAACCTGTTTTCCACTCCACCTGGCATCGTTTCCGGCTGCCAGGCAAACATTCGGGCACAGCGCCGTCGGGCAACACAGCACGAGCTGGTTGCTGACGGCGATTTTCTTCCAGGACAAAATAAATTCCCGCCGTACTTTGCTCCCGAAAAGATTCAAGACAAAAACCGCATGACATCAACCGTAACCTACAACGGCGGCCTCCGCACCACCTGCACCCACCTGTCCTCCGGCAACCAAATCGTGACCGATGCGCCGGTGGACAACCAGGGCCGGGGCGAAGCCTTCTCCCCCACCGACCTCGTGGCCACGGCGCTCGCCGCCTGCATGATGACCATCATGGGCATCAAGGCCCGTGACCTCGGCCTCGACATCGAGGGCACCCGTGCCGACGTGAACAAAATCATGGCCGCCAACCCCCGCCGCATCGCACGGGTGGAGGTCACGTTCACCATGCCGCCCAGCCATTTCACCGAAAAAGAAAAACACCTGCTGGAAGCGGCAGCGCTCGCCTGCCCGGTGTGCAAAAGCCTGACCCTCGAATGCGAGCAGGCCGTGACCTTCGTGTGGTGATTTGTTTATTCGAGGATTCGGGGATTTTGAATTTCCCGGATTCCAATTTACTGTCGTGAATCTGCGATTTCCCAATTTCTTAATTTCTCAATTTCAAAACATGCGCTTCTTGCCCTGCCTCATCCTCCTGTTTTCCTTCGTCCTGTCCCCTTGGGGAAAAATAACCGCACAACCCGCCCCGCCCAACGCCTCCCCGCTCACCATCGAGCAAATCATGCAGGGCGAAGCCTTCGTCGGCTACCTGCCTGAAAACATCTCCTGGTCGGAGGACAGCCGCACGGTTTATTTCACCTGGAACCCCGATGCCGACACGTTGCGCAGCACCTACAAAATCGGCATCGCCAACCCGACCGGCAAGCCTGAAAAGCTCACCATCGAAGAGATGAAAACCATGCCCGCCAGTGGCCGCTACAACAAGGCCCGAACGAAAAAAGTGTACAGCAAAAACGGCGACCTGTTCCTCCTCAACCTCGAAGCAGACACCCCCAATCGTAAATCCAAAATCGTAAATCGTAAATCCACGCTCAAGCAAATCACCAACACGCTGGAGACCGAAGGTTCGCCCCGTTTCAGCGGCGATGAAACGAAGGTCATTTTTGAAAAAACCGAAAACCTCTACGCCTGGGACATTGCCGAAGGCACCACCACCCAACTGACCGATTTCAAAAAAGGAACGGAGCGGAAGGACAAGAAAAAAAGCCCCGAAAACCAGTGGCTCGAAGCTGACCAGTTGGCGCTGTTCGAGGTGCTGGCCGAGCGGAAGAGCGACCGGGAAGTGCAAAAACGCCGCCGGGAAGCGCTGCAACCCAAGCGCCCCAAGCCGTTTTTTTTCGGGGAAAAACGCCTCGGCAGCCTCGGCATCAGCCCCGACCTGCGCTACGTCACCTTCTCGCTCACTGCCGATGCCGTCGAGGAGGACACCGACGTGCCCAGCTACGTGACCGAATCGGGCAAGGTGGAAACGCTGAAATCACGCCCCAAAGTCGGCGGCCCGCAGGACGAGTCGTCGTTCGGCATCTACGACCGGGAGCGGGACACGGTCTATTTCGTGGAAACGAAGCAAATCGAGGGCATTTTTCAGAAGCCGCTTTTTTTGAAGGATTACCACACGGACACGACCGCCTGGGAGCCGCTGTTCAAAAATCCGAGGCAGGTGGCCCTCGCTGGCCCCGTGTTTTCCGAAGACGGGAAAGCACTGGTGACGGTGTACTCGTTCGACAACAAGGACCGGTGGCTGATGCTCCTCGACCTGCCCACCGGCGGCCTGAAACTCCTCGACCACCAGCACGACGAGGCGTGGATTGGCGGCCCCGGCATCGGCGGTTTTTTTGGCAATCTGGGTTGGTTAGACAACTCGACCGTCTGGTTCCAGTCGGAGGGGAGCGGCTACTCGCACCTGTACACCGTACACGTGGAGACTGGAGAGAAAAAAGCGCTGACGAGCGGCCAATTTGAAATCCTCGACGCAGATTTGTCGAAGGACAAGCGGTTTTTTTACCTCACCTCCAACCGGGAAACGCCGTTCGAGCGGCATTTCTACCGGCTGCCCACCACTGGCGGGAACATGGAGCGCCTGACAACGCTGCCCGGCAACCACGAGTTCACGCTCTCGCCCGACGAGCGCTGGCTGGCCATCCGCTACTCGTACAGCAACCAGCCCTGGGAGCTTTTTTTCATGGAAAACAGGCCCGGTGCCGCCCCGCAGCAGGTTACGAAATCCACTACCGCCGATTTTCAAAAATACCCCTGGCGGGAGCCGGAACTCGTCTGGTTCAAGGCCAGCGACGGCATGGACGTGCCCGCCCGGCTCTACCGCCCTGCGGGCAGTCGGCGCAACGGAGGGGCGGTCGTCTTCGTGCATGGTGCTGGCTACCTCCAAAACGTACACCGCTGGTGGAGCAGCTACTACCGGGAGTTCATGTTCCATAATTTCCTCGCCGACAACGGCTTCACCGTGCTGGACGTGGACTACCGGGGCAGCCAGGGCTACGGTCGGGACTGGCGCACGGGCATCTACCGCTTCATGGGCGGCAAGGACCTCAGCGACCAGGTGGACGGTGCCCGCTACCTCGCCGGGCAGCACGGCATTGACCCCGGACGCATCGGAATTTACGGCGGCAGCTACGGCGGCTTCATCACGCTGATGGCGATGTTCACCTCGCCCGGCACCTTCCGCAGCGGCGCTGCCCTTCGCTCCGTGACCGACTGGGCACACTACAACCACGGCTACACCTCCAACATCCTGAACACCCCGCTGGAGGACAGCATCGCCTACCGCCGCAGCTCCCCGATTTACCACGCCGAGGGCTTCACGCAGGGCAACCTCGTGATGCTGCACGGCATGACGGACACCAACGTGGAGTTCCAGGACGTAGTGCGGCTGTCGCAGCGCCTCGTCGAACTGAAAAAGGAGAACTGGGAACTGGCAGTGTTCCCGGTGGAAGACCACGGGTTCGTGGAGCCGAGCAGTTGGACGGACGAGTACCGGCGGATTTGGGGGTTGTTTTGGGGGACGTTGCGGTGAGGATTATTATCTTTGCGAAGAGGCTTCTCCTGTTTGACAAATAAACATGCAAGGCGGGTTTACTTAACCGCCGTGGATGGAAAGGGAAGGTGGTGGAAATGGCTACTTACTCGAAAACCACTAAGTAAAAGGCGCAATGCGGGTTTTACATAATCGTTTTCGGGAGTGGAGTAGTTGGCGGTAATTGGGCCGGCTTGTGGACAGAGAAGTGTAAGCTGACAAATTCGGTCGACAAAATTCAAAAAGTCCGCTGACAGTTTACAACACATGGACGAGTTACATCTCAGCAGAATGTGAAGAAAAAAAATAAAATGAAGGACAGAAAGGCAAGTTGGTGTACACGGACAATTTTTAAAGGTGGACAAGATATTTATTGATTTTATTTCTTAACAAGGACATTTTTGATTAGATGACAAATTAAAAATAGTTGTAACGTATGATAAGAAAAATACTGAAGGTGATTCTATACATAGTCTTAGCATTCTTGACACTAATTTTGGGCTTAGTGACTGTATGGTGGATTAATAGCCCTGGGGAAGCTGACCCTATTACTGATAAAAGTGGTAAGACAATCTCAGGCAGCATTTCAATAATCGATACACTTCAAATTGGAGGCCTGAAACAATATATAATAGTTCGTGGTGCCGATTCAACTAAACCAGTAATGTTGTTTGTTCATGGAGGTCCGGGAGGCCCGGAAATTGGAATGATGAAAGAAACAAACAGATTAATTGAAAACGACTTCGTCATGGTATACTGGGAACAAAGGGGAGCTGGAAAATCCTATAATCCTGATGTGCCACCTAAGTCAATGAATTTGGAGCAATTTATTTTAGATGCAGGTGAACTCAGCCAATACCTTACCAAGCGATTCAAAAAAGACAAGATTTACATCATGGGACATTCTTGGGGGTCTCTACTAGGGATTTTAACAGCCAATAGATATCCGGAACTTTTTCATGCCTATTTTGGTGTGGGTCAAATAGGACACCAATATAAGGGTGAACTTGTTTCATTTGAATGGGTTAAAAACCAGGCTCAATTACAAAATGACATAGTAGGCATCAATGATTTGGCTAATTTGAATTTCCCTAATCACTCAGAAAGTTATGCTGATTTAGATGAATTCAACGCTGCTTGGGATGCTTTCATCGGTATTGAGAGAAATTATGTTATGAAGTATGGTGGTGGCGCAATGCGAGAAATGAGGGGAATATTGCCCTTAGTTAAGATGATTTTTCTTGCTCATGAATACACAAT
>JACRAN010000262.1 GCA_016234735.1 Bacteroidota bacterium | reverse complement strand
AAGAAAAATGGGTGCCCTTTGCAACCATATTTGCGGCTGTTTTGACCTGGTTTTTAAATTATTTTCTTGAAAAAAACGGCTTTGATTTAGGCTTCATGAACATTTTTGTAAACGCTTTATTGACCTTTGTTTTTCTATGGCTTATCAAAAAGAGCAAATGAAAACCCAGGAAGATTATGTTTTCAGGCTGGAAAACGACCCAACCGTTTTCGGGGAATGCGCTAAAATGATGGCGGCATCCGACCCCTGGACGACCTTGCAAATGACCTGCGAACAATGTTTGGCTGCCTTCAACGGCGAGTGCAAAGAGATTTATATTTTGGAAAAAGACCGGCAAATTGCGGGCTTTGTGATACTGCAAATGTGCGGCACATTCAGGGGCTATATTCAAACCTTGTTCGTAAGCGAGCCGTTCCGAGGCAAAGGCTTGTCAAAAATGCTGCTGGTTTTTTGCGAAGAAAGGATTTTGAAGGTTTCACCGAATATCTTTATTTGCGTCTCATCCTTCAATGAAATAGCCAAAAAGATTTATTTGGATTATGGCTTCCGGCAAGTGGGCGTTTTGGATAATTTCATAAAAAAGGGCTTCGATGAAATTTTGCTGCGGAAATCGGTGTCGCCTATTTTGAGATAATTTCGGGAAGCCGAAAAATTACGGCATCATAAGTTGCCCGCAAGCCACCCACCAAATCGGGGCCACATTTTACGCCGATGCTCTCAAAAGCGGATACCTCGGTCGCAGAGGGCATTTTATCCACCACTTTAAAAGCCAAAACATTGGGATTTTTTTGGATGCGGAGAAGAAGCGGGGCGGCAGCCGGAAGGTCGTTGCAGCGGGGTGAATAAGACGGCTTCCCTGGTTTTCAAAATGCAAGGGGAATCATTTCGTGAATATGATGGACCTCACTGATTGGGTGCCATCATTTTCAAGCGCCTTTTTAACCACTTAGGCAACCTTCCTCTTTTTTTCTCCGAAAATACTCGTAAGTAGCCGGCATGAATGACACGAAACTGAACCAAATCATCGAGAATTGCCGCCGACGTGACCGGGTTGCCCAGCATGAACTGTATGGGTTGTTCTATGCGTTTGCCCTGTCCGTGGGGAGGCGTTACGTTGCCTCGACGGAAGAAGCGCGGGAGGTGGTCAACGATGCTTTTTTCAGGGCTTTTACCAAAATAGAAAACTACGACCCGGCGCTGCCTTTTCAAGCCTGGCTGCGCAAGGTGGTCGTACACAGTGCCATTGACCATTTCAGGAAGTACCAGCGCAGTTCCCTGCCCGTCGAAGACCTCACGAAAGTGGAATTGACAGTCGCCACGGACGACATCGACATGCTGGAGCAGCTCTCCTCGGACGGGTTGCTGGCGCTCGTGCAGCTACTTCCCCCTTCCTACCGGCTTGCTGTCAACCTTTTTGCCGTCGAAGGTTACGAGCATCGGGAAATTGCTGCCATGCTCGGCATTTCGGAGGGCACCTCGAAATCGAACCTGTTCAAAGCAAGGGCGAAACTCAAAGAAATGATACTTCAACCCGCACCTAAAATCACGAAAGGATGAAACAATTCAACTTCTTTCAAAAGTTTTCTGAAAAAATCCAGGCTGCATCGCCCCCTCCCGATTTCAGCGGGGAGGACTGGCAGACACTTTCCCGGCGGCTCGATGCGCACGAACGGCGGCGTTTGCTGCCGCTGTGGTGGCTGGGCGCTTTGACGGGGCTGTTGCTCCTTTCCAATGCCTTCTGGATTTGGCAATGGTGGCAGTCAGAGGCTGCAAAACCCACCGCATCGCAAGCATCCGTAACCGACCGGGAGACAACCGTCAACCGGGACACCATTTTTAGGCAAACCGTTGTTTATCAATACGATACGATTTACCGGACCGTGGTTGTCAGGCAGCCCTTTTTTGGAAAAATGGCTGCCAACGGGGTCACTGGCCTGGGAAGCGGACTGCCCCGGCCCGGTGGTTCATCGCCGCTCGAAGCCCGAAATGCCGCAGGTACGCCGGGCCAAACCATTGCGCAGCAAAACAGCAGTTCTTCAGTTGAAACGGCGGATCAGACACCCAGTCTGCTGCCCTTCCCCGATTTGTTGGCATTCGTGCTGCCCCAAAAAAAGCCCTCGGCGGTGCAGCCGCCCGACCTCGTGATGTTGCCTGCCAAAAAAGAAAACAAAACGGCCTTCCCGCTCGTCCCGCAGGGCGTTCGCATCGGGGCAAGCGGTGGTTCATGGGTGCCGGTGGCCAATTCTTTAGCTTCAAAAAACGGCTACATGGTGGGGCTTTCGGGCGAAATCGTTTTTGCCGACTACCTCGCCCTCACCCTGGATGCAGGCTACGGGGCGGTCAAATTCAAAGGCTTCGTTTATGAGGAGGGTTTGGGCCTGCCCCCCCTCAACCCGCCCGGCGATGAGTACGATCTTAAATATTTTGAAACCCACGACGGCAACTTGCCCATGTGGCAGGTGTCGGCAGGGATGCGCTGGTGGCTGGCACCGCGCAGCAAGCTCAGTCCGTACCTGGGGGCAGCTTTTGCGGCGCATTGGCAGGGAAGCTACGAACTGGAATTCGAATACCAGCACCGCACAACGGGCATGGAAAAAGGCGACGACGTGGACGTTCCGGCATCGTCAAAACCGCTGCCCTACGGCAACTTGAACCTCGGTTTGCGCTACCGTTTCTCCAAACACTGGCTTTTGCAGGGCGGGGCAAACCTCGATTTTAAACTCGACCGGGGGCAGGCGGGTATTCCTCGTTACTGGGGGTTGCGGGCGGGCATCCTGCGGGAGTTCTGAACACAATGAGAAATTGAGATTGTCCGAATTTGGATAGTGGCGGGAGCGCCGGATGATTGGACAGCGGTTGTTTTTCTTTGGCTGCCGGTGAAAATACGATGGGTAGGCTACATCCACACCCCATTGACAGAATGCCCAGGTCGGGCATCTGTGAAATAAAAAAGCCTTTGCAACTCATTGAGTAACAAAGGCTTAAATTGTGTGGTGGGGAAGGGAATCGAACCCCCGACACATGGATTTTCAGTCCATTGCTCTACCGACTGAGCTACCCCACCGGCCATTGCTTTCGACCGTTTGCCAAAAGCGAGCGCAAATTTAGGCGCTTTTTTATTTTTTCCCAATCGACAGGAATCTTTTTAAAAAACAACATCCGGCTGGTTAGTTCCAGGGGGGCAGGCTTTCTTTGCTGTCATAAAAAATTGAAAATGGGACAATCGAACAAGTTGCGGGTGCCGAAGAAAATTTTACTGGCGTTGGCGGTCGTTGTGCTTGGGCTGCTGGCATTTTACCGTTTTTGGTTTCTGCGGCTGCCGGAGCGGTCGGTACCGGACGACCCCACCGTTTTCATCAGCCCTGCCAACGGCACCGTTGCGGCAGTGGTGCATTGGGCCACCGATTCGCTGGCCTGGGCGAAGGACGCAGGGGTGGTGCAGGTGATGACCGGCGATGTGGCCGAAAGCGGCTGGCTCATTGCCATCGAAATGGACGTGGCCAACGTACACTACCAGCGGGCACCTGCTGCCGGGCGTTTTTTGGAAAATAAATACACCCACGGGAAATTCAACAACGCGCTGGTACGCACCAACCGCTACGGCCTCCGCCTCGAAAACGAACGGAACGACCTGCTGTTTGAAACAACATCCGGCCTGCGTTACAAGGTGGTGCAGGTGGCCGGCCTGCTCGCCCGCCGCATCGAAGACTTCGTGGAACCCGGTCAGCAGGTCGTTGCCGGTGAGGTGATTGGGTTGATAAAATTAGGCAGCCAGGTAGCGCTCATTTTACCGAAAAATGTGGTCCCTGCCGTTACCGAAGGTCAAACCGTTATCGACGGTGAGTCCATTCTGGCAAGGATTGAATGAGTGAGTTTCCAATTTTCAATATCTCAATACTTATCCCACTGTTCCTGAAGCGCTACATCCCGCACGGCATCGGCCACCCGCCAGGCTACGCTCTCGTCGAGGATTGCGGGGATGATGTTGTCACGGGTAGGATTGCGCAAGTGGTCAGCTATGGCGTAGGCAGCGGCGAGTTTCATGCCGGGCGTGATGCGTTTGGCACGGGCATCGAGGTCACCCCGGAAGATGCCGGGGAAGCCGAGTACGTTGTTCACCTGGTTGGGCAGGTCACTCCGGCCGGTGCCGACGATGGCGGCCCCGCCAACGAGGGCTTCGTCGGGCATGATTTCGGGGATGGGGTTGGCCAAGGCCAGGATGATGGGGTCGGGGGCCATGGTGCGGATGTCGTTGCGGTCGAGTACGTTGGCGCTGCTCACGCCAATGAAAACATCGGCCCCCACCAGCGCATCTTTGAGGCTGCCGTGGCGGTTCCCGAGGTTGGTAAATTTGAGTGCGGCCCGCTTTGAGCTGTTGAGGTCTTCCCGGTCTTTGTGCAAAATTCCTTTCGTATCGCAGAGTATCAGGCCTTTCACTTCCACCCGTTTCAGGCCCCCGTCGTAATCGACTCCCCGCAGCAACTTGGCGATGGCGATGCCTGCTGCCCCGGCACCGTTGATGACCACCCGGAGGTCGGAAATGTTTTTGCCCAGCACTTTGGCGGAGTTGAGCAGGGCGGCCAGCACCACGATGGCGGTGCCGTGCTGGTCGTCGTGGAAAACGGGGATGCCGAGGTCTTGCAGGCGCTCCTCCACTTCAAAACTGCGGGGAGCGGCAATGTCTTCGAGGTTGATGCCGCCAAAAATGGGCGAGATGAGTTTGACGGTCTCCACGATTTTGTCAGTGTCCTGCGTGTCGAGGCAAATCGGGAAGGCATCGATGCGGGCAAACCGTTTGAACAGCAACGCCTTGCCCTCCATCACCGGGATGGATGCCAAGGCCCCGATGTTGCCCAGCCCCAGCACGGCGGAGCCGTCGGTGACGATGGCGACGGTGTTTGATTTGATGGTGTAGTCCCAGACCGTTTCGGGGTCTTTTTGGATTTCGAGGCAGGGAGCGGCCACGCCAGGCGAGTACACGAGTGCCAGCTCGTAGTTTGAGCGCACGTCGAGGCGGGGCGTGATGCGGATTTTGCCTCTGAGGCTTTTGTGCAGGATGAGCGATTCTTTGAAATAATCCATGTTTGATTAGGTTTAGCTTGTTTTATGGTCTCAGGTTTTATTGCTTCACAGTTTCATGGCCTCTTCAAGGGTTATTTTCTTTCCTTCAATCCTTCAATCCTTCAATCCTTCAATCCTTCAATCCTTCAATCCTTCAATCCTTCAATCCTTCAATCCTTCAATCCTTCAATCCTTCAATCCTTCAATCCTTCAAAACGGTGGCCCAATTGAATGCCGACGAGCACGATGGCCCCTTCGCCCGTGGGTTCGCCTTTGGTTTTCACATTGATTTCATAGCCGAGGGCGAGGGTGGGGGCGAGTACGGTTTTTTCACCCAGCAAAAAAGTCCAGCCAGCTTCGGCGGTAGGTTGCAGCACGGTGATTTTGGCAGTGCCGCCTACTTCGCCGTGAAGGAGGCCATTTTTCCAGTCGATTTTGTTGAACCAGACATCGTTGCGCAAGCCGACGTGCAACGCCCTGGATTTATGGTTGAAATAGCGCTTGTAGCCGAGCGTGAAGCCGTAGCCGGTGCCGGTTTCGTCGGCGTGTTTTCCCTGGTCACGGTGGTCGATGATTTGGTAGCCGAGGCGGAGGTGCAGGGCGCTTTTTTTACCGATGCCCCGCTCCAGCCGCACGCCGGGAATGAGGCCGGTGGGGTAAATTTGCCCCTCAAAACTGAGGTCAAAAACCCCGGATTGGCCGTAGGAGGAAATAGCGGCCAGCAGTAAACCGATTGTCAAACAGTGTTTAACTTTCATGTCCGGTGTTTTTTGAAGGGGCAAAATTAGAGTTAAATCCAGACCATTGAGGTTAACTTTGGGGCAAACTGATAAAAATCACGGTTGGCCGGTGCTGCATTTTCATCAAACCGCCAACGGCCACTGGCCAAAAGCAAATGAAGCATGACTGAAATCACTACAACGAATCCTGTCATCGAAGAGGCGCTGTCCCGAAAAAACGTGCAGGTTGAAACGGGGGAGCACGATTTGAAGAACCTTTCGGTGAAAACGCCGTCGCTGTTCATCGTCAACTCGGCACTGGACGATGTGGACGAGTTGGCGCTCATCCACCTACTGGAGGGCCGGGGCGTTCCTTTCAAAATAATTGCGAGGAAAAACAAACCGGCCCCCGAACTGATGGAGTATTTCCTCCTGCTCGATTACAATATTTTGCAATGGGAAAATTATGTGAAGGCCATTTTCCGGGAACTCGTCAGGGCAAAAGAAAAAGGCTACTCGCTTTGCCTCGTCCTCAATTTCACCGACCATGCGCTGGATTCGCCCGTGCGCAACCAGTTCCTCAACCGCCTGATGCGTTCCGTGAAGCGGGCCGAAATTCCGGTGGTGCCCGTGCGGCTCAAAGCCCCGTACCCCGACTTCGTGCGGCCAGGGCTGGGCAGCAGATTAGTGCAGTGGGTACGCCGGGAACCGTACAAAATGACGGTGCGGGTGGGCGGTACGATTTCGGTGGAGGAGCAGGATAAATTTGAAAAAACCACTGATTTCAAACGTTTCATCCAGTCAAAAATCTTCTCGCTCGGCTCTGGCCTGGAGGTGAAACCATTTTTCCTGCGAAAGTTTTTTCGGGTGCCGGAGCAGCAGGAACCCATCGCCGAACCCGTTGACAATCAGGAAATTGCGGAGGAAATCGGCCACCTGAAATTCAAGTCGCTGGTGTCCTCGCAAGGCGAATACGACATCTACGTGGTGGAGGCTACCGACATTCCGAAGACCCTCCAGGAAATCGGGCGGCTGCGGGAACTGACCTTCCGAACCATCGGCGAAGGCACCGGCAAACCCTGCGACCTCGACGAATACGACCTGTACTACCGCCAGCTCATCCTCTGGGACCGGGAGGCAAAGCAGATTGTGGGCGGCTACCGCATGGGCATTGGCGACGAGATTTTTGAGCGCTACGGGGCAGCGGGTTTTTACATCAGCAGCCTTTTCAAAATCAAGGAGGGGTTTTACCCCACCATGCAAAAATCGGTGGAACTGGGCCGCTCGTACATCGTGCCGGACTACCAGCGCAAGCGCCTGCCGCTCTTCCTGCTGTGGAAGGGCATCCTGTATTTTTTGCTAAAAAACCCCCGGTACAGCTACCTCTACGGCCCGGTGAGCATCAGCAAATACTACTCGAACCTGTCGAGGGGGGTCATCGTGACCTACATCAAAAAGTATTTTTTCAACCACCAACTGGCGCAGTACCTCAAGCCCCGCAAGCCTTTCAAAGTGCAGGTGGACAAGGTGGACATCGGGATGCTCGCCGAAAACCTCGGCGACGAACTCCAGGCGCTCGACCACCTCATCGAAGACATCGAACCGGAGCATTTCCGCCTGCCGGTGCTCGTGCGGCAGTACCTCAAACTCAACGCCCGTTTCATCAGCTTCAACGTGGACCCGAACTTCTCCGATGTGCTTGACGGCTTCATCATCCTCAACCTGAACGATGTGCCGATTTCCATGATCGAGACTTTGAAAAAAGAGGCAGGATGATTAGATTTCGGATTTGTGATTTCGGATTTCGGATTTGATTGGGATTCCCGATTAACTTTGCGGCCTTTTGTGAAAAATGCCCGCCCGGTATTGGAGCGGCATATTCCGAAACCAGAGCATTTTTATGAAGAAACTACGAGCTGTTTTTCGAGGGGCCACTGTGTTTTTTATCATCGTTTGTCATGTCTCCTGGATGGCGGTTTACACCAAAATCAGGGGTGTAAACCTGCCGTATGCCCTGAAAATCAGGCAATTATGCCTCAATCGGTGCATGAGGAGGCTCGGCTTCGTCATTGAACAACATGGCGGGCCACCGGCAGGCAACCATATTTTTGTGTGCAACCACCGCTCCTACATCGACCCCATCATCCCCCTGTCGGAAATCGACGCATTGGCAGTGGGAAAAGCGGAAGTGTCCAAATGGCCCATCATTGGCTACGGGGCCAGACAGATGGGCATCATCTTCGTGCAGCGGGAATTGAAACCAAGCCGGACTGCCGCCCTCGACGCCATGCGGGTGGGGTTGATGGCGGGCTATCCGATACTCCTTTTTCCCGAAGGCACCACGCATACGCTCCCGCACACCATTGACTTCCGGCCAGGCGGCTTCTTTCTGGCTGCCAAGGAGGGGTTCAGCATCGTGCCAATGGCCATCGACTTTCAGGACATGGGCGATGCGTGGGTGGGCGATGACCTGTTCCTGCCACATTTCATGCAGAGTTTTGGAAAAAAGGAGACGCACGTCAGGATCCGCTACGGCCAGCCCATCCGCTCGGAGGACGGCAAATTCCTGCTCGACACCTGCAAAAAATGGATAGACGACAATATGGCGATTATCCGTGCCGAATTTGACCAACGGGAAACAAGACCTGCCAGGGTGGCGTTTGAAGAGGCATAGTTAGAAATGGTTTGAAGTGGTTTGAAATTGTTCGGGATTGTTTAAAATCGTTTGAGATAGATGCAATAACTTCAAATCACGTCAAACAATCTCAAACCAAATTGAACCACTTCAAACAACCTCACACAATTTCAAACCCCTACTTTTTTATGATGAAAAAAACAACCTTCCTTTTCCTGCTTTTCTTTTTCCTGTTTCAAAAAAATGCCGAAGCCCAGCAGCGGTTCAAAGCAGGCATCATCGTCGGCCTGAACGCCGCCCAGGTGGAAGGCGACGACTCCGCCGGGTACAACAAACTTGGGTTGCACGGTGGCCTGCGGGTGGTCACGGTGTTGCGGGATAAAATGGATTTTGTGATTGAAATGCTGTACTCCCAGCGGGGAAGTTTTCACAAGGGCGGCCCATTCGGGCAGGGCGACTTGGAAATCAACCTGCGGTACGTGGAGATACCGCTCCTGGTGACTTACAAGGACTGGTATCAGGAGGAAGAGGATTACTACAAGGTGCAGGCGATTGGCGGATTTTCTTACGGGCGGCTTTTTGATGCCACCGCCATCGGCAGTTTGCACGATGCCGAGGTGGGGAACTTCCACAAAAACGATTACAGCTTCACCATCGGGGCCGATTTTTTCGCCACCAAACACTTCGCCCTCGGTGCCCGCTGGAACCGCTCCCTCAACCTCCTTTACAACAACGAAAAACACATGAAGGGCCTCGACCCCTTGTACGGGTACTTCATTTCTTTCCGGGGGATGTACATTTTTTAGGGATGAGGGATTTTAGGACCAGGCACTTACACCGTCAAAAAAAAGCGCTGCGCAATCCTGCATAACGCTTTGATAATCAATTTGTCGGGGTGACAGGATTTGAATGCCGATTTCCTCGGCACAGGCTCTGCGACCATCCCGCCGCAAACGGGATACGCTACCGGGCTGGGCTGCGCAAAAAAAAAGAGGCTGTATCAGAAGTAACCTTCAGGTACGGCCTCTTTTCATTTTAGCCACCCAAGTGCTGGCTTGCCCAAATTCCTTGTTTGTGGCGACCCACAGCAGGTCAGGGCACCAAAAAGCCAAAACAAGCCATTT
>JACRAN010000263.1 GCA_016234735.1 Bacteroidota bacterium | reverse complement strand
GTTGGTTCCAGGGAGTGGTAGTTAGGGGTTAATGGTTTTTCTGGAAATGCTCAGGTCAGAAGAATCTTCATTTGGTGGGGAGGGCTTTGGTGAGTATATTTTCCGGTCAGATGCCATCTCAATGTTTGATAGTTCAAAGGTATTCCCGGCATTTTCATCTGGCAAATCTTTTTTTAGTAGTAAACTAACTTTCTGAATCTTAATTTTTTTGACCAAAACAGCTATGGATGCTGATTTTATAAGTTATTATTGCCCCTAAATTTATACTTTTTATGGTTCAAAATCCAGTGCTATTTGACTTGATAAAAAAGCTCACCGGGCCGGAAAAACGATACTTTTCGGTTTTTGCCCCAAAACAGGCAGGTACAAAATCCTACCTGACGCTGTTCCAGGAGTTGGACAGGATGGAAACTTGCGATGAGGTGTTGCTGAAAACAAGGCTCAAAGACAGAGGGGGCAAAATTGCCCAGTTGAGCGTAGCCAAGAACGACTTGAGGCAGTTGATACTGAAAGCACTCCGCGCTTTCCGTGAGCCTAACTCTTTTGAACAAGGGATACAGGCGATGATAGCAGAAGCTGATATTTTAAATGAAAAGGGGCTTTACGTCCAATCTTTGAAACGGCTTGAAAAAGCTAAAAAAATAGCAAACCGCTACGAAAAGCACGGCTATGTCCTGGAAATCATCAGCCGTCTCATCCAGATGAATGCTTTGGACTTCATCAAAAAAGCGGATAGAAAATTTGCTGACCTTTTTGCTGAATATGAATTGGTGCTAAAAAAAGCAAACCGGGAGGCTCAATACAGGATGTTGCAAACCGGGGTTTCTCAAATACTTAGTACCCGCAATGCAGCCAGAACCCTCGCATTCATGGAAAAAATAGAGGAGATCGAGCAAAACGATTTGCTCCGAAGCATTTCCGAATCGGATTCCTTCCAGTCAAAATTGTCCTTTCTCGATACCCTGGGTTCGCTTAAACATTTAAGGAAAGACTTTGAGAGCGCCAATCCGTATTACAAAAAAATAATCGAACTGTGGGATGAGTACCCTCATATCAGGGATGTCAACACCAGGCTCTACAAAGGCTACCTGACCAATTACCTGAACAGTTGCCACACGCTCGGAAATTACGAAGCGTTCGACGAACTACTGGCAAAATTCCAATCCATTCCTGACAGCACTTTCGACGAAGAAGCGGGCAGTTTTAAAGATTACTACCACATTACCTTGCTCTATTTAATGAATACGGGCCAGTTTGAAAAAGCCCTTGAAATCATGCCTGCGCTTGAAAAAGGATTGGTTTGTTATCGGGAGAGAATCACCAAGGCCAGGGAAATTACGCTTAGGTTCAATGCATTCATCGTGTTCTTCTTTTGTGAAAAATTTGAAAAAGCCCTCGACTGGCTCAATACCCTGGGCATGGACGACAAGATTAAACCCCGTGCCGACACCCGTTCGCTGGCGAGGATTTTCCGCATTATCATCTACTACGAACTGGGGCACACAAGCGCGCTCAACAGCCTGCGTATTTCCGTCCACAGGAAATTGAAAAAACAGGAACACCTGCACGACTTCGAGCGAATCGTGCTCAACCACGTCCGACTCCTCGAACAAAACATGCCCAGAAAACTGTCGAAACCGCTTTGGGAAAAATTGGTCGGAGACCTCACCGCCCTGGGCGAGAAGTATGGCTGGAACCAGGTTTACGGCCTTGACGAAATCCACTGCTGGGCCGAGAGCCGCCTGAAAAACAGGCCCATCCGGCAAATTTTCAGGGAGAGGCTGAAAAAAGGCGTGGATAGCCGGTAAACGCAGAATTGCAGCGTCTTTTTTCAGGGAAAAACTACATTTGCCCATCACCAACCCGCATCGGAAATGAATACGAAAAACTGGCGCATCAAACTGTCCCTTTTCCTCAACTACTTCGTGTTTGCCATCCTGCTCAACAGCGTCGGCACCGTCATCCTGCAAGTGCAGAACAACTACGGCGTGAGCGAGTCCTCGGCCAGCATCCTCGAGGCGTTCAAAGACCTGAGCATCGCCATCGTCTCGTTCCTGGTGGCATCGTACATCGCCCGCATCGGCTACAAGCGGGCCATGCTGATAGCGCTCGCCTTCGTCACAGGGGCCTGCCTGCTCATGCCCAACATCGGCGGGTTTGCCATGACCAAGCTGCTTTTCGCCGTGGTCGGGGCCAGTTTTGCCCTCATCAAAGTCAGCGTGTACGCCACCATCGGCATCATCACCAGCGGTGAAAAAGAGCACGTCAGCTTCATGAGTTTCATCGAATCGTTTTTCATGGTGGGCATCCTGGCGGGGTACTTCGTGTTCAGCGCCTTCGTGGACGACGCCAACCCGCAGAGCACCGCCTGGCTCAACGTGTACTACCTGCTGGCAGGCATCGCATTTGCGGCATTCCTGCTGCTGTGGAGCACCCCGCTCGACGAGTCGGCGGTGCATCCCGCCGAGCAAAAACCGCTCGCCGACGACTTCGTGGAGATGTTCAAACTGCTGGCGCAAATGCTGGTGCTCGTGTTCATCGTCAGCGCATTTTTTTACGTGCTGATAGAGCAGAGCATCATGAGTTGGCTGCCCACCTACAACAGCAAAGTGCTCAACCTGCCGACGGCCCTCAGCATCGAAATGGCCAGCATCCTTGCTGCCTCCACCGCCCTGGGACGATTCCTCGCGGGCATCGTTTTGCGAAAAATCAACTGGTACTACGTGCTCACGGCCTGCCTGCTGGCGGCCACCGTGCTGGTGCTCACGGCCATCCCGTTGGCAAAAAATGTCAGTGGCACCACCATCACCGGCTGGTCGGACGCACCGCTGGCGGCGTTCATTTTCCCGCTCATCGGGCTGTTCCTGGCGCCTATTTACCCGGCCATCAACAGCGTCATCCTGAGCGCCCTGCCCCCCAGGATGCACGGCCCCATGTCGGGCCTCATCGTCATTTTTTCCGCCCTCGGCGGCACCTCCGGCTCGTTGCTCACGGGGTATGTTTTTGAAAAATACGGGGGGCAAAACGCCTTCTATTTTTCCATCTTCCCCATCACGGTTTTGTTGGTCAGTTTGTTCATTTTCAACCGATTGCAAAAGAAAACTGCAAACTGACCAACTCAAACCCTCAAATCCCCAAACCCTCAAACCCCTCACATGAAATACATCCACGAAACGGGCGAACTCTTCGAAGCGGTGCAGATGCAGGGCATTTTTCCCGACGGGAAAACCTTCCCGGATTGCCTGCCGAAATCGGACTTGCCCGCCATCGTCAGCCGTTTCGAGCAGGAAGAAAATCAGCCCGGTTTTGACCTGAAAAAATTCGTGGAAAAACACTTCACCGAACCGCCAACCGTCGGCAGCGGTTTCGTCAGCGACACTGCCCGCCCGCCGGAGCAGCACATCCACGCCCTCTGGGACGTGCTCACCCGCCAGCCCGATGCCGGGCAGGTGCAAGGTTCCCTGCTGCCGCTCCCGCACCCGTTCGTGGTGCCCGGCGGGCGCTTCCGGGAAGTGTACTACTGGGACAGCTACTTCACCATGCTCGGCCTGCGGGCCAGTGGCCGATGGGATTTGATTGAAAATATGGTGGAGAATTTTGCCTACCTCATCGCCCGCTACGGCTTCATCCCCAACGGCAACCGCAGCTACTACCTGGGGCGCTCCCAACCGCCGTTTTTTTCTTTGATGGTGAAACTGTTGAGCGAAGAAAAAGGCGAGGCCGTGCTGGTGAAAAATGCCTACCGGCTCAAGGCGGAGTACGTTTTCTGGATGGCGGGCGTGGACACCCTGAAGGAGGAGTACGCCGCCCATCGCCGGGTGGTGAACCTGCCGGGCGGCACCTTCCTCAACCGCTACTGGGACCGCTACGAAACGCCCCGCCCCGAGTCGTACCGGGAGGACGTGGAACTGTCGAACCAGTCGGCGCAACCGGCGGCGCAACTCTACCGCAACCTGCGGGCCGCCGCCGAATCGGGCTGGGATTTCAGCAGCCGCTGGCTCAACGACCAGAACGAATTCGCTTCCATCCGCACCACGGACATCGTGCCGGTTGACCTCAATTGCCTGCTGGTCCACCTCGAAGAAATGGTGGCCGCCGCCTGCCGCCTGAACGGTGACTTCGACCGTGCCGAGAATTTGCAGCAAGCGGCCACCCGCCGCCGGGCCGCCATTTTGGCGTACTGCTGGGACGAGGAGGAAGGCTTTTTTTTCGACTTCAATTTTGTGAAAAAGAAAAGAACGGCCAAGCGCACACTGGCTGCGGCGTTCCCGCTTTTTTTCAACATCGCCACACAGCCGCAGGCGGAAAAAGTCGCCGTCCTCCTCGAACGGGACTTCCTCAAACCCGGCGGCCTCACCACCACCCTCGACCACACCGGCCAGCAGTGGGATGCCCCGAACGGCTGGGCACCGCTGCAATGGATGGCCTACTTTGGCCTGAAAAACTACGGCCTGACGGCGCTTGCCGACAAAGTCAAAACGGCCTGGCTCAACACCAACCGCCGGGTGTACGAACAAACCGGAAAAATGACGGAGAAGTACGATGTGTTCAACGAAAATGCGGGAGCCGGTGGTGGCGAGTACCCCAATCAGGACGGCTTCGGTTGGACGAACGGAGTATTTTTAGGTATGAGGTATGAGGGGTGAGGGATGTGGCTTTTCGGTGGTTTTTCATTTTAAGGGTAAATTTTAGGTATGCCAAAAGCGAGTGCGCTCTTGTTTTTTCTTATGAATTGCTTCAGTCTGACAGCCCAGAACCTCGTGCAAAACAGCGGTTTTGAAGACCATGCTACCATCGAGTGCAGGACCTGCCACCATCGGGCCGACAAGTTTAAATACACGATGCGGAATTGGGGCAACTTGAGCACGGGCAGCCCCGGCATCTGCGATTGCAAGTTCAAACGAACCCCCGACGACGTGAGGTCAAGGTCGTGCGAGTTTGAAAAACTGCAGCCCCACAGCGGCTGTACGATGATGCAGATGGCCTACCAGTCACGCTGCATGGACCACCTTCACCAAACTTGGGGCTGCTCAAATTACCTGACCACTTCGCTCACGCATCCGCTGTTGGTTGGCAAGGTGTACGAAGTGTCGTTTTGGGTTTTCATCGAGTCGCCCGATGACTTGGAATATGCCAACTTCATCGGCGTGAACCTCTACACCGAGCCGTTCAACAACCCCCATGGTGCGTTGCTCGAAGGTTCGAACTTCCCGCTTGGTACCATTGCATTTGACAAATGGTACCGGGTGAACTGGTTCGTTAAACCGACCTGCGAATTGGATTTCTTGGCCATCGGGGTGTTCCGGGGCGAGGATGGGCCGCCCACCAAGACGGAGGGCTTCTGGAACATTTTCTACGTGGACGATGTGGCGGTGGTTGAAGCAAAGGACGTAACCAATGCCCAAACTGTGCGGGCATTTTGCAAGCCAGCTAAAAATCCCTCGGCAGATTCGGTGCCATTTAAGTAGTCAAGCAAAATTATTCGGCACTTTTTGTTCTTTGAAATCTATGGTGTAGGCTGTTCCGAAACCAGCGAAAATTTCTTGGAGGGCTTCTGCCAAGGTACTCTCGTTTGCGTAGTCCCTTGGATGTACCCACTCAT
>JACRAN010000257.1 GCA_016234735.1 Bacteroidota bacterium | reverse complement strand
TTGAGTCGCCGAAGAGCGGCGACTCAAGTCGCCGGTACAATTTTTTTACCTGGCCGAAAGATGGGAAAACTCTTTGATTTACAGAAACCCATTGTGCGCTAACGCCCGCTGTGTTACTTTTGTGGACGAATGCACGACCTGCATGTAGCCTTCAACCTTGAGCCAATGACCACAGTGCGCCATCCTGATTTCAAAAAATTCAAGTTCCGGGAACTGAAAATCTACTCGTCCACGGAGTGGCTGGCCGACAACAAGAAAAAATACCGCCAGGTGTTCGACCGCTGGGAAACCTCGTACGTCTATGCCGAACTTTCGTTTTACAACAAGTTTTTCGACCTCGAAGACTGGGACGTGGAGGTGGAACTCCGCTGCTACCACATCAAGAAAACCCGCAAGGAACTCTGCATCCTGCCGTTCAAGCGCAAGGTGAGCAAGTACGACAACATCGTGTACATCCGGGAGGGCTGGGGCAACAAGGCCGACGGCATTTTCTGGAAAAAAGGAACCTACTCCTGGGAAGCCCACATCGAAGGCGAAAAGGTGGCTGCGAAGTATTTTTATGTGGAGGATGGCGGGCAGGATGCCCTCAAGACCGGCAATCCCTACATCCAGGTCAGTTCGTTCAAATTGTACGAAGGCCCCTACGACGACGTGATGGAGGACGAACGGGTATATTTCAAGAAATTCAACGGGGCCGACACGAGGTACATCTACGCCGAGCTTTTGCTCAAAAACATCCACTTCGACAAGCTGTGGCAATGCGAGTTGTTCGTGAAATTTTACAACGATGCCCGTGAACTCAAAGGCCAGGTCACCCGTCTGCAAAAAATAGAGCGCAAGGACGAGTACCTGAAAATCAGCGCCGGCTGGGGCAGCAACGTGAAGGGTTCGTGGCGCAAGGACAAATATACTTGCGAGCTGGTTTTCATGGACAAACTCATGGCGACCATCCCGTTCGAGATTGGCGATATTTTCGAGGAGGGCATTCCGCCGGTTTTTTTGCCCGACCAGCACAGCCCGGTTTTTTTCAACCAGGTCGAAGACCTCAACGACACCTTCGAGGAACTGATGACCCACATGGATGCGATGGTCGGCCTGACGGAAATCAAGCAAAAAGTGCGTGACCACGCCCGCTACATCCAGTTCCTGCAACTGCGCAAGGATGCCGGTTTTGAAGAAAAAGAAAACATCAACGTCCACTCCGTGTTCATCGGCAACCCCGGCACGGGCAAGACGACGGTGGCCAAAATGATGGGCCGCCTCTACCGGAAAATGGGCCTGCTGTCACGGGGCCACGTCCACATCGTGGACCGGGTGGACCTCGTCGGGGAGTACATTGGCCAGACCGCCCCGAAGGTGAAGGACGCCATCGAACGTGCGAGGGGCGGCGTGCTGTTCATCGACGAGGCATACGCCCTGGCCCGCAGCGTGGACGATTCGAAGGATTTCGGGCGGGAGGTCATCGAAATACTGATGAAGGAAATGAGCGACGGGGCTGGCGACATCGCCGTCATCGTGGCCGGGTATCCGAAGGAAATGGCCAAATTCCTCGGCAGCAACCCTGGTCTGAAATCTCGTTTCAGGCAACATTTCGAGTTCAGCGACTACCTGCCGCAGGAGCTTTCGCAAATCGCCGTGCAGGCTTGTACGGAAAAAGAGGTGAAACTTTCGGCGGATTCCAAAGCCCGGCTCGACGAAATCATCGTCAACGCCTACCGCGACCGCGACCGCAGTTTTGGCAACGCCCGGTTTGTTTATGATTTGATTGAAAAAGCCAAAATCAACCTCGGCCTGCGCATCATGGACATGACCGACCCCGCCAAATTGGACAAGGAAACCCTCGAAACAATTCAGTATCAGGACGTTGCGAATATTGAATTTAAAATCAACCGGGAACTGCCGCTCATCCCCATCGACGAAGATTTGCTCCAGGAATCCATTTCCGAACTCAACCGGCTCATCGGGTTGGACAAGGTGCGGGAGCAAATCGTCGAGCATGTGCGGCTCGTCCGCTACTATCGGGAGACCAGCCGGGACGTGCTGAACAGTTTCTTCCTGCACACTGTGCTGATTGGAAACCCTGGCACCGGCAAGACGACCGTCGCCCGCATCCTCACCAAAATCTACAAAGCCCTCGGCATCCTCGAACGGGGCCACATGGTGGAAACCGACCGGCAGGGCCTCGTGGCAGGTTTCGTTGGCCAGACGGCCACGAAAACGGCGGAGAAAATCGACGAGGCAATGGGCGGCATCCTGTTCATCGACGAGGCGTATGCGCTCACGCAAAAAAGCAACTCCGGCAACGACTTCGGCGACGAAGCCATCCAGACGATTTTGAAAAGGATGGAAGACCGCCGGGGGCAGTTTTTCGTGTTCGTGGCGGGCTACCCCGACAACATGGAATCCTTCCTGAAAGCCAACCCCGGCCTCAGCAGCCGCTTCGACAAGGTGCTCAAATTCGAGGACTACTCCGCCCATGAACTGCTGCGCATCGCCCTGCAAATGCTGGAAGAAAAAGGCATCGTGCCTTCCCCAGAAGCGGAGGAACACCTTACCGAATACATGAAATTCCTCTACAATTATCGGGATAAATATTTCGGGAACGCCCGCACCGTGCGGCAATTGGTCATCGAGACCATCAAAAACCAGAACCTCCGCCTGGCCAGCCTCACCCCCGACGAACGGGAAAACATCTCCTCCAACGTGCTCAACCTCGAAGACGTGATGGACTTCAAACTCGACACCAGCGGGTTCATCTTCAACAAAAAAGGGATTGGGTTCCGGCGAGGGGGGGACTGAAAAATTGTTTGATTGCTGCATTGTTTCATTGCTTCAACAACAATTCAGCACCCCAACAATTGAACAATCAATTACGCTTTTTCGAGGGTAAACCCAAACGTGGAACCCACATTCTGCGCACTGCGCACGTTAATGGTCTGCTTGTGCGCCTCCACGATGTGCTTGACGATGGAGAGGCCGAGGCCGGAACCGCCCTGCTCCCGGGAGCGGCTCTTGTCCACCCGGTAGAATCGGTCGAAAACGTGGTTGAGGTGCTCGGCAGCAATGCCGATGCCGCTGTCGGCCACTTCCACGAGGATGTTTTTGTCCATGTCGTAGAAGCTGACTTTGGTCAGGCCCTGTTCCCTTCCGTATTTGATGGAGTTGTTGACGAGGTTGATGAGTACCTGCCGGATGTACTCCCGGTCAGCCCGAACAATGAAGTTCTGGTCAGCGCCCATTTTCAGCGTGAGGCGGATTTTGCGTTCGGCAGCCTTGAATTCGAGGTCTTCAAAAACCTCTTCCGTGAGCGCCCGGATGTCGAAAAGCTGCATTTCGAGGATAAGCTCGCCGGATTCGAGGTGGGAAATGATTTCGAGGTCTTCGACAATGGTGTTGAGGCGGTCCACGTTTTTGGCGGCCCGTTGCAGGTAAACTTTGTTGATGCCAGGGTCTTCGAGGCCACCGTCGAGCAGGGTTTCTAAGTAGCCCTGGATGTTGAAAATGGGGGTTTTCAGTTCGTGTGAAATATCGCCGAGGAACTTCCGGCGGTACTCCTGCCAGGTTTTGAGTTGTTCGATTTCCTTTTCCTGCCGGGAGGCCCATTCCTCCACTTCCTTTTCCACCTCTTCCATGATGCCGGAGCGCATGTCCACCAGGTCTTTTTTTTCGGTCGAAGAAAGTTTGTGCCGGTGTATGCTTTTGTAAATCACCTTGATTTTGCGGTAGATGTATTGCCGAAGGTAAAAACTGAAAATGAAGTAAGCGGACACGAAAACCACGCCGCCAATGATCAATGACAACACCATCCCCCCTGCCACCGGGCGGAAAAAGTTGAGTATCGCCCAAAAACCAGCCACGATGAGGGCAACCAACAGTGAGGAGAGAATGGCAATGCGGTTGGGGGTGGGGTTTTTCAGGTTTTGGCCCGAAAACCACCCCAGGTCCCCGGGCAAAATGTTAAACGGAAAGGTGCGGGACGGGCCATTGCTGGTCGAATTGGAAAAAGTTCTTGCTTTAGAATTCAAAACGGTATCCGATTCCTTTGATGGTTTTGATGTAGTCATCGCCTAATTTTTCCCGCAGTTTACGGATGTGTACGTCGATAGTTCGATTGCCAACGATAACATCGGTGCCCCAGACTTTGTTGAAAATCTCATCCCGGGTGAACACCTTGCCAGGCTTGCTGACGAGCAGGTTGAGCAGTTCAAATTCCTTTTTCGCCAGGTCGATTTCCTCCTCCCCCCGCATCACTACGATTCTCTCCCGGTCAACGATGATGTCGCCTACGGCGGTTTGATGGGCGTTCGTTGCTTCTTCATCGATTTTCCCGGCCCGGCGCATGAGCGCCTTCACCCGGCTCATCAGCACCCTGGGCTTGATGGGCTTGGTGATGTAGTCGTCGCCGCCCACGTCGAGGGCAGCAATTTGCGAATAGTCCTCCTCCCTGGCGGTCAGAAATGCGATGAGCGTACCGTCGAACTCCCTGCGGTTGCGAAGCTGGCGGCACATTTCCACCCCGTCCATTTGGGGCATCATGATGTCGAGGATGATGAGGTCGGGCAATTCCTGTTCGGCTATTTTGAGACCCTCTTCGCCGTTGTTGGCAGTTATCACGTTGTAGCCCTCCTTTTTCAGGTTGTAGGAAAGTATCTCTAAAATGTCCGGCTCATCATCGACAACAAGGATTTTTTTGTCCTCCATGCAGGTTGCATTTGTTAATTGGCCGCAAAATTAGCCATAAGTCTCACGCAGCTACGGAAAAATACTTTAAGAAATTGTAAACACTGTGATTCATGCCTGTAAACAAAACCTATTTTTTCAGGCGTTTTTTCTCCACTTCGGCCAGTACCTGCTCGTAGATATCCTTCATCAAACCCGGATTTCGTTGCAAAATAGCCAGGCTGGTATCCAAAGTTTCCCGGTCAATGCCGTGTATTTCCGCCACCTGGTTGTAGTATAGTTCAGCGAGGCTGTCCCGCTTTGGCCCGGTGGTTATTTGGGCCAACGCTGCCTCAGCGATGTGTATGTCCATCAGCACGTCCACTAATTTCTCCCTCGACAACGGCAAAGCAGGCTCGGAGGAACAACCCGCCAGCATGGAAATAATCGAAATCAAAACGAACTTCGTCATTTTTCACTGGTATTGTTTCGGAAAAAAGTAATCTGCCACCTCGGCATTTTTTGGTGAAAAATCCACCCAATGCTCCGCCCCCGACCGGATGCAAACGACCCCACAGGTGGGGATGCTGGCGATGTGGTTTTTTGTAAACAAATTCGCCACGTCGGTGAAGGTCGGGTTGTGGCCGAACAGCATCACCGTGCCGAAAGATTCTGGCAACATGGTAATCAACTGCACGATGGTGCCAGGCATGGCCTCATAAATCTCGTCCCGTACCAGGAAATCCTCGCCTTCCACCCCCAATTCCATTTTAAAATAGGCCGCCGTCGTCAGCGCCCGGATGGCCGGGCTGGCCATCATTGCGTCCGGCCCGACGCCCCGGCTGTGCAGGAGTTTGGCCATGAACGGCGCATCCATCAATCCCCGCTCGTTCAGCGGGCGCTCGATGTCGCTCAAATCGGCGTGTTCCCAACTTGATTTTGCATGGCGGACAAGGTAAACTGTTTTCATTTCCGGTCAATTTTAGGAAAAACCAAAGGTAGGAATTTTCGTTTGAGATAACCGGTTCCGCCTTACCTTTGAAGTTTTGTTGTAATTTAAAAGCAGCCGTGAATTTTTTATTAAAAAACCTTGAATTTGAACTCGACGACCGCTACCTGCTGGTAGGCGAAAAGTTGCTGGATGATGGCAAGGTGTCACGGCTGTTTGAAAACGAGCGCCACCTCTGGGTCGCATCGGTGGACGGGTTCGAGGTGGAGATGCAGATTTCGCCCTCGAAAGTGAGAGCATTCTCCTGCGAGTGCCCGGTTTTTTTGAAGGAGGAAATGTGCGGCCATGTGGCCGCCGGGTTGCTCCTCCTGCGCCGGAAGTTGTCGGAAACTAAGCCCGAAAACCCGAAAACCAAACATTCCCGAAAGCAGCTTTTTTACCAAAAACTCACCGTCAACTCCGTTCTGGACAACGTGGAACCGGACGATTTGACTGCATTCGTCCGCTCGTTTGCCAGGTCGAACCAGCCATTTTCGCTGGCGCTGCGGGCACGTTTTGCCTCGAAAGTACCGATGCCCGACGAGCGGGAAAAATTCGGGCAACTGCTGGATGCCGCCATCTCGTCCGCCCGAAAGGCCAACGACCGCATCAGCGCCGCCGGGGCCACTCAGTTGAAAAATATGCTCCGGGAACTCATGGGCCAGGCCGACGACGCAGTGGCACTCGAACATTTCGCCGAAAGTTGGGCAATTTTGTCGGCGGCCGTGGAGCGGGTGTCGCCCATCCTCCGCAAACTCGACGGAGATGACGCCCGGCTGAGGGAGGCCGTGCGGGAGGCGTTTTCCAAATTGACAAACCTCGCTTCGCTGCCCATCCCGCCAGCTTTGCAGGAAGAAATCCGGGCGTATTGCCTCGCTGAATTTGGCCGCCCGGCCTACCGCCTCAACGGGTTCTCCGGGCCGCTGCTCGAAATTTACCTGTCGCTGTCAACGGACACCGACATGCACCGGCAGCTTCTGCAAACTATTGACAATGAATTGGTTAAGCCAAATTTGAACCCACAGTACCGCTCTCCGCTTTTGGTGGTGAAATTGAAATTACTGAAAAAAAACGACCTCGAAGCCGAGGCGGAAGCCTTCACGCTCGATTGTCTCGCCGCCCCCGAAAACCTGATGAACGTCGTGGACGCTGCCGAAGAACACGGCCTTTTGACCCAAATAAAACCGTTGGCGGAAAAAGGCCTGCGGCTCATCGCAGACCCCGCCGTAAAAAAACGCCTCGAAGAAATTTTGCTCCAGATTGCGCAGCAGGAAGGCGAAAGCGAAGTGGTGACCGCCATTTCCCGCCAGAAGTTTTTGGAGACCAAGGATTTCGGATTTTATGAAAAATGCAAAGCCCACTTTCGGGGAGATTGGGCGGATTTCGTGCAGCAGTTGCTACACGACCTCGTCGGCCAGCCCAATTACCGTTTGAACATCCACGCCATCGCCACCATTCTGGGAATGGAAGCGAAACCCGTCGAACTGCTGGCACTCATCGAAGCGCAGAATTCGCTGGATTTCCTGTTGATTTACGACCGATTTTTGCTGAAAACCCATCCCGTTGCAGTGCTGGGTCTGTACGAAAAATTGGTGAAAAACTACCTCACCGACCACCTCGGGCGTAAGGCGTCCCAACGGTTGCGGAGCATCTTCAACCACCTCCGAAAAAATGGGGCGGAAGCGCTGGCCGACCGGCTTTTTGAATCCGTGCGGGCATCGTTCCCCAAACGCATTTTTTACCTGGAGGAAATGGAGGCCCCTAATTTTTGAAAATGAAGAAAAAAATCATTGTATTGACCGGCGCAGGCATGAGCGCCGAGAGCGGCATCAGCACTTTTCGGGATGCCAACGGCCTGTGGGAAAACCACGACATCATGGACGTGGCGTCGCCGGAAGGATGGCGCAGGGACCGGGAACTGGTGCTCGATTTTTACAACCAGCGCCGCCGACAGTTGCTGCAAGTGGAGCCGAATGCCGGCCACCGGGCGCTCGTGGAACTGGAAGCAGCGTTCTCCGTCCACATCATCACACAGAACGTGGACGACCTGCACGAGCGGGCTGGCAGCAGTCGCATCCTGCACCTGCACGGGGAGTTGCTGAAGGCCCGCAGCACGGTGGACGAACGGCTGGTGTACGAGTGGAAAAAAGACATCGAAGTGGGCGACAAATGCGAGCGGGGCAGCCAACTTCGCCCGCACATCGTCTGGTTCGGGGAGATGGTGCCGTTGCTCGAACCTGCCGCCCGGTTGGTCATCGAGGCGGATGTTGCGCTCATCATCGGCACTTCCATGCAGGTGTATCCGGCGGCGGGGCTGATTGGGTACGCACGGGCGGGCATCCCGATTTTTTACATTGACCCGAAGCCGGCCATCAACCACGAACTGCGGCTTTTGAAAACCCTGCAAATATTGCCCGAACCAGCCTCCGCCGGGGTCCGGAAGGTGGTGGATGAGTTGCTCGGCGGCTTGGGCAACATGCTGGATGGGGACGGAATTTAACGAGGTTGATTGAAAGGTCACCCGTGCGGCAACCCGTTCTTTGTGGTGGAAAGCAACATTTCCCTGCTGAGGGGTTTTGTCAGGTAAGCTTTTACGTATTGGTTGGCAGCCGCACGTTCTTTGTCACGTTCATCAACGGACGAGGAAAGCATGTAGATTTTTATGCGGTTTTTGACTTTTCCATCGAGTTGTTCAAAACAATCCAAAAACTCCCACCCGGTCATGGTCGGCATGTTGATGTCAAGAAAAAGAACGGTTGGGGTTTCGGCTTCCACAATGGATTGCGCTGTTTCGATGTATTCAAGGCCCGATTCAGGGAATTCGAAAGTTTTAACATCCGCCTGGCTGAATACCTTTTTTATCAACATGCTGCAAAACATATTGACCAACTTATCGTCGTCAACAATGATAAAATTGATCGGAGGATCCATTTGAAACTATGTTTTCCGAAGTACATCAACAATCGAAACAGATTTTAAACTCAGACCCGACATTAACAGTACTATCAACCGTGATTGTCCCTCCCAAGTTTTCCACCTGCATTTTCACCATGAACAATCCCATCCCTTTGCCCTCGGCTGCTTGTGGGTGAAACCGCTGGTACAATCCAAATATCTGTCCGTTTTTCTTTTGTAGGTCAATACCCAATCCGTTGTCACTGAAACACAACTCGATTTTATCGTCGAGCCTGCGGCTTTTGATTTCAATGAGGGGAGGAGCGTCCGGTTTCCTGTACTTGATGCTGTTGGAAATGAGGTTGTAAAAAATGCTGTACAGATAACTCCTCAGCGAGGAAATTTCGTCCACTTGCTCAAAATCAGTTTTGATGACAACATGTTCCTCTTTGATTACATGGCCGATGCTAAGTGCAATATCGTCCACCAGCATCGAAAAACGAACGGGTTCCTTCATTTCACCCACTTCCTTTTTCACCTGTACAATATCGTTCAGGTCAAGGATGACAGTGTCCAACTTCTTGATTGAAATACCAAGGCCTTTCACCATAACCTGCTTTTCGACTTCATTCAAATCTTCCTGCAAAAGGGCATCGGAGAAGCCGATGATGTTCGCAACGGGCGCACGCAGGTTATGGGAGACGATGAAGACAAACTGCTCCAGGTCTTTGTTGCGCCGGACAATTTCTGCGTTCATTTTATCCCGGTCCAATTCAAAGTTCTTTCGTTTGGTACTGTCCTTGGTGGCAATACAAACGCCAAGGATTGCCCCATCTTCATTGCGCACCGGATAACGCCTGACCCTAAACCACTTCGCACTGCCATCCGGCATTTGATAATTCATCTCATGGTCATAAGCCTGCCCTGTCAGCACACTTTCCAAAATGCGTTGCCCTTCTTCCTTCCGCTCCGCATCCAGATAAGAAATCATGGATTTCCCTTCTTGAAACTCAGCCTTGTAAGCCAGTTTTGCCCATTCATTGGCCACGCCATTAAAAGAAAGAATGCGGAAGTTTTTGTCGAGCAAAATAAAAGCCCTGTCAGCGTGGTCAAAGATGGTGCGCAGGTTCGCTTCTGATTTATGCAGTGATGCTTCTGCCAGCTTTTGTGTGGTGATGTCTTGCATAGCCCCCACCATACGGACCGGTTTTCCATCTTCATTGTAAACGATGTATCCCCGGTCGTGCACGTAGGCACTGGAACCATCAGCCTTAATGTATCGGAACTCACTTTGCCAGAAATGGGAGGACGGGTCATTGATTTCTTTTTGTAGGGAAGACCTTACCCGTTCACTATCTTTCGGATGTATCCGCTTTGCACAGGTCTCGAAAGTGAAACCCTCTTCTTCCCTCGAATAGCCGAACAGGCTTTCATAGCCTTCACTCCAGTAGAGGTCATTGGTCAACAGGTTCCAGTCCCAGATGGCATCCTTGGTGGCTTTTGTGGCCAACTCGTAGCGCTCGTTGCTGCGCTTGAGCGATGCTTCGGCGAGTTTTTGAGCGGTGATATCCTGCATGGCACCCACCATACGCACCGGTATTCCGTCTTCATTGTAAACGATGTATCCCCGGTTGTACACGTTGGCAATGGAACCATCGGATTTGATGTATCGGTACTCCCCATGCCACGACCGGGAAGACGGATCATTGATTTCTTTTTGCAGGGAAGACCTTACCCGTTCAAAATCATCCGGATGGATCCGCTTTGTACAGGTCTCGAAAGTGAAACCCTCTTCTTCCCTCGAATAGCCGAACAGGCTTTCATAGCCTTCACTCCAGTAGAGGTCATCGGTCAGCAGGTTCCAGTCCCAGATGGCATCCTTGGTGGCTTTTGTGGCCAACTCGTAGCGCTCGTTGCTGCGCCGCACGGACTCTTCGGCGACTTTTCGGTCGGTGATGTCGGTGATCATACCCAAGGCGCCCTTGTATGTCCCATCTTCTGCAAAAATCGGGCTGGCCGATATATTTGCCCAGATTTGCTTGCCAGTTTTAGTGATATACTGTATGTCATAGTTTTCGGTTTTGCCTTGTCGCCGTCTTTTGAGAGCTGATAATGTTTTCTTCTTCGTCTCCTCATCCATGAAATCATAGTTCCTCTTACCTATCATTTCATTTTTTGAGTATCCCAAAATCTCGCACATTTTGTTATTGACATAGGTAGTCCGGTCATCTTCATCTATCACAGAGATACCCTCTTGCGCTGTCTCCACTATCTGGCGGTATTGTTCTTCACTCTTTCTCAAGGCATCCTCCGCCGCCTTTTTTTCGGTGATGTCCAGTACGGTACCCACCTTTTTAATGAGTGTGCCCGTGCTTTCGTCCATGATGATTTTAGCTTCTTCATGCACCCACCTGACCTCTCCATCCGGTCGTATGATGCGGTGGTCTATGGAGAACCCGGAGTTTTCCGCAATGGCATTTTGGGCAGCCTGCCGGATAGGTTCCCGGTCATCGGGATGCACCGCTTTATAAAAGTTTTCGTTGGAGACTTCGTACCCCCCCGGTTCGTAACCGAAAATACGGAACACTTCATCCGACCACCGCAAGGCGTTTTCCGACAGGTTTTCCAGGTTGTGCAAATCATGCTCCCAACTTCCGATGTGTGCGATGCTTTCTGCGTCCGCCATCATTTGTTGGTTCTGCAACAGGAGCCGCTCCGCCTTCTTGCTTTTGGTAATGTCCCTCAAATAGCAGGCCGCACCGATAACCTTTCCGTTTTCCCAAATGGGGGTAAAGGAAATTTCTGCCCAATACTCGATTGGCCGCACCCTTTGCACTACCTCGATAAATGTCTCTCCTGACAGCACCCGGTTGTACTGCTTGACCCAATATTCTAAATAGCTTTCAGGATAATTAACAGTAAAAAACACCGTATCGCCGGGATTTATATCAATGCCAGTACGATCCTTGACGACTGACAAGAAAGCGTCATTGGCGGTGATGAGCCGCATATCAGGAGTTATGCTCCACATCGGGTCACTGATGCTGTTGATGAGGGCATCCCGGTTCCTGCGGTCGAAGTCCATCTGCAATTCGGTGAGTTTAGCGTCGGTGATGTCTTCGTAATTGACCACGAAAGCCTTGATGGACGGCTCGTGCAACATGTTGTGGTAGTGGCAGTGTACCCATTTCCAGTCACCTGCTTTCGTTCTCATCCGGTAAACGATCTGGTCGCTTTTGCCGTATTGAGGTACCAGTTTTTCCGAAAACCGGATGACGGCCTCCAGGTCATCGGGGTGGACCATGGCTGCTGTGCCTATTTCGAACATTTCTTCAAAAGTGTAGCCGAGGATGCGCCCGACCGAAGGGGAGATGTATTTCAGCCGACCGCCTGCACTGAGCATGGCGATGCCGTCGTGGCTGTTTTCGAGCAGGGTGCGAAAGAGCAAATTCTGTTCTTTCAGCCGCTCTTGGGTTTGTTTGATATCGGAAATGTCTTTGGAATGGCAGGAGACGCCAATGATTTCCCCGCCTTGAAGGATGGGTGTGAAGGAGGCTTCCCGGTAAAGCGTTTCGCCATCGGCATCAAATTCCGTTTCTACTTTGAAGGCTTCACCATGCATCGCTTTCTGGATGTAGCGTATCCATTGGTCGATGACGTGCTGGTATTTTCCATTAATGAGGATGGAATCACCGGGCATGAAATCTATCCCGGTAAGGGCGAAGGTCCGCTCTCTGAAGCCCTTGTTCGCAGTGAGTATTCTGTAATTTTTATCGACGGAAAAGACGGAGTCGTGGATGTTGTCGAGGATGGAGATGAAGCAAGCTTCCCTTTCTTCTAACCTCGTATGGATACAAGAGGCACATGCTTCACATAGTTCCTGCGTGGAAGTGTCAAATGCGTTACCCATCTTCGCTTGTGTTTTAGCTTTTAAATCAAGCTTCCTAAAAAGGATCGCCTGCCCCTGTACTGTTTGTACACAATGCTGGCGTTTGTTTGGGAAAAATTCTGGCTTTATTTAGTTTAAATCTTAAGGAAGAGCATCTTCCGTGCCAATAAATCCAAATAAAACGTAAGCATATTGCTTGGTTCCGCCAAATAAAAAAAAACCTTGCTTCTTACAAGCAAGGGCGAAGATCAAGTGCCAAAACAAAAATAAAAAATTGCTTTTTTTCATCGGATATTGGAAAAAAGCCCTTGCTCTTTTACAAGCAAGGGCGTAAAAGCCGTCAAAACAAAAATTATGCATTCTTACATCCTTCTGCTTTCTTAAGTCCACGTGATGATGTAAGTCTGTCTGTATTAGTGTATGTAAGTGCGTCAGGTGTGAGTTGTTTGTTCTGTCCCGTTTTAAGCAGCCGATTTCAGTTCGGCATTTTTAGTTTTTGATTTCAGGTTCGTCGTTGCCCTCGAATCTTGTGTGAGCACGACGGTTACGTGTTCCGAGGTCTCGCCCTCGCCTGCCGTCGTTGCGTAAGCAACTTTGAACCAGTACTCCCTGAACAGTTCAAGGCCGGACGTTTTACGGCGGTGCGAGTTGCCGAGCGTAACCATATTTTGCCAGGTAGTGCCCTGGTCTTCCGATACCTTCCAGTTGTACAAAACCTTGTGACTGTCCTGTTTGTAGAGTGTTGCTATCAGCATAATCTCGCCTGTGTTCAGGCCGGGCTTGTACGATGGCTTCCCTGCTGGCGGCGGCACCGTGGCCGATGTGCGCTCTGCATAGGGAGTGTACCCCGTGGTGAGGAGTTTCTCCATCGTCAGGCCAGGCGTCAGCTCAATGTACTCTATCCAACCCACATGGCCCTGGATGAGGGCTTCGTAAGCCGTTTGGCGGGCCTGCGGGTTCAGGATGGAACGAACATGCAGGGCAAGGGCATCAGCATCCCTGAATGTTTTTGCCAAATCCTGTATCGCCAGCACCGTCGGAACGGGTGTCGGGAAATACGGGTTGCCGGTCATGTTCACCGCACGGTCGGACGTGAAAGTGAGCAGGAGACCCGTGTTGAGTGACTTAATCGATTGTCGGTTGATTTTTAATAATGTCATAGTTCTTGCTTGGTTTTAACTTCATCACTGATGAGCAGTGGGGGGTAAACAAAGGAAAAGATGTCGTATCATCTTGACCATACAATGACAAGGTCGGTAAGTGTGATAGGATGAGTTTTTTGTTGGAAGGCGATGCAAAGATGCAGATACCTACAAAGCGAGAGCAATCCCGTTTTCAGCGATTTGTGACAGCGTAAATCAACGTTGTATCCTTTAAATTTTAAAAGCATTTTTTGCAAAATATGTGGTGTCATCTGCACTTGTTTGTGCGATGTTTCTATCTGAACATTCCCATTTTCCACAATTTTGGCTGAAAGCGCTCAAAACCCGGTCAAGGATGCCGCAAGTACCGTACTGCCCTGTAAAAACCTTGTTTAGGGTTGGAACATCGATGTACAAGATTGTAAAATCTTTGTTCAAGGTTGGTAAAACCATGTACAAGTTTTCTTCAAACTTGTACATGGTTTTACCAACCTTGGCATAGTTTGCAGAAAACTTGGTCAAGGGTGGAGCAACCATTGTACTGGGGTCACTACACAAGGATATTGTTAAAACAATACCTTCATGTACCGGCTGTGACGGATTTCCGGCAGCAGAAAAACTTGAAAAAACAGAAGGTCATAGCAGTAAAAATACAGGGACGGGCCATCGCTCCCTGGTCGGGTTTATCACGTAATGGATTGATTGCCAATAAAAAACAAATAAGCATTCAGTATGGATACTTGTTATGACCTACTGGCTTAGAAATGTCTGCACGGAGAGAAAAAAATTCAGGAAAAACAAAGTAGGGGCAAATAACAAGGTAGAGCCGGTGACGATTTGTTTCACGCAAAGGGATTCAAGACCACTTCTTTGCGGCTTTGCGAAACCTTAGCGCCTTTGCGTGAAACAAAACTTATCCGTCCTTCAGCCGCTCCAAAATCCGAATGGCCGCCTCCGCAATCTTCGTCCCCGGCCCGAACACCGCCGTCACGCCACATTCGTAGAGGAACTCATGGTCCTGCTGCGGCACCACGCCGCCCACCACCACGAGGATGTCGCCCCGGCCCAGTTTTTCCAACTCGGCCAGCGTCTCCGGCACCAGCGTCCGGTGGCCAGCGGCCAATGAACTGATGCCCAGCACATGCACGTCGTTCTCCGCCGCCTGCCGGGCCGCCTCCGCCGGAGTCTGGAACAGTGGCCCGATGTCCACATCGAAACCGAGGTCGGCGAATCCCGTTGCCACGATTTTAGCGCCCCGGTCGTGGCCGTCCTGCCCCAGTTTGGCCACAAGGATGCGGGGCCTGCGTCCATCCATTTCGGCAAACTCGTCGGCCATCCGCCTGGCCCTGGCGAAGCTTTCGTCCATTTTTATTTCATTTGAATAAACACCTGATATACTGCGGGTTACGGGCACGTACCGCCCGAACGCCCGCTCCATCGCATAGCTGATTTCTCCCAAAGTTGCCCGGTGGCGTGCTGCTTCCACGGCCAGTTCCAGCAGGTTGCCGTCACCGCTATTCGCCGCCTGGTAAATGTTTTCCAACGCCGCCTGCACCGCCGCCTCGTCCCGTTCCGCTTTTATTTTCTTTAAACGGGCCACCTGTGCCTCCCGCACCGACGTGTTGTCCACCTGGCGGATGTCAAGCCCCGATTCCTCCTCCACTTGAAAGACGTTCATTCCCACAATCCGGTCTTGCCCGCTGTCAATGCGGGCCTGCTTCCTGGCAGCCGCCTCTTCGATGCGCAGCTTCGGCAGCCCCTTCCCGATGGCCTTCGCCATGCCGCCCAGCGCCTCCACCTCTTCGATGAGCGCCCAGGCCCGCTGGCAGAGTTGTTCCGTCAAATACTCCACGTAGTAGCTGCCCGCCCACGGGTCCACCACCCTCGTCACGCCGGTTTCTTTTTGGATAAAAAGCTGCGTGTCACGGGCGATTTTCGCTGAAAAATCGGTGGGCAACGCAATGGCTTCGTCGAGCGAGTTGGTGTGCAGCGACTGCGTACCGCCCAGCACCGCCGACATCGCCTCGATGCAGGTGCGGGCCACATTGTTGAACGGGTCTTGTTCCGTCAGGCTCCAGCCACTGGTCTGGCAGTGGGTGCGCAGTGCCAGTGATTTTTCGTCCTTCGGGTCGAATTGTTTCACAATTTTTGCCCAAAGCAAACGCCCCGCCCGCAGTTTGGCTATTTCCATGAAATGGTTCATGCCAATCGCCCAGAAAAACGAGAGCCGGGGCGCAAACCCGTCGATGTCCAATCCGGCGGCGATGCCTGTGCGAAGGTATTCCAGCCCGTCGGCCAGCGTGTAGGCCAGCTCGATGTCGGCAGGCCCACCCGCCTCGTGGATGTGGTAGCCGCTGATGCTGATACTGTTGAACTTCGGCATCCGCTCGGCGGTGTACTTGAAAATATCGCCCACAATCCTCATGCTGGCAGCGGGTGGGTAGATGAAGGTGTTGCGCACCATGAATTCTTTTAAAATATCGTTCTGGATGGTGCCGCTCAACTGCTCCGGTGGCACCCCCTGTTCCTCCGCCGCCACGATGTAGAACGCCAGCACGGGAACCACCGCCCCGTTCATCGTCATCGACACCGACATCTCGCCCAGCGGTATCTGGTCGAACAGGATTTTCATGTCCTCCACCGAGTCGATGGCCACGCCAGCCATGCCCACATCGCCCGCCACACGGGGGTGGTCGCTGTCGTAGCCCCGGTGTGTCGCCAGGTCAAAGGCCACGGAGAGGCCCTTCTGGCCTTGCGCCAGGTTCCTTCGGTAAAAAGCGTTGCTTTCCTCCGCCGTCGAGAAGCCTGCGTATTGCCTCACCGTCCAGGGCCGGGTGAGGTACATCGTGGGGTACGGCCCGCCGAGAAACGGTGGCACCCCCGCTACAAAGTGCTGATGGTCAAGGGTTTTTGGTGGAAAATGGGTCGGTATTTCAATGCCCTCCGGGGTCAATGATTGACGATTGACGATTGACGATTGACGATTGGCGGAGTTTCTATCGAACTTGATTTTGGTGAAGTCTGGCTTGGGCATTCAGGTTGTTTTGGGGCAAAGTTGGTAAAAAACCTCAACTCAGGCTGAATTTCACCGGCAAGTTGAACTGCACCCGCACCGGCCTGCCCTGCTGCTTGCCGGGCAACCAGGTCGGCATCTTTTTCACCACCCGCAGCGCTTCCTCGCCACAGCCGCCGCCGATGTCCCGCAGGATGGTCGGGTTGGTGATGCTGCCGTCTTTTTCGACGATGAAACGAACGTAAACCGTGCCTTCGATGCCGTTGTCCCTTGCCAACTGTGGGTAGTGGATGTTGGCGTAGATGAATTGCAGCATCGCATTCGTGGCACACTCGTACTTTTCCTTTTTTGGCAAACCCCTACCCTCACAGCCTGGGAAACGGGGCATTTCTTCCACGATGACAAATGGCGGCTCGTCCGATTCTGCGGGCGGCACCGGCGGCGTGGAAGCGGGCCTTGGTTCGGCTGGTTTCCCATAAAATGCGTCATCTTGCCCATCTGTCGCCATCGAGTCGGTCGGCGCAGCGATGGATGGGCTGGCAAACACCACCGACGGCACTTCCAGTATCCTGTCCGTTGTTTTGAACAGCGAGGCTGGTGGCTTCACCGACTGTTCGGGTTGTTGGGTCCGCACGACCTTCACTTCCACTTCCGTCAGGAAATTTCCATCCTCAAAAACTGGAGGAGAAGGTCGCTGCGTCGTCCAGTTGAAGGCGAGGATGGCGATGAGCAGGGCGGCAGCGAAGCCGATGCGAAGATTGATGGAGCGTGAGCGCTCCATCTTCGAGATGTGGATACTTTTCATAGCTTTAAATTTTAGTTCAAACGGAAGATGCAGCGCTGTTTTCTTTTGGTGTTTGGCATCTGGTAATTATTACTTTTGCAGCCTTTTTCAAACCGCCCCACCATCGACAACCAACAACAACGACGTGATTGACTATTCCAGATTTGTGTTGAAAAACGGCCTGCGTGTGCTCATCCACGAAGATGCGAGTACGCCGATGGTGGCGGTGAACGTGCTCTACGACGTGGGCAGCAAGGACGAATCGCCGGAAAAAACGGGCTTTGCGCACCTGTTCGAGCACCTGATGTTCGGCGGCTCCGCCAACATCCCCGACTTCGACGACCCCATCCAGTTGGCGGGCGGCGAGAACAACGCCTTCACCAACAGCGACATGACCAACTTCTACGAGGTGCTGCCCGTCGAGAACCTCGAAGTGGCGCTCTGGCTCGAAAGCGACCGCATGTTGAGCCTTAATTTCGATGAAAAAGTGTTGGAAGTGCAGCGCAAGGTGGTGGTCGAGGAGTTCAAGGAGACCTGCCTGAACGAACCCTACGGCGACGTGTGGCACCACATTTCCGACATGGCCTACGAGGTGCATCCGTACCGCTGGCCGACCATTGGCAAGGTACCCAAGCACGTCGAAGATGCCAGGTTGGGCGATGTGAAGGATTTTTTCTTCCGTTTCTACCGCCCCAACAATGCCATCCTCGTCGTGGCGGGCAACGTGAAAACGAAAAAAGCCTTGAAATTGGTGGAGAAATGGTTCGGCGACATCCCGGCAGGCGACACCCCGCCCAGGCAACTGCCAACGGAACCGGCACAGTCGGTTTTCCACGAGCGGACGGTGGAAGGCAAGGTGCCGGTGGATGCGCTCTACCTCGTTTTCCATACCTGCTCCCGCACCCACCCCGATTTTTACGCCATTGACCTGCTCTCCGATGTGCTGGGCAGTGGGCCATCTTCCCGCCTCTACCGGCGGTTGTTGAAGGAAAAAAAACTGTTCTCGCACATCGACTGCTACATCACGGCCAGCAACGACCCCGGGCTGCTCATCGTGGAGGGCAAACCCTCCGACGGGGTGGAGATGGAAGTGGCGGAAAAAGCGCTTTGGGAGGAATTGGAACTGTTGAAAAACGAAGCCATTTCACAGCAGGAACTGGAAAAAATCATCAACAAATCCGAGAGTTCGCTGGTATTTTCGGAGGTGAGTGTGCTGAACAAGGCCATCAACCTCGCCTTCTTCGAGTTGATTGGCGATGCGTCCATCATCAACCGGGAGGTGGCGCTGTACCAGTCGGTGACGGTGGCGGATGTTCAGCGGATTGCACAGGAAGTTTTGACGAAGGAAAATTGCTCCAAACTGATTTACAAAGGAACCCTCCCGAAGGGAGAAATGGCAGCACCCGATGAGGATGAGGAGGAAGATTGATTGCCAAATTGTTGGGTTGCTAATTTTCAATTCTCCATTCTCCATTAAAAAAAAGCCCCTCCCCGGCGAACCGAGGAGGAGACCAATCCCAAAAACCGAGTTACTAAAATTTATTGCCCGATTGTTAAAGAGCCTAACTTTAGCAAGCCCCATCCCAATCCAACATTCTATCAATCAATTACTGAGGCGTGAGCTGTTTTCAGAAAGCGATTTGAATTCAAAACGCTGGAATTCAAGGTAGAACCTCACTCGCTCACCGTCTCACTCGCTCACCTCACTTTTTACAGCATCGTCATTTTCCGGGTAGCGGTGTTGCCCGGCGTTTCGAGGCGGTAGTAGAAAATGCCCTGCGTCGGCAATGCGCTCCGCTCTAAGCTGACTTCGTGGTAGCCTTTCGAGAAGTCGCCGCTCACCGATTTCACCACCCTCCCCGACAGGTCGAAGACCGTCAGCGTGGCGCTGGAAGCCTCCGGCAACTGGAACCCGATGACAGTGGCATCGTTGAACGGGTTGGGCACGTTTTGAAACAACTCGAAAGTGTTGGCCGCAGCCACCGAGCCGCCCGGTGTGCTGAATTCCAGCGAAACCGGACGTACCGTGCCGTCCGATTCGTAACCCTCCGACGTCGTGTAGCGGGAGTTGATGTTCAGAAATTCGCTCAACGAACCGTCCTTCACCGCCGTGAAAGTCAGGCTGAACTGCACCTCGTCGGTCGCTTCCGCTGCTGCCGCCAACTGGTACCAGCTTGCCGTCACCACGCCTTCGTCGAGGAGGCTGAGGCCGAAGTTTTCGAGGGAAGTGCTGCCGGCGGGAGCCAGTTTTTCAAAACGCAGCGCGGATTTGTCGAAATTCAGTGTGAACTGGTAGCCGAGCATGTCTGCCAGGTTAGCGGAGAAGTCAACGGTGACGGCCTCTCCGGCCTTCACTTTGCGGGCAGCCGTTTTGAAAATGAAATCATCGTTCGTGCGGTCCTCGCTGCCACCTGTGAGGTTGTTGGTAGCGGCATTGCCGTTGAGGTCGCCGATTTTCACCGCCACAAAATTGACTTGCGGGCTGTTCAGCGTCAGGTTGTTCACGTTGCACACTTCCGGGAACACCTGGGCAAACGGGTTGGCCGGGTTCGGGAAGGTGTAGGAATCGTCCACGAAGCGCCAGGAGGTGTTGTTTGGAAATGAATTCGTGATGTGGAGGATGAGCTTGCGCAACTCCACCACGTCGGTCACGGACAGTGCTTCGCTGTGGTTCACGTCACCGGCGATGAGCTTGTACGGTGAATCCAGCAACTGCATGTTCAGGATGTGACGGTGCAGCAGCAGGAGGTCGAAAGTGGTCACGCCGTTCAACGGGCTTTCGTTCAAAAGCGGCGTCACCGTGTAGTCGTAGCCGATGGGCAGGTTGGCAAACTGGTAGCCACCCGCAGCACTCGTGACGGTTTGGCCGGTCAGGTTGCCGTTCAGTTCCACCTGCACGTTTTCGACACCTTCGTTTTCTTCGTCCGCCACCTGGCCGTTCATGGCGATGAGCGGGGTGCCGCCACAAGCTGCCATGTTGTCCTGAATGATGACTTGCGTTTCGCAGAAATCCTGGTTGCCCGCCTCATCCGTCGCCCAAACCTGCACGAGGTTCGTACCGAGGTCATCGCAAGTGAAAATCAGGATATCATTGGTCACATCCGGCGAGAACGAAAACAGCAGGTCATTGGCAGCCGTGCAGTTGTCGAAAGAAGATCCTTCCTCCAACTGCGAAACGTTGACGGGCACCATGCCTGTCGGCATGATTTCGATGATGATACCGGCGTTGCAAACAGGGGTCGGTTTTTTACAGTCGTCGATGGCGAAAAGAAAGTTGCAGAAACCGGTGTTGCCACAGCCATCGGAAGCAGCGTAGCTGATGCGGTGCGTACCTACCGGGTAGGGATGGGTCGTGTTTTGACCGATGCCACTTGTCACGTAGCCCGGGTCGGTCAGGCCATCGTCGTTGAGGTCAACCGTCCAGGAATAGTTCACACTGGGAGAACAGGAATCGGTAGCAGACACCGTGAGGTCGGGAATCAGCTCACTGCAATCAGCTTTGAAATTGCAGAATGTCAGGTTGTTGCAAGTAGCGAATGTTGGGGCGCTGGAGTCGATAATTTTTATTACCTGAACATGCTCCCAACGGCCCGGGCTGTTGGGTTGGTTCGGATTGTACTGGCACCAGTCGATGACGGTCCAACGGCGCAGGATTTTCCGACAGGCATCCGGCACGGAGGTGAACACTTCGTCCACCATGCCCACAACCAAAACGTAGCAACCATTGGAAGCCGGGAAAACCGGCGAACCAGTGTCTCCCGGGTCAGTGGATGAGCTGCACCCGTTCAGGGTGACATCGATGGGGAAAATAATATCGCCGCCAGTGAACGGGTCATCGTTGATGACGGTAATCGTTTGCACGCAAAAAGTCAGGGTACCCGCCGGGTCGGTGGCTGCCCAGGTGCGGTAGATGGTACCTGCCCCACACTGAATCGTACCTGCATCCGACTGGGCGATGACGAGGTTGGCACCGCAGTTGTCGGTAGCCAGACCGTCGTTCTGGCCTTGCTGGGTTGGGTCAGTGACTACTTCACCCACCAGCGTCGGGTTGGTGTAGTCATCGCCGCAAGTCAGCGTGACGTTGGGCGGACAGGTGATGGAAGGCCCTGTTTTGTCCTGTACATCCACATTGACCATGCAGGTGTTGAAGTTGCCGTGGCAATCCAAAACTTTCAGGATTACCTGCACCAACGTACCTACGTCCGAGCAGCAAAATTCAACGTAGCCATCGAAAACAAGATTGGCAGGAATCCCGCAGTTGTCCGTCATGCGGGCCACCTGGAAATTATCGATGCAGCAGTTATCAGTGCTTCCGTTGTCAAAACTGATTGCATTCGCAAAACCGTAACCCGTGTCGTTCAACGCCACCACTGTGAACTGGTCGCAGACGGGAGTCGGTTTGATGTTGTCCACCACGTTGACGGTAAAAGTGGCAGAAGATGAATTGCCGCAGGCATCCGTCGCCTTCACCGTCAGCGTGTGGAGGCCGTACGAGAGGCCCGGTGCAGGCACCTGGCCCCCGTTGCCGGAAATCGGACCTGACGGTGTAAAAATTGCCACGGTGTAATTCGAGCAATCCGAAATCAGGGAAGCAGGGATGACCGGGCGTGCTTTGCAACCGGGCAGATTGGCACTCACGGTCATGTTTGCCGGAGGCGTTATTTGCGGAGCAGTGGTATCATTGTAGTGGATCACCTGGGTGCAGGTCCAGGGGTTGTCAATGAAATCGACGGGGAGGCACCAGTCCAACACCGTCCAGGTGCGGATAATACGGAAGCCAACGCCGCATTTTGGGATGACCAAATCCGAAAAAGAAGCTGTTATGTTACAGACGGCGTTGGCACCTTCCGTGATTTCATAAGTGACACCATCGATGACGACCGTCGGGTAGCCCGTGTTGGTCGGCGAAGTGTCAGGGCTGAGGCCTGGCACACATTCCATCACCTTTTCAGCAGGGCAAACGGGGTCCAGACTCAACAGCGAAGTGCGCTCCACCGTGATGATTTGGTTGCAGGTGCTGGTGAAGCCCAACACGTCGGTGGCCGACCAGATGCGCATGATGATTTGCGAATAAACATCGGAACATGCACCCTGTGTCACCATATCGATGTGGGAAACGGTGAAGGCGTTGCAGTCGGTGAAGGTCGGGTCGGGCACGTCACCTCCTTCCGATACCGGCCGTACATCCTGGAGGCAGTTGATGGTATCCGGGCTGCAATCTGTGATGAGCGGACCGGATTTGTCTTCCACGAGCGCAAGGCCCCAGCAGTAGTTTCCTGTTAGTGTGTTCGTAACTGTGAATGTGATTGTTTCGCCCACGTAATAGTAGCCGATGTAGTTGCTGCCTGTGTATTCCACGTCCACCACGAAATCATCGTAGCAGCCGTAGTTGCCTTCCAATGCCTGGTCGGGTGTCAACCACATCTCGCAAGTAGCTGGAATCGAAATGTTGAGGAAGTCATCGCACACCAAACCGGAGTTGGGCGGTTGGTAAGCCACCACCGTGATGGAAAAGGAACAGGAAGCCGAGTTTCCCGAACAATCCGTCGCCTGAAAACTCAGTGTGGTTGTTCCTATCGGAAACGTGCTTCCTGATGTGTATCCCGTACCATCTGTTTGAGCAATGTTTGGCGTACAGCCGGGGGCATTGTCGGTGGCGAAAATGGCGAAGAAATACTGCGTTTCACAATCGCCGGGAGCAAGTTGGAGGGTAGCATTTCCCGGACAATTAATTGTCGGGGGCGTGGTATCCTGTGCAAGTAAAGAGGAGGCAAAGCAAAGCATTGCCACCATGAAGCTGAGTAGCACTCGTGCCATGGGACTCTGTTTTTGGTTAAAGAAAAATAAAGATTCGTATGCAGGCCAAACAGCCGGGGACGGGCAGCAAGCTTTGGAACTGCTCGCCCGAACACAACCGAAGACCAAGGTCTTACAGTGTAGTTTCGGTTAAAAACACAGGTTGGTTAATACACTTTCAGGCCGGGCCGATGCGCCCGTTTTGATAGATCAGATTTGGAGGAAAGTTTGGTTTACTCTTTTCAGGTAAGTTGCTCGAATAAAAATGAATTCCTATGAGAGAAATTTCGATGCAAAGGTAAGGGCAAGGGTTCCCGCAATCCTATACCCGTTGTTTTGTAATTAATGAGTGCTTTTTTTTTCACAAGTGAAAAAAGGGGTTTCCGAGTGCTTTCGCCCGCCAAATTACAGTGCCGGCAGGCATTTTTTCAGCATCAATTTCACTCAAGCATACTGCTTCTCGTAATATTGCTGGTAGGTGCCGGTGGTGACGTGGTTCAGCCATTCTTCGTTGGCGAGGTACCATTCGGCGGTCATGCGCAGGCCCGCTTCCGGCTGCACGGTCGGTTGCCAGCCCAGTTCGTTTTTCAGCTTGGTGGCATCGATGGCGTAGCGGCGGTCGTGGCCGGGGCGGTCTTTCACGAAGGTGATGAGTTGGCGGTTGGTGCCGGGTGCCCTGCCGAGCAGGTCGTCCATGATGTCGCACAGGGTATGTACCAGTTCGAGGTTTTTGCGCTCGTTGTTGCCGCCGATGTTGTAGGTTTCGCCGATTCTACCCCGGTGAAAAATCGTGTCAATGGCCATGGCGTGGTCGATGACCCAGAGCCAGTCACGGGTGTATTTTCCGTCGCCGTAGATCGGCAGCGGCTTGTTGGTCTTGATGTTGTTGATGACGAGCGGGATGAGTTTTTCGGGGAACTGGTTCGGGCCGTAATTGTTGGAGCAGTTGGACACCAGCACCGGCAGGTGGTACGTGTGCCAGTACGCCCGCACGAGGTGGTCGCTCCCGGCTTTGGAGGCCGAGTACGGCGAGCGGGGGTCGTAGGGCGTTGTTTCCACAAAAAAACCCTCCTCGCCCAGCGAGCCATAAACTTCATCGGTGGAAATATGGTAAAAGATTTTGCCCTCCTCCCTGCCTCCCCAGGCCGAACGTGCGGCGTTCAGCAGGTTCAAAGTGCCAACGATGTTAGCTTCGATGAATTCCAGCGGATTGGTAATCGAGCGGTCCACGTGCGACTCGGCTGCGAGGTGGATGACCCCGTCGAAGTCGTTTTTTTCAAACAACTCCCCGATGAACGGCACGTCCGTGATGTCGCCCTTCACGAAGGAATAATTCGGCTTCGACTGGACATCTTTCAGGTTCTCCAGATTGCCTGCATAGGTCAGCTTGTCAAGGTTAACTATCTGATAATCAGGATATTTGTTGACCAACAACCGGATGAGGTGCGAGCCGATGAAACCGGCCCCGCCGGTGATGAGGATGCGTTTCATAACGAGGGATGAGGGATGAGGGATGAGGGATGAGGGATTGTTTGAGCCTGAACACAGCCTTTCATCCCTGATTCCTCATCCCTCATCCCTAAACTTTTACTGCTTTTTTGAAATATTCGTACGTCCGTTTCAGGCCCTCGGCACGGTCGAATTTCGGCTCCCAGCCGAGGATGTTGCGGGCTTTGGTGATGTCCGGTTTGCGCTGTTTCGGGTCG
>JACRAN010000256.1 GCA_016234735.1 Bacteroidota bacterium | reverse complement strand
CACCAGCTACCAATGGACGATGAACCCTGTTTTGGGTACCTTCAATTCTACGACCAACACCGTCAATGTAACCTGGACGACCCCCGGAACTACCAACTTGTGTGTAACTTCTTCCAATGCCTGCTATTCCAACCCGACACAATCGTGCAAATCAATTACTGTGGTGCCTCGGCCAACGGCTGCAATGACAGGCTCAGGGGTGCTATGCGAAGGGCCAACCGGTTCGGTTGACCTCTCTATTGCTTTCACGGGCGGAACCGGCCCCTGGGTGTTTGTTTACTCCATTGCCGGGGTCAATCAGCCGCCAATAACCACCAGCAATAACCCCTACATCCTTACAATTACCCAGCCTGGCAACATTGTCCTGGTCAGCGTCAACTACCCAAGCCCTAACTGCCCGGGCACCGTAACGGGTAGCACGAACATCCCCATTTCTGCCATCAACGTGACCAACAGCATCACCCCAGATGTTTGCGGGGCAAGCGTTGGGGGCATTAACCTGACGGTAACGCCAGCTACCAGCACTTTTACGTACATCTGGTCAAATGGTGCGACTACGCAAGATTTGACCAGTATCCTTTTTGGCAGTTATTCCGTCACCATCACGAACCAGGACGCATGTACCGAGACCGCAACGTACGATGTGCCCAACAATACGGTCGCGATTACCATCACTGGCACAACCACCGCCAACACCACTTGCACTGGCGGCAACGGTGCTATTGACATCAGCGTTTCCCCCAATAATACCTATGTTTACCTTTGGTCAAACGGTGCAACGACACAGGACCTCAGCAACATAGTACCCGGCACTTACACCGTGACGGTGAGCCAGGGAACTACTTGTTCGTCAACTGCTTCCTACACGGTGGCAGACCAGCCAAACGAGCCTGCCATCACTTCGACCACCACACCATCTACCTGTGATTTGCCAAATGGCGCCATCAACATCACCGTAACTGGCGGGGTAACTCCCTACACGTTCAACTGGTCGAACGGGGCGACCACGGAAGACCTGAGCAACGTACTCGCTGGGAGCTACACCGTGACCGTGACTGGTGCAAACGGCTGTACCAAAACAGCCAGCATCAGCCTGACCAACAACAACCCGCCGTTCACCGTAACAAATGTAATTGCAGCGAACACGAGCTGCAACAGCAGCGGTACCGGGAGCATCAATCTCACCGTAGCCCCCCCTGCCACTTACACTTTCACTTGGTCGAATGGTGCAACTACCGAAGACTTGGCCGACTTACAACCTGGTACTTACTCCGTAACGGTGAGTGCAGGCGGCACTTGTACGTCAACTGGCAGCTACACGGTGCCCAACCAGCCAAACGAGCCTGCCATCACTTCGACCACCACAACGTCCACCTGCGATTTGCCAAACGGTGCCATCAACATCACCGTAACTGGCGGGGTGACGCCCTACACGTTCAGTTGGTCGAACGGGGCGACCACCGAGGACCTGAGCAACATATTGTCAGGCAACTACACAGTAACAGTTACGGGAGCCAATGGCTGTACAAAGACAGCCACCATCAGCGTCAACAACAACAATCCGCCCTTCAATGTAGCCGACTTGATTTTGCCAAATACGAGTTGCAACGGCAACGGCACGGGAAACATCAACCTCACCGTGACCCCTGTGGCCACTTACACTTTCACCTGGTCGAATGGTGCAACTACCGAAGACTTGGCCAACCTGCAACCTGGTACTTACTCTGTAACGGTGAGTGCAGGCGGCACTTGTACACAGGCAGCCAGTTACACTGTGCCGGACCAGCCGAATCAACCATCCATTAACGTTGCTACGACACCTTCCTCTTGCGACCTTCCAAACGGAGACATCAACATCACAGTGTCTGGCGGAGTGCCGCCATACACTTTCACCTGGTCGAACGGAGCCACCACGGAAGACCTCATTGACGTGCTGGCAGGAGGATACTCTGTAACTGTGACAGGTGCCAATGGCTGTACGCAAACAGCCAATCCGTCGTTGACCAACATCAACCCGCCCATTAACATCACAAGTACAATTCAGGCCAGCACCACCTGTAACGGCAACGGGAATGGCAGCATTTCCGTCAACGTCGCACCGGCTGGCCCCTACACTTATACTTGGTCCACCGGGGCAACAACTCCCAATTTGACAAATTTACTCCCCGGCACTTACTCCGTGACGGTGAGTGCAGGCGGCACCTGTACACAGTCGTCCAGTTTTACCGTGCCTGACCAACCGAACAACCCGGTCATTACCTCAACCGTCACACCTGCCAATTGCGGTTTGAGCAACGGCGGTGCCACTGTTGGAGTGTCTGGCGGGGTTTCACCGTTTACCTACAATTGGTCAACGGGCGACACGGGCAACGGGATTACAGGCGTACCGGGTGGCAGTTACTCGGTGACCGTGACGGGTGCCAATGGCTGTACTTCTACAGCCGCCATTGCCATTCCTAACAACCAGATTGTCTTCACCGTAACCCCAACCATCAACCCAAATACCACCTGCAACGGACAGGATAACGGCAGCATCAGCCTTTCGGTAAGCCCTGTGGGAAATTACACCTACAATTGGTCCAATGGCTCAACCGGGACCAGCATCACCGGGCTTGCCCCAGGTTCGTACAGCGTGACAGTAAGTGCCGGAGGTACCTGTACCCAAGCGCTGAGTATTACAGTGCCCAACCAACCTAATGTCCCCACCATCACCACCCTCTTCACGCCTGCCAACTGTGGTTTGCCGAATGGCAGCGCCACCATCATTCCGGGTGCGGGTGTCCCACCTTACATCATCTTGTGGTCAACTGGTGTTACAGACCAGACGATTACCAATGTTGTTGGTGGGAGTTACTCTGTCACGGTGACGGGTGCAAACGGCTGTACGACAGCCACCAGTGTCGGTGTACCCAACAACAACATTCCAATTAATGCCTCGCCGGTAGTAGTAGCCAACACCTCCTGTGTCAGCGGAAACGGAAGCATCACTTTGAATGCAACACCTCCGAACGTCACCTACCAGTGGTCGAACGGGGCCAATACACCCAACCTCACCAACCTGGCTCCCGGCAACTACGCTGTGACCATCAGTGCCGGTGGGACTTGTACTTTAACCAACAACTTTACCATCCCGAATGATAGCGAGCCGCCATCGTTGAGCTATGATGCAACGCCCACAGTTTGTAATCTCACGAATGGCGCCATCGACCTAACTATCCAAAACGGGATTCCGCCGTACCAGATTTTATGGTCAAATGGTACATCGCTCGAAGACCTGAACAACATCGCCACAGGAACTTATTCCGTCATTGTAACCACGGCCATGGGCTGTACTGCCACCACGACCATCAACGTACCGAACAACAACATTTCGTTTGACGTGAACGGCAGTACGACCGGCAATTCATCTTGTGGCTTCCCGAATGGCAGCGTACAACTCAACGTCACGCCTTTTGGCACTTACACCTACCAGTGGAACAACGGCGAAACAACGTCCTACCTCTCCGATGTTCCTGCCGGGGCCTACACTGTGACGGTCAGCGCAGGAGGTACCTGTACGCAGGTGGTCACGTATCAGGTTTTCGACTTCATTTCCTATCCAACTTTGAGTACCACGCCAACCTCGGCTACCTGCAATCTGCCCAATGGTTCCATCAACCTGACCGTTACCAACGGACAGACGCCCTACACGTACCAATGGTCAAACAATGCTACCACGGAGGACCTCAGCGGCGTTGCCCAGGGCACCTACACGGTCACGGTCTCAGATGCCAACTTTTGCGCAGTGACTGCCAGTGCCAACGTGGGTAACAACAGCCCACCCATCAACGTCACCGGAGTGCAAACACCCAATTCTTCCTGCGCCGTCAACAATGGAGCGTTGAACATAACCGTCTCGCCATCAGGTAGTTACACCTACCTCTGGTCAAGCGGGCCAACGACGGAAGACCTCACGGGCATCGCCGCAGGCAGCTACACCGTCACCGTCAGTGCGGGCGGAAGTTGTACCTCATCGGCCAGTTTCACGGTGACGAACATCACCTCCAACCCGACGCTTTCACCCAATATCACGGCAGCCATTTGCGGGGCCAGCAACGGGGCCATCGACCTCACCGTAACCGGGGCCACCACGCCGTACACGTTCATTTGGTCAAACAATGCGACGACGGAAGACATCACGGCCTTGCCCTCCGGCAACTACACCGTGACCGTCACAGGTGCCAACGGCTGCTCCTCGACGGCCACCTACAACGTGGCGAACAACAGTTCCACCTTTTCGGTGAGCGGCACGGAACAGCCCCTGAGCAGTTGCACCGCCAACAACGGCAGTATCAACTTAACCATCACACCGTCAGGTAGTTATGGGATTTTATGGTCAAACAACGCCACAACAGAAGACCTCTCAGGACTTGCGGCAGGCACCTACACTGTCACCGTCACGGAGTCGGGGAGTTGCACGGCATCGGCCAGTTTCGTCATCCTGGACCAAACGAGCTACCCTGCCATATCGCAGTCCGTCACCGCTGAACTTTGTGGCCTCTCAGACGGGGCCGTCAACCTGACGGTCAGCGGCGGCACCACGCCCTACACCTTCAACTGGTCGGGCGGCCAAACCACCGAAGACCTGACGGGCATTGCCGCAGGTACTTACGACGTGACCGTCACCGGGGTCAATGGCTGTTCCACCACTGCCAGCGCTACCGTGCCGGGCAACACCATCGCTTTCAGCGTAAACGGTACGGCGGCAGCCAACACTTCCTGCGACATCAACAACGGCGGGATTGACGTAACCGTCTCACCGGCTGGCACTTACAATTTTACCTGGTCAAACAGCGCAACTTCGGAAGACCTCAGCGGTCTGGCTGGCGGCACGTACTCCGTGACGGTGAGCGCAGGCGGAAATTGCACCTCCGAGGCGGATTTCATCGTGGGCAGCACGACCCTCGACCCGGTCATTTCACAAAATGTCACTCCTGCCATCTGTGGCGAGAGCAATGGGGCCATCAACCTAACGGTGAGCGGCGGCGTTTCGCCGTTCACGTTCGACTGGTCGGGCGGCCAGACGACGGAAGACCTCAACGGCATCGTCTCCGGCAGCTACTCGGTGGAAGTGACGGGCGGCAACGGCTGTGTGGCCAACGCCAGTTTCAACGTACCGAACAACAGCACGATTTTCACCATCAACGGCACCCCGTCAGCCAATACCTCTTGCGACACGCCCGATGGTTTGGTGAACATAACCGTCACACCGTCAGGGACTTACACCTACATTTGGTCAAACAACGAGACCAGCGAGGACATTGCCAACCTGTCTCCTGGCAGCTACACGGTGACCGTCACGCAGGGAATTTCCTGCACGGCAGAGGTCAATTTTACCGTCGGAAACAACACGAATGCGCCCAACTTCACCCCATCCGTCAGCGCAGCGGCTTGCGGCCTGGCCACCGGGGCCATCGACCTGACGACCACCGGCGGTACGCTGCCCTACACCTTCCAATGGTCGGGTGGTCAAACGACGGAGGACCTCAACGGCATCGTCGGAGGCAGCTACGGAGTAACCGTCACCGGGGCCGACGGATGCAGCAACACCGGCTCGTACACAGTGCCAGATGACGCGGTGTTGTTCAGTATCACAGACTTGGTGGGGCAAAACACAGCCTGTACCGGCGGCAACGGTTCGGTTGATTTAACCGTCACACCGGCAGGCACATACACCTACATTTGGTCAAATAACCAGACAACGCAAGACATCGCCAACCTGCCTTCCGGCAGTTACACCGTGACCGTCAGCGCTGGTGGAACCTGCACTTCGGCGACATCTTTCAACGTGCCGTTCAACCCCAATTTGCCAGCCATTCAGGATGTCGTCACTGCCTCCGTCTGCGGGGCACCGGACGGGGGCATCGACCTGACGGTAAGCGGAGGTACGCTGCCGTACCAGTTCGCTTGGTCGAACAACGCAACGACGGAAGACCTCACCGGCATCAACGCCGGCAACTACACCGTGACGGTGACGGCTGCCAACGGCTGCACCGCCACCGGCACTTTCAACGTGCCGAACAACAGCAATACTTTCAGCTTTACGGGGGTTCCATTTGCCAACACACTCTGCGGCAACGGCAATGGCTCGGTGAACATAACGGTCACGCCATCAGGCACTTACACGTTTATTTGGTCAACCGGCGAAACCACCGAGGACATCAACGGACTCGTGCCCGGTACCTACGACGTAACCATCAGCGACGGAGGAAGCTGCATTGCATCAGCCAGCTACATCGTCGGGAACAATTCACCGGCGGTCATCCTCAGCGGTTCAGCGAACAATGTGCTTTGTTTTGGCGCAAGTACCGGGTCTATCAATTTGACCCCATCCGGCGGGGTAACGCCGTACACGTTCAACTGGTCGCCGGGCATCCCCGGCAACCCGGAAGACCCGGCAGCGCTCGCAGTGGGCAGCTACGCCGTGACGGCGACGGATGCTTCGGGCTGTACGAGTACGGCAAGTTTCAACATCGGACAACCGTCAAGCGCTACGCAACTCAATTGCGCCCAGTCAGGCAATGTCAGCCTGCCGGGCATGACGGACGGCGAAGGCACTGTGACCATCAGTGGCGGTACCGCTCCGTACACGGTCGATTGGTCGCCGGGCGGCCAGCAGGCGGGTGTTGCAGCAGGCAGTTTCGTCATCAGCAACCTCGGCGAGGGCAGCTACACGGTGGCTGTCACCGATGCCAACGGTTGCCCGGTCACTTGCGGTTTTACCATCTCCACCAACGACTGCGTGACGGCCATCGGCAGCATGTCCACTGCTCCGCAATCGCTCTGCGGCACCGGCTGCATTACGGTCAACTACTCCACCATCGGGCAGTATTTGGACACCAACGATGTGCTGCAATTCGTGCTGCACACGGGCACCGGCAACCAGATTTTGAATGAAATTTTGCGGAGCGACCAGCCCGTGTTCTGCTTCGATGCAGCGCTGATGAGCTACGGCGTGACCTACTACGTTTCGGCAGTGGCCGGGGACGACGACGGCACCGGCAACGTGCTGCTTTCCGACCCCTGCACACAGGTAACAATTGGTGCCCCGATTGTTTTTTACCCGATTCCAGTAGCCGGTGTGAACCAGCCTGCGCCGCTGACCTGTGTGGTCAACTCGGTGGCGTTGCAGGGCACTTCTTCGATTTCAGGCTCCACGTTCGCATGGACGACAGCGGGCGGCGGCATCATTTCCGGCAACCCGAACCAGGCCAACGTGCAGGCAACAGCAGCCGGAACCTACACCCTGACCGTGAGCGCCAACGGCTGCACAGGCACTGCCTCGTTGCAGGTCATTGACCTGGAAACACAGGTGACGGTGAGCATCACCTCGTCGCCTGGCGAGATTCTGGACTGTACGATTTCTGAAATCACGCTGTCGGCATCGGCCACTGGCACAGGCAATCCGAACTACGTTTGGTACCAAAACGGGGTGCAGGTTGGCACTGGAATCAGCCTCGGTGTGCAGGCTGGCGGCACCTATCAGGTTGTCGCTTTCGACCCGCAGTCGAGTTGCGCCGACACCACCTCCGTCGTCATTGACGACAACACCGAATTCCCGCCGTTGGACACTGACCCAGCACCGCTGCTGAATTGCCAGGACACGGCAGTGACGGTTTCCGGCAGTTCGCCCATCAACGGGGTGACGTACTTTTGGGCCACCATCAACGGCACCGACACCACCATCATCGGGCAGGGGCAAAGCACCTCAGTCAATGCCCCCGGCACCTACTACTTCATCGGCGTGGCGCCGAACGGTTGCGAAAATGCCGAGGCGGTCGTGGTGAGCGGCGATTACGCCGCACCGTCCGCCAATGCCGGGCCTGACCAGGTGCTGGACTGTGTGCAAACGCCCATCGACATCACCGGCAGCGGCTCCTCGAACCTGACTTTCTTCTGGTCAAGCAACGAACCAGGCGTGACCATCACCGACCCAAACTCGCCGGTGATTACGGTGAACCAGGATGGCATCTACACGCTCACGGTCACGAGCCTCGGCAACTACTGCACCGACTCCGACGATGTGGAGGTGTTCCAATACGAAAATGTGCCACAGGCGGAGATTCTCACCGAAGACCCGGATTGTTTTGGGAATGAAAACGGCACCATCACTGTGGTCTCAAACCCCGACGACGGGCCGTACCAGTACCAGTTGAACGGCCAGAATTACGGCGGTCAGAATTTCTTTGCCCCGCTGGCTCCCGGTGTTTACCAAATCCAGGTGACGGACGGCCAGGGCTGCGTCTGGTCAACCGAAGTCTATCTGACCGAACCGGAGGAACTGGTCGTGAACCTCGGTGCCGACATCCTGCTGAACCTCGGCGAAACGGCCACCCTGCAAGCGCAGTACACCGTGCCTGCTTCGCAATTGGATACGATAATCTGGACACCTTCGGAACTGCTGCCCTGCCCGCAGATGCCCTGTGATGTGCAGGAAATCACTCCCGTGAACCAAACGGTGGTAACGGTGACGGTCATCGACACGAACGGCTGCCGGGCAGAGGATTTGCTGACGCTTTTTGTGAAAAAAGACAACCCGGTTTACATCCCGAACAGCTTCTCGCCGAACGCCGACGGCACGAACGACGTGTTCATGATTTTCGCCGGCGAATCGGTGCTGAAAGTGAAGCAGTTCCTCGTGTTCTCCCGCTGGGGCGAAACGGTGTACGAATACTACAACTTCGAGCCGAACAACCCGGCCTACGGCTGGAACGGCAAGCACCGGGACGAACTGCTGAACCCGGCGGTGTTCGTCTGGTTTGCGGTGATTGAGTTCGTGGACGGCTCAGAGAAGTTGTTCGAGGGGGATGTGTCGCTGATGAGGTAAAACGCAAATTCAGAAATTGAGAAACTTGGCGGAGCCTGTGCAGACAGGTCCCGCCAAGTTTGTTTTTGGGGCGCAGGTATTTTTTTAAAGGCCGCTCCGCAACCAAATTCTTTCCGCTTTTTTGTCTTTCATACTACTTTTTGCACAAGTCTTCTCTTTTATCGTCCTTTGTGTAAATTTCGTCGGTACGGTTTTCCTCATGCGGGAAAATTGCGTTAACCTTGCAAGGACAGTTTCAAACCATAGAAATGGAGACGAGTGATTTTAAACCAAAATCTTTTTGGCAACGCCCAGAGGGCGTGACCGGGATGCTGTTTGCGGTGGCCATTGGCATCGGGAGCGGGTTTTTGTTGGTCACGGTTTTGCCAGCACTGATTGCGTTGGCGCAAACCACGGTGTACCTCGTGCTGATGCTCATGGCACTGGCGGCACTGATTTACGTGGCGCTCGACCCGAAAATGAGGGCGTTGATTGGCTTCAGCTACAAAAGTGTGATGCGCTGGGTAACCGGGCTTTTCGTCCAAATAGACCCCATCGGCATCCTGAAAAGTTACGTGGAGAGCTTGCAGGACAACCTTCGGAACATGAACAAGCAGATGAACAAGTTGCGTGGGCAGATGCACCAGTTGAAGGAAATCATCGTGAACAACCAGAAGGAAATCCAGAGCAACCTCCAACTCGCCAGCCAGGCCAAAGACCAGAACAACCAGGCGATGATGGTGCTGAAATCCCGCAAGGCGGGCCGCTTGCAGGAGTCGAACCTGCGCCTCGACGAGTTGTACAACAAAATGGAAGTGCTGTACCGGGTACTCAAGCGCATGTACGAAAACTCGGAGGTGCTGATGGAAGACATCAAAGACCAGGTGGAACTGAAAGAGCAGGAACGCAAGGCCATCCACGCCTCCAACTCTGCCATGCGCTCCGCCATGAGCGTCATCCAGGGCGACAAGGACAAGCGGGCGATGTTCGACGAAGCGCTGGAAGCCGTGGCCGACGACGTGAGCCAAAAAGTGGGCGAGATGGAGCGTTTCATGGAAGTGTCCTCCAGTTTCATGAACAGCATCGACCTGCAAAACGGCGTGTTCGAGCAGGAAGGGCTGGAAATGCTCGAAAAATGGGAGCAGGAATCTTTCTCCAAACTGCTGGGCGACGAAAAACAAACCCTCATCAGCAAAGCGAACGACGACAACGAAGTGCTCGACCTCAGCGCACCGATGAAAACGCTGGAGAGGGTCGGGCACCGGAACCAGTACGATAACTTTTTTGAATAACCTTTTCTAATGGAAAATTGAGAATTGAAAATTGAGAATTGCAAGACGAAGCATTTTCAATTTTCAATTTTCAATTTTCAATTCACCAAATATCATGGCAAGACTCACTCCATTCTCAAAACTCATGATCACGCTGCTCATCGTGGCAGCCGTGGTGCTCGGCGGACGTTGGCTTTTGAACAACACCGAGGCTGGCAAGGGCCTGAAAAAACAGGCCGACAGCGGGACAACCACCCCCGACTCCGGCAGCGATGCACCTTCCGATGCCGTCAAAATCGGCGTGGTGACATGGGGCGGCTACGCCGGTGGGCAATATTTCAACGAAGGTTTCAAAGCCAACACCAACTCCCGTTTCTACAAAGATTATGGCTTCCAGGTGGAGTTCAAGGTCCTCGACGACTTTGTAGCCAGCCGGGATGCCTTCAAGCGGGGCGATGTGGACCTGCTTTGGGCCACCATCGATGCCTTCCCGACCGAGGCGGGCGAAATGGCTGATTATCAGCCGCAGGTGGTGTTGCAGGCCGACTGGTCGAGGGGTGGCGATGCCATCGTGGTGCGCCGGGGCATCAACTCGGTGGCCGATTTGAAAGGCAAAAAAATCGCCGTGGCGGAACTCACGCCGTCGCACTCCTTCCTGCTCTGGCTGCTCGAAGCGGGCGGCATGACCGAAAAAGATGTGCAGTTGGTGAAACAGGCCAGCGCCATCGACGCTGCTGAAGCTTTCAAAGCGCAGCAGGTGGATGCTGCCGTGGTGTGGAGTCCTGACGATGATGCCTGTCTGGCAGCAGTGGCCGGTTCGAGGGTTCTCGAAAGCACGAAGTCGGCCTCCAACATCATCGCCGACGTGTTCATCGCCAAAAAAGAATGGGCCGACAAGAACCAGCAGCGTCTGCAACAACTTTACGAAGGCTGGATGAAAGGCGCTGCCGAAATCAATTCCAACGCCGCCAGCAAGCGCAAGGCCGCCAAAATTTTATCCGAAAACTTTGAGGGCGTGAGCGAAGAATGGGCGGTGAAAGCCATCGACAACGTGCGCCTCTGCACACATGGCGACAACCAGAATTTCTTCGGGATGAACGCCGATTACAACGGCGTGACCGGCGACCGCCTCTACGGGCGCATGTCGCAGGTGTATGCCGACCTCGGCTACATCACTGGCCGGGCACCCACCTGGCGGGAAATCTCGAACTCCTACGCCGTGAAAAACACCACCCTCAACGGCGCTGAACATGCCGCCGAAGCACAGAAAACATTTACCAAAGTGACAGGCCAGGAGGGTGCTGAAAAAGAAGCCATCGCCACCAAACGGGTGAGCATCAACTTCCGCTCCGGCGAGTTCCAGTTGGATGAAAACGCCAAGTACATCATCGACAAGGAGTTCGTGGAAATCGCCAAGGCATTTGCCAATGCCCGCATCCGCATCGAGGGCAACACCGACGACGTGGGCAAAAAAGCGAGCAACGTCGCCCTCTCCCAAAAAAGAGCCGAGGCCGTGCGGGACTACCTCGTGAAGGAACACGGGATGCCGGCCAACCGATTCATCGTCATCGGCAACGGCCCCGACAACCCGGTGGCTCCCAACACCAACGAGGAAGGCAAGGCCAAAAACCGCCGGACGGATTTTGAGTTGGTGCGGGAGTAAAATTGTGATTGGAGATTGGAGATTTGTGATTGGGAGTCACGATTTCCAAAAAACAAAATCGCTTTTTATGAAAAAAATACTGCTGGCAAGCCTCGTTTTCACGGCATTTTTCATTGCTTGCAAATCCGACAAACCGGAAGGGCAGGAGCAGACCACGTCGGAAACCACTGCCGCACTCGACCCGGCGACGATTCAACTCATCTGCAAGCCTTCGGAAGAACCAAACACGGATGCCGATGCGCCCCGCCACGAGGTTTTCCTGCAACTCGGCAACAGTCAGGTGAAAGTGGCCGACATCCTCAATTGTGAAACGTTGGGGAAAGATGCGTACGAGCAATACCAGATGCCTGCGAACGCCCTCTCCGCCGTTGGCGGCTGGTGGGCCGGTGCCGGGGATTACCTCTACGTGGTGCTGGAAGGCGAAAACTACGTGGTAAAACAAGGCTCCGCAGACGAGGCGAGGGCAGCCAATGATTTTGGCTACAAAACCGTGATGACCTTCGCCAAAGATGGCAGGGAGGTTTTTTAGGGATGAGGAACGAGGGATGAGGAATGAAAAACGCCTCGCAGAGTTGAACTTTGCGAGGCGTTTTTTTTGAGAAGAAATTCATCCCTCATCCCTCACCCCTCACCCCTGTTCCAAAACCTCAGCTTCTCCCGCCGCTGTTCCCGGCGGCGTTCTTTTTCCCTTTTCTTCAAATCCTTGTTGCTGATGAGCACGTAACGGACAGAGAGGCCGGTTTGCATGTAAAACGTGCGGTCGCCGCCGGAGAGGTTGACGGCGGGCTTGTAGTCGTAGGAAATGTTGATGCGGCCCAGCGACAGTTCAGCACCGCCGATGAAGGTCACGCCGAACGGGTCTTCCACGCCGTCGGGGTTCTCGAAATTGGCGGGTTGGTTGTTCCAGCCCTTGTGGAGGCCACCGCCGAAGTAGAGGTTCAGCCCTTTGAAAACTACCGGGTAGTGCCGCTCGGCAAGGCCCGTCACCATGAATTCTTCCCGTTGGAAACTGGATTGCAGGATGCCCTCCACCGTCACATGTTCCAGCACACGCTGCTGCAACGTCAGGCCCCAGTCGGTGCCGAGGCGGATGCCACCGGAAGTCAGGTAAGATTGACCGGAGAGCAGGGTAGTGGAGAACACCAGCAGGACAGGCAAAACCGGATTTTTCATGTTTAGTTGATTTTGTTTGCCACGGAGACTCAGGGACACTGTGTTTTTGAATTTCAAAACTCCGTTTCTCCGAGGCACTGTGGCAGAATGAATGCGCCTAAAACGGCGGCCAACTCTCCGATATTTTCCGTAGGAATGAAAGCCCCGTTAATGCCCCGTTAAAAACTCGGCACCGCTCCTGTGCCCGTTCAGTTTTCATTTCTTCCGGTTCACTTCTATTTTTTTGTGAAGGCTTTCCGCCCGACCTAACATTGTCCCATCAACCAGCACAAGGACATTTTTTCAAACCATATTTTTCACAATTCAATTTAAAGTTATGAAAACTTTTCTCATCACTACCTTCTTCATGCTGGCAGGGTTCAGCGCAGTTTTTGCCAACAACACCGCAGACAAAACGGCCCGACCGGATGGAATCTGTGCAGCCTGCAACACACCGGGCGGCCTCGCCGCCAACAATCAGACCGGCACCACCGCACTCCTTTCGTGGGGTGCGGTGGCCGGTGCGGTTTCCTACAACGTGGAAGTGGAAAATGCCTCCGGCAACCCGAACTTCTTCAAAGTAGTGACCAACGTCACCACGACTTCCTACACTGTCATCGGCCTGCTGCCCAACCTGAACTACAAGTTCAAAGTCAGGGCAAGATGCATGGGCGGCAGCAAATCCTCCTGGACGGAATGGAAAACTTTCAACTCCAGCGTCGGCGGCGGCACCGGAGCTTGCAGCACCCCCGGCGGAATGGCTACTTCCGGCATCACTGCCAACTCGGCAACGCTCAGTTGGAACGCAGTGCCTGGTGTTTCCGGCTACCGGGTGAACATCGAGAACGGGTCTGGCAATCCGATACCCCTCAACCTCACCGTCAATTTGCCCGCCACCGCCACCACCTACACCGTGACCGGACTGCTTCCCGGCAGGAACTACAAATGGAAAGTCAGGAGCCTCTGTGGGACCCAAACCAGTGCCTGGTCGCCTAAGGTCAATTTTACTACTGCACCGAATATTGGGACCGGAAACGGTGGCAGCTTGAACATCACAACTGGTGGCAATTCACAGGCCGTGCTTCAGGCATACCCGAACCCATCCGACGGCCTGTTAACGGTGTCGCTTTCGGGCGATTCGGAACAAGTGGAATACCGGGTGGTCAACCTGCTTGGGAACACCGTTTTGACCACAGAAGCTGCTGCAAATGAGCAGGTTCAACTCGACTTGTCGTATTTGCCGAAAGGGATTTACCTCATTGCTGCGCAAAGTGGCGGCGTGGTACGAACGCATAAAATTATGCTTGATAAATAGGGCAAATAGTTTAAGAAAGGGGAAATTTTAATGCTAGGATACCGGGAATTTGGGTGAAAAAAGGCTTTGCTTCAAGGTCACCCAATGCCCGGTATTTCTTTTTAAAAACATGCAATCGAGCCAATTGGCAACAGAATTTACTTCCCAATCAAACTTTCCCCTATTTTGCCGCCGTACTCAAAACGGCCTACTTTGCAACGACTCCGATTGTTTTTCCGGTTCCTGAAATTCTACCTGCGGGCAAAAACGAGGTACAACGTCCACTCGCCTTTCGTTTTCAGCTTCACCGAGGCGGTGCTGGAGGACGACCGCTGGTTTTATGCTTTCTCCGAGGTGGAAGACTTGCGGGATTTCCTCCGTAATGACCCAACCAAAATACCCATCACTGATTTCGGGGCAGGCTCGCAGATATCGGGCAACAAAGAACGCAGCCTCAGCAGCTTGGTACGTTACTCGGCCAACCCGCCCTTTGCCTGCCAGTATTTGTTCCGAATCGTGGGGCATTACAAGCCCAAAACGATGCTCGAACTGGGTACTTCCCTCGCCATTTCCACGGCTTACCAGGCATCGGCTTCTCTTGATGCTAAGTTCATGACCATCGAAGGATGCCCGAACGTGGCTCGCTATGCCCTTAAAAACCTCGAAATCCTGAAAGTAAAAAACGTGCGGCTGCTGCAAGGACGCTTTGAGGAGATGTTGCCGGTGGCATTGAAGGAGCTGGAGAAATTGGATTACCTCTTCGTGGACGGCAACCACCGCATGGAACCGACGCTGCAATATTTCGGGCAATGCCTCGCCCAAGCGCACGAACAAAGCGTTTTTGTGTTCGATGACATCCACTGGTCGGCGGGGATGGAGGAAGCCTGGGATTCCATCAAAAACCACCCGAAAGTGACGCTGACCATCGACCTGTTTTTCTTCGGCGTGGTTTTTTTCAGGAAGGAGCACCAGGTGAAAGAACACTATCGGCTGGTGCCCTGGCTGTGGAAACCCTGGCGCATTGGCTTTTGGGATTTGTTCTCGAAGTAAGGTTGGCGTGTGTTCCAATCACGCCCCATCCAAGGAGGATAGCCCGGAAACAAAAACAGCCCCGGGGTTTTACGCCCAGGGCTGATTTCTCTTCAAAATATCTTGTGAACTCCGGTCGAAGCCGGATTACATCAATAGCTTGAATTAATAACGGCCACCGCCGCCGCCGCCACGGTTGTATCCGCCGCCGCCGCCGCCTCCGTAGTTGGAGCGACCGCCGCCGCCGCCGCTGCCACCACGGTCTTCCCGGGGTTCAGCTTTTTTCACAACGATGGTCCTGCCGTCAAGCTCGCTGTCGTTTAACTCAGCGATAGCTTTGCGGGCTTCTTCGTCGTTGGGCATTTCCACGAAGCCAAACCCTTTGGATTTGCCTGTGAATTTGTCAGTGATTACGCTGGCGGAGCTAACTTCGCCAAATTCTTCGAACGCTTCCCGAAGGTCGTCCGACTGAGTGTCGAAACTCAGTTTTGCTGCAAAAATATTCATTAAAGAAAATTGAAATAAGGAAAAAACATGAGAAACTCAATGTAAAGCAGGAATAAAACGAGGAAACGAAGCTGGACAAGTGAGCAAGAAGAAGACTGAAGGCAGAAAACTGTCGTAAGAAGACTTTGCTTGCAGAACTAATGAAAAACAACTTTCCGTTAAAATTGCTTGCCAAACAAGAAGCCACTCAAAATTAACGCCACAAAGGTAAGCCTTTTTTATCCGGCATTCCTAATCCCCGCCTGTTTATTTTTGGATTATTTAACATGTTTGACAGAAAAGGGGTGTTTTGAGGCTGTTTTGGATTATTGTCGCGTTCGAGTTCCCGTATCTTCCCCTTTGAGCCATGCGAAAAAATCGGCTGGAGCCTAATTGCAGGTGCCGAACAGAACCCATATCAGCACGAAAACGAGAACGGTGCGCCGCCCCATTTTGTGGCACCTGCGCCTGCCAATAGCCCTCTGAATAGGTTGTTCATGCTGTTGTTGTTTGTTTTATAACCGGTTTGGGATTCATCCCCGACACAAAATACAACGGATGAAGGCGGCATCTGCTCAGTGGAATGGGATGAGAACACGGATGCAGCGGATAAACCGGAGGGGAACGTTTTTTCTTTGGTTTGTCTGCTTGTTTGCAGCCGTTTGTCATTGCTCCTCAAACCCTCAAACACCCAAACCCTCATTCAAGCGCAAACGCAATCACCTGGTTCCCTTTCGGTGTTCCCAACTTCTCGCCGCCGCAGGCCAGGGCGATGTATTGTTTCCCGTTGATTTCATACGTGGCAGGCGTGGCGAACGAAGCCGCCGGGAGCGTGGTTTCCCACAGCAGGTGGCCGGTTTTTTTGTCGAAGGCCCGAAACTTCCCGTCCTTGGTGGCGGCGATGAACAGCAGGCCGCTGGCGGTGACGACGGGGCCGCCGTAGCTTTCGCAGCCGGTGGGCGGATGGCCTTTTTGCCGCAGGGAATCCGTGTCGCCGAGCGTCACTTTCCAGACGTATTCGCCGGTGTTCAAATCAATGGCGTTGAGCGTGCCCCAGGGCGGAGCGATTCCCGGCAAGCCTTTGCTATCCAAGAATTTGTTGTACCCGGCATGTTTGTACGGTAGGTCGGGCAGGGCAGCGGTATTTGCGACAGCGCCAACTTCTTTTTTCTCCTCTCCAAACAGGAACGCCACCACCGCCTTTTTTTCCTCCGGCGAAATCTGGGGGAAGCCGGGCATCATGCCCTTGCCGCCGCTGATGAGTGTGGCCACCTCCTCCCTCGTACGTTTGGTGGAAATTTGGACCAAAGAAGCATAACCGCTGACGACATTGCCCGTGCGGTCGTTTTTGTGGCAACTCGAACACCACATCTGGTAAGCCAGTTGGCCGGGCGGCAACGCCTGTGTTGCCGCTCCGCTTTCCGCCGCTTCCATTTTCAGTATCCACGCCATTTCGTTGGCATTGACGTACAAAATGCCATCCTCCGGGTCGGCGGCAGCGCCGCCCCATTCCGCCCCGCCGTCGTAGCCGGGCAGCAAAAACACGCCCTCCAAACTCGGCGGCGCAAACAGTCGTTTGTCCGATTGCCGGAAGGTTTGCAGCAGTTCCTCCCGGTTTTCGGCGTAGGGGCTGAGGTCGTTTTCGGTCAATTCGCTCGACAGCCGGGCGAACGGCTTCGGCTTTTCCGGTATCGGCTGCGTCTCCCAGGCCGTTTCGCCCGCCAGGTTCGACCCGGGCATTTGCACTTCGTTGATTTTGTACAGCGACTGGCCGTTGGTTCGGTCAAACACGAAGACGTAACCCTGTTTGGTAACTTGCGCCACGGCTTTTATCTCCCGGCCAAAACGATGGACGGTGATTAAATTCGGCGGCGCAGGCGGATCCCTGTCCCAGAGGTCGTGGTGCGTAAATTGGAAATGCCAAATCTTTTTGCCCGTGCGGGCATTCAGCGCCAGTAGGCAGTCGGAGTAGAAGTTTTTGCCTTTTCTTTTTCCTCCGTAAAAATCCGGTGCCGCCGACCCCGTCGGCACGTACACAATGCCAAGTTCCCGGTCAATGGCCATGCCCGCCCAATTGTTGGCAGCGCCGACCTCGTTGTTTTTCCAGGCATCTCGGTTTTCCCAGGTATCGTAGCCCGGCTCGTGCGGATACGGAATGGTGTGAAACGTCCACGCCAGCGTCCCCGTCACCACATCGAACGCCCGGATGTCGCCCGGAGCGGCATCGGGGCCTTCGGAGAGGCGAAGCGGCATGATGATGAGGTTTTCAAAGATGGTTCCCGGCGTGGTGGAGATGATGAATTTGTTTTGGGCAATGTCGGGCAGGCCCGTGTGCAAATCGACTTTCCCATGGTCACCAAAGTTCTCGATGGGCCTCCCAGTTTGGGCATCCAGCGCAAACAAACTCGGCCCTGCGGTAAACAGGATGCGCCGGTCTTCGCCGTTCGACCAGTACGCCACGCCCCGGCTCGCGCTGTACCAAGTCTTCATCGGGTCGCCAAACCGCCAGATTTCCTTCCCCGTTGCAGCATCCAGCGCAAATGCCTGCACCGCCGCCGTCACGCCGAACAACACACCGTCCACGATGATGGGACTCATCTGCATCTGTCCGCTATCGGGCGCTGAATACGTCCAGGCGACCTTCAGTTTGCCCACGTTTTCGGGTGTGATTTGCGACAGGGAAGAGTAGTGGTTGCGGCCAGGCCCGCCGAGGTATTCCGGCCATTGGGAGTAGTCGGGTTTGTCTTTTTTGCAACTGAAAACAAGGAGCAGGATGGCACTTGAAAGTGTGAGAAGGTGGCGGTGCTTCATCGTTGTTGTTTTGAAAATCTGCGTGGCGTAATGAGATAGGATTGGAAAACCGCTGAATCCGTTTCATCCGTTTTCCAATCACCCCCCACGAATTTTATAATTTTGTCAAATCTAAGCGTCCAACGCTTTTTCTTTACGAAAAAAACAAGCTAATGAAAAAACAAGGCATCTGTCTCGTTCTGGCGTTTCTTTTTGTCAAAGCTGCTGCGCAAAACCCGGCGCAAACCACCTTCTGCAACCCCATCGACCTCGACTACCGCTACAATTTCGAGCAACTCAACGAAAACATCAGCTACCGCTCCGCTGCCGACCCGGTCATCGTGCCGCACAAGGGCGAATACTACCTGTTTGCCACCATCTCCGGCGGCTACTGGCGCTCGAAAAACCTGATTGACTGGCAGTTCATCACCCCCAGCATGTGGCCGATGGAGGACATCTGCGCCCCGGCGGCGCTCAGTGTGCGGGATACGATGTTCCTGTTCCAAAGTACGTTCGAGCTGCGCCCCATTTTTTACTCGACGAAACCGGAGACCGGCAAGCTGGAGTTTTTCAACCGCCTGATGCCCCGCCTGCCGGGTGGCCTCGGCCCCTGGGACCCCACTATTTTTTACGATGAAGACTTGGACCGCTGGTACATGTACTACGGCTCCTCGAACGTGTTCCCGATTTACGGCATCGAGTTGGACAAAAACAAGCGGCTGACCTACGTCGGCACGTCGAAGGAAATGTTTTTCCTGCACCCGAAGGAACATGGCTGGGAGCGCTTCGGCCCAAACCACGACGACCGCATCGGCCCGTTCATGGAAGGTGCCTGGATGAACAAGCACAACGGCAAATACTACCTGCAATACGGCGCTCCCGGCACGGAGTTCAACGTGTATGCCAACGGGGTGTATGTCGCCGACAACCCGCTGGGGCCGTTCCAATATGCGCCGTACAACCCGTTTGCGTACAAACCTGGCGGCTTCATGGTCGGCTGCGGGCATGGCAATACGTTTCAGGACAATTACGGCAACTACTGGAACACCGGTACGCCGTGGGTGGCGGTCAATTGGAACTTCGAGCGGCGCATGAACATGTTCCCGGCGGGCTTCGATGCAGACGGGCAGTTGTTCGCCAGTGGGCGCTTCGGCGATTTCCCGCACTACCTGCCCACCAAAAAATGGCAAAGCCCGGACGAACTGTTCACCGGCTGGATGTTGCTGTCGTACAAAAAACCCTGCACTGCGAGCAGCGAACGCAACGAATTTGTCGCCAACCACCTCACTGACGAGAACGTCCGCAGCTTCTGGGTCGCTGGCACCAACCAACCTGGCCAGTGGGCCACCATCGATTTGGAGAAGGAACAGGAGGTACGGGCGCTGCAAATCAACTACACGGACTACCAGAGCGACATCTTCAAAAACGACAGCACGGTGTACCTCCAGTTCAGATTTTACCACTCCAAAGACGGCCAGCACTGGGAGTTGCTCGCCGACTGGTCGAAAGAAAAACGCAACCGCCCGAATGCCTACATCGAGTTGCCGAAGGCCGTGCGCACCCGCTACATCAGGTTTGAAAACGTGCATGTACCCACGCCCAACCTCGCCGTCAGTGACATCCGCATCTTCGGCAAGGGCTTCGGTCAGCCGCCTTCTTCACCGCAAAATTTAAGGGTAAAACGCCACACCGACGAGCGGGATGCCACCCTCACCTGGGATGCCGTGCCCGGCGCTGTCGGCTACAACATCCGCTGGGGCATCGGCCCGGAGAAGCTGTACCAATGCTATCAAATCTGGGCCGACCAGCCCACCACGCTGGAACTGCGGGCGCTGAACGTGGGGGTGGGGTATTGGTTTGCTGTGGAGGCGTTCAATGAAAACGGGGTGTCGAAGTTAGGCGAGGTAGTGCAGGACAAGAAATGACGGTATTTACGATTTACGAATGACGATTTAGGATTGCCTTGAGAATCGTAAATCGTCATTCGTAAATCGTAAATTCAATTCCCCTCATCCTCCTCCGAATCGCAATGATAATGCCCCCGCCGCCGACCGGAAGGCCGCTGCGTGTCGCCGCCGTCTTTTTTCACCGCCAACATCTTCTGAATCAGGCGGTTGCGCTCGGTGTCCACCTCGGCTTGCAGCTTCACATCCTCCTGCCGGTCGAAAAATTTGATGCCGTCCACGAAGGTCATGTCCGCATGGGCATACACGGAAAGCGGGTGGTCGCTCCACAGCACCACGTCGGCATCCTTGCCGGGTTTCAGGCTGCCCGTCTGGTCGTCGATGTGCAGGAGTTTGGCGGGGTCCAGCGTCACGAATTTCAGCGCCTCCTCCTCCTTCACGCCACCGAACCGGACGGCTTTGGCCGCTTCCTGGTTGAGGCGGCGGGCCATTTCGGCATCGTCGGAATTGAAGGCGACGGTCACGCCCTGCTCGTGCATGATGGCTCCGTTGTACGGGATGGCTTCCCACACCTCGTACTTGTACGCCCACCAGTCAGCGAAGCTGCTGGCACCTGCGCCGTGGGCTTTCATTTTATCAGCCACCTTGTAGCCTTCGAGGATGTGCGTGAAGGTGTTCACCTTGAAGCCCATGCGGTCGCCGAGTTCCATCAGCATGTTGATTTCGCTCTGCACGTAACTGTGGCAGGTGATGTAGCGCTTTTTTTCGAGGATTTCGAGCAGCGCATCTAATTCGAGGTCCCGACGGTACAGTTTGCCGGAATTTTTCATGGTACTGTACCGCTTGGCCTCGCTGAAATAATCTTCGTAAACCTGCTCCACGCCCATGCGGCTGTCGGGGAAGCGGTCGTTTTGGGTACTCCCGGAGCGCTTCACGTTTTCGCCGAGGGCAAACTTGATGAACGGCTTGGCATCCTCGTTTTTCATTTCCTCCGGCGCAAAACCCCAGCGCAGCTTGATGACGGCGCTTTGCCCGCCGATGGGGTTGGCGGAGCCGTGCAGGAGTTGAGAGCAGGTGACACCACCGGCGAGTTGGCGGTAAATGTCGATGTCCTCGCAGTCCACCACGTCGCCGATGCGCACCTCGGCGCTGCTGGCTTGTGCGCCTTCGTTCACGCCCCGGCTGATGGCGATGTGCGAGTGCTCGTCGATGATACCGGGAGTCACGTGCCTGCCCGTGGCATCCACCTCAACCGCTCCGGCCTGGCTGAGTCCCCTGCCGATTTTGGCGATTTTACCGTTCTGGATCAGCACGTCGGTGTTTTGCAAAATGCCGTCCTTCTCGCAGGTCCAGACCGTCGCATTTTTCAGCAAAAAAGTCCCCGGTTTGGGCCGCTCCGTCCAACCGAACGCCGTGAATGGGTAGGTGACATTGCCGAAGGTCAGCGGTTTTTTCTCGTCCGGTTTTTTCTCGTCCGGCTTTTTTTCGGGGGAAACATCGCCCGTGCGGTTGGCGCTCCAGTTCACCCAGTTGCCATCGCCCTCCTGGCCAGTGCCGTTCCAGTTTGTTTCGGTGAACGTGCCGCTCAGTCGGGTCGTTTGCTCGCTGCCTTTCGGCTTGAACGTGAGCGTGATGCGCCCGTTGTTGAGTTTGTGGCTGACCTTGGTTTTCACGGTGTCATCGGTCACGATGTTCATTTCAAAACCGTCGCCCGACTCGGTGACATCCATTTTTTGCGCCATGTTGCCAATGGTCAGCGTGTAGCTTCCTGCGAGTTCGGGCGATTCTAAGTTCTTGAAAACGAATGGTTTGCCCTTCACCCAGTTGTGGTAAATCTTCGTTTTTTCCTCAAAAACATTCCCGTTGGTGATGATGAAATTAGCGAGTTTCCCCTTGTCCAACGTGCCGGTTTCGTTCAGCGCATTGGCGAGTCCGGCGGGTGTCCAGGTGAGCGACTTGAGCGCTTCCGCTTCGGGCAGGCCGTTTTCGACGGCCTTGCGGAGGTTGGCCATGAACTCCTCTTTTTTTTGCAAACCATTGGTGGTCAGCGCAAACGGAATGCCCGCCGTGGCGAAGCGACCTGGGTTGGTCGGTGCCAGTTCCCAGTTTTTCATTTGCGTGAGCGTCACCTGCAAGGCATCGTAGGGGTCCTCCACGTCGAAGGCCGCCGGGAAGTTTACCGGGAGGATGAACGGCGAGCCGGTTGCCTTGATTTCATCGAGCCGCTGGTACTCGTCGCCGTTGCCTTTCAGCACGTAGTCCACGCCGAATTCCTTGCCCAAGCGAACCGCCCGCAGCGCTTCCAACTTGTCGCCCACCTCGAACACCTGCTGCAATCCGAGCGTCTGGTTCCAGGCATCCAGCGACAGGTTCACCTCCTCCTGACGGCCTCCGTTTTTGTACCACTGGCCGTCGTAGTAGGTCTGGCGCAGCAGCGCAATGGCCCCCATCAGCGAACCGGGGTAGCTCTGCGAGGAGTTGCCCTTGCGGAACGACAGGTGATGCCCGACCCGCTCCTTCACGATGACCTCGTGTTCGTTCACGTCGCTCAAGGTCACTAACACGGACGTGCCCCGGTCGATGCCGTCCATGTTGTGCGACAGCACGGTGCCGAATCCGATTTTGCGCAGTTCGTCGGCGGCTTTTTCATTCGTCTTGAAATTCTCAAATGCCTGATACTCAGGCTTCAAGGCTTCGTTCCACGAGAAAGCGCCCTCCTTGTCGGAGAGGTGCTGGCTCCGTCCACCGAAGCCGCCACCTGGCGGTGCGGCTGGTTTTTCGGGCATCCCGTAGTCGGTGTACAGGTCGATGAAGGAGGGGTAAATCGTCTTCCCGACAGCGTCGATGACGACGGCACCCGATGGCACGGCAATGCCCTGCCCGATAGCCTCCACCTTGCCCTTGCGGATGACGAGCGTGGCGTTTTCCAGTTTTTCATTCCAGCTTTTGAAAATCGTGGCGTTGGTGAAGGCGTACAAACCGTCCCGGTGGTCGGCCACCCCGTTGCGGGGAAAGGTTTCCTGCGAAAACAGGGATGAGGGTTGAGGGATGAGGGATGAAACGACGAGGGCGACGAGAATGATTTTTTTCATGTTGAAAGTTGGATTGGTCATTCGGCAAAGATAAAAATTTAGGGTTGTGGGCAAACTTTTAGGTCAAATCTCTGCCACGTGAATCAGTGCCACAGGGAAAAAATCAGACCCCGTGCCACCGTGTCAAAAAAACAGGTTGAAGATTTGGATTTCCAAAAATTTGCCCGCCTCCCCGAAATTTCCAACTTGTAGGGGTTGTGTAAAAAGCCCCGT
>JACRAN010000261.1 GCA_016234735.1 Bacteroidota bacterium | reverse complement strand
GTCGTTGAGCCTGCGGCTGGAGCCTGCCGTTGTCGGCTCGCTGACCAGCCTGCACAACAACCCGTTCATCGAGTCGTCGCAGTTTTCGGCAGGGCTGAACGTGGGCCTGATGTACACTTTTTGAAAAAAAATGGGAAACGGTGCAACCTTTCGGGGGCAGGTTTCACCTAATCAACAGCCATCAAAACAAAAATTGTTTTAAATAAAAACGCTCGCTATCGCAAAATTCTACCGCATTACTTTTCAGATTTTCTAACCAAAAAAAATTTATTCAACATGAGAAATTTCATTTTCGGGATGCTCGCATTGGGCATCACAGTGCTGGCTTTTGCCTGCCAGAAAGAATCCACCACCGAGTCGGCCACCGACCTGATGAACGCCATCGCCAGCTCCACCGACAAGCAGGCGGTCAGCGTCAGCGAACTGCCGGACGAGGTGCAGGATTACGTGAGCATGTCGTTCACGCCCGTTGACATCGAGTCGGCCTGGCGGGTGCGCAGCCTCGGCTACGAGGTGGAACTCGAAGACGGCCAGAACCTGTACTTCCGCGAGAACGGCAGGTGCCTCGGTGCGGGTGCCCGGGGCGGCATTTTCCGCTGCATGAGGGGCGACACGGTCGATGCATCCAACCTGCCGCAAGCAGCGGTGGACTACGCCACGGCGAATTACCCAGATGCGACCATCCAGACGGTGGTGACGAAACCGAACGGCGGTTTTGCCGTCGAACTCTCCGACGGGACCATCCTGCTGTTCAATGCCGAGGGCGAATTTTTTCACCTGTGCGGCGAATTTGACGGCCCGAACGGCGGCGGTGGGCATCACGGCGGACATCACGGCGGGCATCATGGCCCCGGCGACGGCCCACACGGCCCGAACGGAGGCTGCACCGCCGGTGACCCCATCAGTGTGGACGACCTGCCAACGGCTGTTACCGACTACATCGCTGCCAACTACGCCACTGAAACGGTGACGGTGGTGGTGGTGAAACCCAGTGGTAAATTCGGGGTCGAACTCTCCAACGGCGTGGTGCTGCTTTTCGCACCGGACGGCACCTTCATCAAGGAGTGTGACGGTACGCCTCCCGGTGGCCCGCATCACCACCACTGCAACGCACCCATCACGTTCGATGACCTGCCACAGGCCGCTCAGGACTACATCGCTGCCAACTATCCCGGCGAAACCGTGGAGCGTGGCTGCGTGAAAAACAACGGGAATTACATCGTCCGGCTGTCAAATGATGTGAAAATCCTCTTCGATGCCGACGGCAATGTGCTGTTTGATAGCGGAAATTGATTTTCTGGTGATAACTTGCATTTACTAAAAAATGAGCGGGCGGCAGTTGGTCGCTCGCTCGTTTTTTTCGCTCATTTTTAACGCTTAATTTCATGAAAGGAATTTCTACGACCACACTTCCATTGCTTTTGCTGTTTTTTTCCTTCGGAAAAACAGCTGCGCAAAACCTGCCCGGCGAGATGCACTTTTCTGCTGACGGCAAACACCTCATCACAGGTGCCCTTCCAGCGACGGGCTTCTACGACGAGTCGGCCATCCACACCATCGAACTGCTGTTCGACGAACCGAACTACTGGAGCCTGCTCACCACCAACTATCAAACCGGCACCGACCTCGGTGCGGTGATGATTCTCAACGGCGACACGCTGGAAAGCGAGGTGGGGGTGCGTTTCAAGGGCCAGACCTCCTACCAGCAAACCCAAAACTCGCAGAAAAAATCGTTCAACATCACGCTCGACTGGGCCGACCCCGGCCAGGACATCGACGGCTACGAGACGCTGAACCTGAACAACTGCTTCCAGGACCCCTCCTTCCTGCGGGAGATACTCTACCTGCACCTGAGCCGCTACCATACGACCTCGCTCAAGGGCAACTACGTGCAACTTTACATCAACGGCGAGTACTGGGGCCCGTACCCCAACGTGCAGGCGCTCGACGGGAGCTACCTCAAGGAGTGGTTCCTCAGCAACGACGGCACCCGCTGGCGGGCACTGAAAACCATCGGCAGCGGCGGGCCTGGCGGTGGCGGCACGGGCGGGCCGTTTGGCACCGGATACTGCTCGCTCAACTGGCTCGGCACTGCCGACACCAGCGAGTACAAAAAATATTACACCCTCAAAAAGGCCAACAAAACCAACCCCTGGGAAGACCTCGTGAACGTCTGCAACAAGCTGGAAAATACGCCTCTCGCTTCCCTCGAAGACACCATCAAAAACTACCTCGACCTCGACCGGACGCTGTGGTTCCTGGCGACCGAAAATGCGTTTGCCGACGATGACGGCTACATCCACAAGGGCGGCATGGACTACTACCTCTACTGGGAACCGGAGACGGGCCGCATGGTTCCGCTGGAGTACGACGGCAACAGCGTTTTGGAGGGCATGAATGCAACCTGGAGTCCGTTTTACAACGAAACCGACACCGATTACCCGCTGCTGAACCGCCTGCTGGCCGTGCCCGCCATCCGCCAGCGCTACTTAGCCCACCTGCGCACCATCATCCAGGACGATTTGCAGCAACCGCTCATCGACAGCCTGATTGACAATTATGTGGACATGATTGACCCCTACGTGGCTTCCGACACGAAGAAAATTTACACTTACGCCAATTTTCAATCGGAAACAGCGGCCTTGAAAGGCCTCTTCCAGCAGCGCCGAAACCTGCTCTCCAGCAACGCCTCTGTGAACGTGCAGGGCCTGACGATTTCATCGGTGGACTACGCCTCGGCCAACGGTGCCTGGGCCTCCCCCGATGCGGGCGAGCCGGTAACGGTGACGGCAGCGGTGGCCGGGGCCGCAGGGGTGAACCGGGCGAACCTGTACTACGCCACCGGGCTGGTGGGCGGTTTTGAAAAAACGCAGCTGTTCGACGACGGCGCACACGCCGACGGGGCGGCCAACGACGGCATTTTTGGTGCGGAAATTCCGGGTTTCGGCAACGGCACCTCCGTTCGTTTTTACGTGGAAGCCATTGCCAACAACACCCCGAAAACGGCTACCTACCTGCCCAAGGGTGCCGAACACGATGTGTTCTACTACCAGGTGGGCGTTACGCAATTCGTTGACAGCGAGGTAGTTGTCAACGAAATCATGGCCTCCAACCAGACTTCCGTAACCGACCAGGACGGCGAGTACGAGGACTGGATTGAACTTTACAACAACTCCTCCACGACCATCGACCTCAGCGGTTGGTACCTCTCGGACAACTACACCAACTTGGCCAAGTGGGAATTCCCGCAGGGCACTTTCATTGATGGCAACGGCTACCTCATCGTCTGGGCGGACGAGGACGGCAGCCAGTCGGGGCTGCACGCCAACTTCAAACTCTCGGCCTCCGGCGAGGTGCTGTACCTGCTCAATCCCAACCTTCAAATTGCGGAGGAAATCAACTTCGGAGACCAGGAAACCGACCAGGGCTACGCACGGGTACCCAACGGCACGGGAGACTTCGTGATTCAGGCGCACACGTTCAACGCCAACAACGAAGGGGCGAGTGCATCGGGTGAAGTGGCAGAAAAAACAGCGCTCGAAATCTTCCCCAACCCTGCCTCCGGCAATGTGACGGTGCAGGTGGCCACGGCGCTCCCGGTGAAGTTGCAGGTGTTCAACTCACTGGGCCAGCGGGTGACCGAAACGGAATTCCAGGATATGCTTAAAATGGACGTAACGGATTGGTTGCCAGGCATTTACTGGCTGAAAGCGGGCGGTGTTTCGAGGAAATTGGTGATTGAATAAAACAGATTTGCCGAAAAAAACGAAGCCCTGCCGGATGTTCCAGCAGGGCTTCGTTTTTTTCGGGCGGCACTTGTTTTCAATTTACAGGCCCACGATAAAATTGCATTTTCCTGGCTGTAACGGATTGTAGTGATGCCCGTTCCGTAGGAACGAAATCTTTGTAGAAACGTCGTTCAAACCTGTTTTCCCGTTCCGTAGGAACGGTATTTTGCTCGGAAGATGCCGTTCCTACGGAACGGACAATGAAAAAACTGCCAATTCTACAAAGATGTCGTCCCGCTGGGACGCTATCACTACAATCCGTTACAATCAGGCATTTTCAAAATCAGGCAGGCACCATCACAACCTCGAAAACAACTGTTGAAACTCGTCCTTCCGGTTCCGGGCGATGGAGACGGTTTTGCCGTCCTGCATCACCACGTAGCCGCCGTCGCCCCGCACGTACTCCCTGATGAAATTCAGGTTGATGACGTACTGCCGGTGCGCCCGGTAGAACACTTCGCCTTCCAGCACTTCCTCCACCTCGCCGATGGCTTTGGTCACAAGGTAAACTTCCCCGTTTTGCAGGAAAATCTTCGAGTAGCTGCCGTCGCTTTCCACGTAGAGGATGGCCTGTACCTCCACGAAGGTGAAGCCGTGCTGGTTGGGCAGGGCAATCTTCCCGGCGAGGCGGCGGTGGGGCTGCGCCAACTGCTGTTGCAGGATGTCGAGCTGGCGGCGGTCGGTCTCC
>JACRAN010000260.1 GCA_016234735.1 Bacteroidota bacterium | reverse complement strand
GAAAAAGTCAGGGAGTCGGGCAACCCGAAAATCCTGCTGACAGAGCGGGGCACCACCTTCGGCTACCAGGATTTGGTGGTGGATTTCAGGGGGATTCCCGTCATGCGGTCGTTTGGGGTGCCCGTGGTGCTGGATTGCACACACTCGTTGCAGCAACCAAACCAAGGCACAGGTATTTCAGGGGGAAGACCGACGTTTATTGAAACCATCGCCTGTGCCGGAATCGCTGCCGGAGCCGACGGGATTTTCATCGAAACGCACCCCCGGCCCTCCGAAGCGCTTTCCGACGGGGCGAACATGCTGCCGCTCGACCAATTGAGGCCGTTGCTGGAAAAATTGCTGGCCATTCGCAAAGCGTTAAACCCATACAACCAAAATGCGTCGAAGACTTGACTTTACAACTAAATCCACATACATTGACTGCAACTAAAAAAGGAGGTCTTATGAAAATCAGAATGACCGCTCTAACACTCCCGCTCTTACTTGCTTTTGTTCCCATCCGGGCGCAACATGCAGAAAAAACACTGGTAAAAGCCTTCAACCTCAAGGGACAAACCGAAGTTTTCTTTGACGTTGAGGGCAGCGTAAATGTGACTACCTGGAATGAAACTCAAATGCGTATCCAGATGACGATTACCCTGCAAAATGGCAGTGAAACCATGTTGAAATCTTTAGTAACCGCCGGTAGGTACAACCTGGATTCCAAAGAGGAAAACGGCGAATACTGCATCGTCGCACCTGGTCTCGACCGCCAGGTTAAATTCAGCAGCGGCCGACTTTTGGGCGAGCAAATCAGCTTCACGGTGTTTGCCCCCAAAGATGTCACTTTGAAAACACGCAACGACGAAGCAACCGGCCTGGTCGAAAAATGACCCGATCCCTACTGAGTCCCTGAAAAAAACAAAACCGGAGGGTAGGACGTTTAACGAACGTCATGCCCTTTTTTTATGAAAGGCATTTTTGCGCTGTGTCATTTTAAAACATTGATTCTCAATGAAATACAAGCATTTTTTTGTTTTCGGTGCATCGATTTTTTCGTCTGTCGCCTGCTTCGGGCAGTTGGAGAAAACCATCCACCAGACCTTTGAAACCGGCACCAGAACTACCATTTCGCTCGATTTGGTGGGCATATTCACCGTCATTCCCTGGGCCGGGAGCAATGTGATGACGGAAACGAGAATCGAATTGTACAACGGTTCCCCTTCCATTTTGAACCATTTCGTTGAAAAAGACCAGCGGTATTTCATTGAAACCGACACTTCTGCCACCGCATTGACTTTGGTCAGCCACGACAAAAAGCGGGATTCCATCAAAACCAATAACGGCAGTTGCAGCGAAGTCGTTACGGTCAAAGTTTTTGTGCCGGAAAAATTCGTGGCGCTGGACGAAAAAACATTAGTGCTGTCCGACGAAAAAAACTGACCCGCCCGAATTTCAAATTTCTCAATTCCCAGATTTCCCCATCTCTCCTACCTTTGACGCACCATGCGTCGCATCATCGAAATAAAATTACTGCCGAAGGAAGCCGCCGACGAGCAGGCCATCAAACGGCGGGCTGCGGAGGTTTGCAATCTGAGCCTCAAGGCCATTGACGAAGTCCGGGTACTCCGAAAATCCATCGATGCACGAGGAAGCACTCCGCTGTTTTTGATGAAAATCGAGGTGTTCTCCGGCGAAAAATCCGAGGGCGAACCGGCCCTGCTCTCAAACCTGAAAGATGTCGGCGAAGGCCGGGAAGTCATCGTCGTGGGGGCAGGCCCGGCGGGCTATTTCGCTGCGTTGGAACTGATTGAACTCGGCCTCAAACCCGTCGTGTTTGACCGGGGCAAGGACGTGCGCTCCCGCCGCCGTGACCTACGCAACGTTCAACAGTTCGGCCTCGTGAACCCGCACTCCAACTACTGCTTCGGCGAAGGCGGGGCGGGCACCTACTCCGATGGCAAACTCTACACCCGCTCGCACAAGCGGGGCGACATTTACAAGGCGCTGAAACTCTTCGTGGAGCATGGGGCCATGCCCGAAATCCTCACCGATGCCCACCCGCACATCGGCTCCAACAAACTGCCGCAAATCGTGACGAACATCCGGGAAACCATTTTGCAGCATGGCGGCGAGGTGCATTTCGGCTCGGCAGTCACCGATTTTATCCTCGAAAACAAAAAAATCAAGGGCGTGGTCATCAACCAGGCGACCGAGCGGCTGGCCGATGCAGTCATCCTGGCCACTGGCCACTCGGCCAGGGACGTGTACGCCCTGCTCCGCTCAAGAAATATTTACATCGAAGCCAAGCCGTTTGCCCTCGGTGTGCGGGTGGAGCATCCGCAGCCGCTCATCGACAAAATCCAGTACGGACAGGAGTTTCGGGACGAAAACCTCCCCGCATCGAGCTACCGGCTGGCCTGCCAGGTGGGCGACCGGGGCGTGTTTTCGTTCTGCATGTGCCCCGGCGGACTGGTCGTTCCGGCAGCGACCGCACCCGGCGAAATCGTGCTGAACGGCATGTCGATGTCGAGGCGGGACTCGGCCTACGCCAATTCGGGGACGGTGGTGCAGGTGGAACTGGACGACATCGGGGCGTTTGAAAAACACGGCGTTTTTGTTTCGCTGGAGTTTCAAAAATCGGTGGAGCAAAAAATGTTTGCCGCAGGCAACGGCAGCCAGCAGGCCCCGGCGCAGCGCATGACGGATTTTGTGGCAAAAAAAACCTCCCGTGACCTGCCCGGCACGTCCTACATTCCGGGGGTTTTTGCGGCACCGCTGCACCAACTTTTGCCGGGATTTATTTATGAAAAACTGCGCCGGGGCATGACGGAATTTGGCCGAAAGATGCGGGGGTATTTCACCGAAGAAGCCAACGTCATCGCCACCGAAAGCCGCACGAGTTCGCCTGTGAAAATTCCAAGAAACAAAGAAACGTACATGCACGTAGAAATCGACGGCCTGTTTCCGGCGGGCGAAGGTGCCGGGTATGCGGGGGGCATCATCTCCGCCGCCATGGATGGTCAAAACGTGGCGAAGGCCGTGAAAAAATTCATTCAAAAATAGCACAGCAACCATGTCGAAGCGCAAAAACCAGAAGCTGCAACCCGTTGTGAATCAGCAACAAACGAAGCCAAAAAAGCCTCATCCGCCCATCGTCGAGGCGCTCACAAAACGCTGGAAACTCATCATCGCCGGGTGCATGGCGGTGCTGGCCATTGGGGTGTACGCCCCCAGCTACAACTACGATTTTGTCTATGACGACGATGCGGTAGTCAGGGAAAACCGCTTCGTGCAGCAGGGCGTGAAGGGCTTGGATGAAATCTGGACGACCAGCTATTTCCAGGGGTACGAGGAGACGATGAACGCCCGTGCGTACCGGCCCGTGCCGCTGACCACGCTGGCGCTGGAGTTTGAAGTCTGGGGCCTGAACGCCACCGTCAACCACGTGTTCAACCTGCTTTTTTACGGGCTGATGGCATTTTTCCTTTTCCTGTTTTTGTCGAAACTGCTCCGCAAAGTCCATCCGGCCATCCCCATCATCGCCACGCTTTTGTTCGTGCTGCACCCCATCCATTTGGAGGTGGTGGCCAACATCAAAAGCCGGGACACGATGCTCGGATTCCTGAATTTTGCAATTGCCGCATGGCTCTTGCTCATCCACCTCGACACCCGCAAGATTTTGCCGCTGGCGCTCTCGGTGGTTTTTTACAGCATCGGCCTGTTCTCGAAAGAAGATGTGCTGACGACAGTGGCCATCATTCCGTTGTTGGTGT
>JACRAN010000254.1 GCA_016234735.1 Bacteroidota bacterium | reverse complement strand
ATTTGCGCCGACATCCGGCTGGCCGCCAACGCCGACATCGAGGAGGTTCACGCCCGCATTTTGTACGACGTGCAGCGCTTCCTCACGCCGCCGGTGCATCGGTACTCCTTGCTGGAGTTGCTGGACCGAGGCAAAACCACCGATGAAATTTTCGACGGGCAGGTGCCACGCTTCGGTTTTTTTGACGAGGACGAGTTGGACAAATCGACCCTGCCGGATGCCGAACGCATCCTCCGCTCCTCCGACCTCATCGGCATCCTCATGCAGGTGCCGGGCGTAGTGGCCATCCCAAAATTCCACCTGAAACTGACGGACGACGACAGCGAGATTGGGGCGCTGTGGTCATTGCCCATCGAAAAAGGCAGGTTTCCGTTGCTCTCCCCCAAGTCGCCCATGCGTTTTTACAAAGATATTTTCCGCTACAACTCCCATGCGGACGAGGTGGCCGAGCGGCTGCGGGCGCTGGAAAACGAGGATTTGCAACGCCGGAGAAATTTGGAGGGAGCGGCGCACGACCTGCCCATCCCGCTCGGCGTTTGGCGGGATTTGGGGCCATTCCGCACGGTGCAGCACGACCTGCCGCCGCTCTACGGCGTGGGGCCGATGGGTGTTTCGGCTGCCGGGAGCGAGGCGGAGGTGATTGCCCGGCGGGCGAAGGCGAAGCAATTGCAGGCGTACCTGCTGTTTTTCGACCAGATTTTATCGAATCACGCTGCCCTGCTCGAAGCGCTGCCGGGGCTGTTGAGTCCGTCGCCTGCGGGAGTGAGCGAGGAGCGGGTGCGCCGAACCTACTTCGCCCGGCTGGCCGAGGGGGTGAACGAGGTGAAATCGCTGTTCAAATTGCTGTCCGACGCTGCCGACGAGACGGAGTTGCAGGAAAAAATGGCGCTGCTCGGCGAGCGGTTGAACGGCCTGGTTTTCAGCAAAACCCTGACCAACGAGGTGCTGGACCAGCGCCGCCGCAACCGCCAACTCGACCACCTGCTGGCCCGCTACGCCGAAAACTTCGACGACTACGTGCTGATGATGCACCAGGTATTCGGGGGCCGCAGGCAGGAGTGGGAAATCATCGACGACAAGGACGACTTCCTGAACGAACACCCGCTCCTCAGCCGCCACCGGGCGAGGGCGTTCACCGGCACCGCCACCGGCATCGATGCCGGTGGCAACGAACTGCCGCTGAAACTCTGGTACGATGCCTCCGACGCCGGGCTGCCCAACGAATCGGTCAACGTGGCCGGGGTGGTGCGGCGGGTGGCGAGGCTCACCGGCATCGACAACTACCGCACCCGCAACCTCGCCAAAATCGAGTACGAGGTTTACCAGGAAAAAGACGAGGACGGCGTGTCGGAGTTCCGCTTCCGGGTCGTGGATGTGGGCGGCAAAAAAATCCTGTTGAGCGGCTCCACGAAGTACGCCACGGAGGAAGCCGCCATCCTCGAAATGCGCAACGGCGTGAACCGGGCGTTGTTCCCCGACGGCTACGAGCGCAAAACCACCGTCAACGGCAAGTTTTATTTCAACCTCGTGGATGCTGGCGGCGAGGTGCTGGCCCGTCGAATCGAGTATTTTGAAACGGAGGAACAACGGGAGGATGCCATCCAGTACCTCATCGATTTCCTCACGGAACGGTACAGCCCGGAGGGACTTTTTCTCGTGGAGCACCTGCTGCTGCGCCCCCTGACGAAGCAGGACGACTTCCTGCCGGTCTGCACCAGCGAGGGCTGCCAGACCTGCGAATCGCCCGACCCGTACTCGTTCCGGGTGAGCGTGGTGCTGCCGGGCTATGCGCCCCGCTTCTCCAACATGGTGTTCCGAACGTACTTCGAGCGCACGTTGCGGGCCGAGTTGCCCGCCCATATTTTGGCGAAAATCTGCTGGATTGGCGAAGGCCAGATGGCGGAGTTCGAAGTGCGCTACCGGGCGTGGCTCGAATACCGGCAGTCGGTGCTGGCCACCGGAAAACCGGAAAACGGCAACCAGACGTTGAACGATTTGCTGGAAATTTTGCAAAACCTCCACACCATTTACCCGCCGGGCACCCTGCACGATTGCGAGGAGGACCGGGAAGACCGGCCCATCGTGCTGGGCCGCTCGCAACTCGGCACCCATCGGGAGGAGGACCTGAACCCTGACGATTGAGAAATTGGGAATTAGAAATTGGGAATTAGAAATTGGGTATTGGGAATTAGGTATTGAGGATTTCTGAGGTAAAAATCCAATACCCAATTCCAAATACCCAATACCATTTAAAAGCAAGAAACATGGCAAGCGTAACCATCAACTTCCCCGAACCGCTTGAGCGGTTTTACTACTTCGCCGAGGACCAGGTGCTGACGGCAGGGCAACTCAACCAGTTGGCCGGGCACTTCGACCGGGAGCACCGCCTGACCCGCACGAAAGCGGTGGGCATCGGCATCATCTGCGGACTCGACGTGCAGTTGTCGGGTGGCGAAATCCGCTTGTCGAAGGGGGCAGCCATCACTTCGTCGGGCGACCTGTTGCAGGTGCCGGAGGGGCGCATTTTCACGCATTTCCGGCAGTTGCAGGACGAAAACTCTGTGTCTGCCGAGGACGGCAGCTTCCGGGTGCTGAAACTTGGGAGCGAGGCCACGCCCATCCCGATGTGGCGGCTGCACACCGAAGCTGCCGACGACGGCAGCCGCCTCCCGTTGAGCGGGCTGACGGGCAACGCATCCCCGGAAAACCTGGCGCTGGTGCTGTTTCTCGACAGCTACCTCAAGGAACCGGAGGCCTGCACCGACACCAACTGCGACAACGGCGGGGTGACGCAGATGAACGAGTTGATGGCCGTACTGGTGCCCAAACAGCACCTCGTCCCCGCCGAAAACAGCCCGAACCGCCGCCGCCGTTTGCCGAAGGCGACCGTGAAAAATGTGAACCTCGCGGGCGGCACCATCACCAACGTGCAGAACCTCATCGACCGCTACGAGGCGGCGCTGACCGGCTCGGTGCCGTCGCTGACGGAGGCGCTGGCGCAAATCCCGCAGCGGTTTCCCGGCCTCGTGCAGGCAGCTTTTGGCGAAGCCAACCCCTCGGAAAAATGGACTTCTCAAGTGCGTTCGCTGGCCTCGCAGCAAAACAACACGCCCCGGATTCAGTACACGTACGATTTTTTCCAGGACCTGGCCGATGCCGTCAACGAACTCTGGGATGCCATCACCGACATACCGGGCGAGTGTTGCCCGTCCGCCGATTTGTTCCCGAAGTACGTGATGGCGGGGGAATTGGTCAGGCCCGCCGGGCTGCGTTTCCCCGACTACCGGCACTACTTCAACGAGTCGCCGGTGCTGAACGGCGGGGACAGCCGTGCGGCCAGGGCGGTGTTCCTGCTGCGCCGCATCGGGCTGATGGTACGCGGTTTCAGCGCTGTGCAACCTTCGGGCGATGTGCGCATTTCACCGTCCCGGAAGGCCGGGGCGAGGCTCGGCGACCGTGCCGTGCCGTTTTACTACGGCCTCACGGACGAGACCCCGCTGCACGAGTTCTGGAGTTTTGAAAAAAGCCAACTCGGCATGGAAAACACCAACCACGGCTACCGGATGCGGGAGATTTCAGACCTCGACGATGTGAAAAATCCGTTCGACTACACCACGAACGCCAGCGATTTTTACCGGGTGGAGGGGATGCTCGGCATGAACATCGAGGAGGCCGAGAAGCGATTGGATGCCCTGCAAAAACAGCACAACCTCGGTTTCAAAATCGAGACCATCCAAATCGAGGACGACCTGCCCAAAGTGAAGCCCTTCAGACCGGTGAAGTTCCCCGACCTGAACCTGTTTTTCCGGCACTACCGGGATGACCTGCACTCAAACCTGCACCTCGCCGACCACTACGTTGGCAACTTGAAAACGGCCTTCGACAACTCCGACAAGGCCGGTTTTCAGAATGCGAAAGACCCCGACGGCAGCGATGTTTTGACCAACCTCACCACGGCCGTGGAAACCGAACGGGTTTCGTTTACCAGTAAAATCAGCGCCGTGACCACCCGGATGTACAAGCCCCTGCGGGAGTTCCACGCTGATTTCTCCGGCTTTCGGCAGGACTACGACGATGCCGCTACCATCGGCGACAGCATCGACCGCAAGGTGACGTACTCCAAGCAGGCGGTGGTGGGCAGTCCGGTTCAGAAATTGGTGCTGGAGAACAGTTTCAAACGCTTCGACACGCTGGTGGACATCTTCAAAAAACGCACTGACTTCGTGCTGCGGCAGTACATTTTCGACAAGTTTTTCAACCAGAACCCCGGCTTGCGGCACCAGTGCGGGGTGCCCGATGGCGGCACATTGGTGCTGGCGTATTCGTCGGTGAGCCAGCAGGTGGTGGCCGATTTTGCCCTCAGCTACTGCTGCGTGGTGGAAGCGCAGGACGACGACGACAACACCCCGCCACCACCCGTCACGGTGAAGCCGCTGCCCGGCATCATCGTCAAGCCGCCCATCCAGCCGGGCAAACTGTTCTGGCTCGACAAACTGGACCTCGTGGCCACGCCCCGCATTCCGAAGGATGTGCTGAATTTCGGCGGTCTGACGACACGGATGAGCATACTGGAAAAAGATGTGGAAACTAAGTTTAGCATCATTCCGAAAACCATCGAAGACCAGGTGAACAGCAAGACGGTTACGCTGTTCGGCAACTATTTCACCGGCGGAAAAACGGCGAGCGGCGGGCTGACAGCGCCCGGCGGACTGGAAGTCGTACCCGGCGGTTTCAGGGGCGAAATCGTTGACTCCGGCCTGAAACGGGACACCGATTTTTTGAAAAACACGGCGGAACGCCTCGCCATTTTCGAGGATGTGCCGGAGCCGGAACGCACACCGGAGATGAACACCGAAATCGCAGGTTTGCGCAAGCAGGTGGCCGACCAGTCGTCGAAACTGATTGAAAAAGCAGGCGCTACCCAGGGCGACATTGCAGCGGGCACCGATGCCCATGCGGTGCTGGGCGTGGTGGCCAACGTGGTGGAAACGACGAAAGCGACGGTCGATTTCACGGCCACGTCCAGCGTGGTGGATGCTCAGTTGGACAAATCGGTAACGGAAAGCAATTTCTCAAAAGCCGATACCTTCAACAAGCTCAAGTTTAATTTCAGGCTGAGGTGATGAGCGAAAGCCACCACATCATCGAAAAACTCACGCTGGAAGTAGCGATGAGTATCCCGGAGCCGGAGGTGAGGCAGGAGCAGGTTTTCGGGCGCTTGAGGGATTGGATGGAGCGGCATTTTTTGCCCGAACTGGAGGCTGCGCTCGATGCCATGCAGCCCTCCGGCGGGCAAACTTTGCGCCTCGACCGGCTGGACCTCGACCTCGGCCATTTTTCGGAGCGGGAGTTTGGGCGGCTCACAGGGCCTCGCTTGAAGGAGGAGGTCGGCAAGCTGCTGACGGAGCAGTTTTCGGGAAAAACAACATCGCCCGTCGAGCCGAAAAACTGGCTCGGCGAGGCGGAGAAATCTGTGCTGGCATTTCTGTTTTTTTTGGAAAATGGCAGTTTGCCGTGGTGGCTTGCCCCCAAACCCGACTCGATTTCAGCTTGGGAAACGGCATTGGGGCGAGCGTTTGAAACGGCAAAACTGGAGGTGGCAGCGCTGGCCACCGTCCTGCAAAACGTGCAGGCCGGGCAGCGGCTGGCAGGTACGTTTTCCGAAAAATTCCTGCTGCGAACAGTGCAGTTTTTCTTTCCGGCTGCATCATCGGAAGTTGTTGAATTTCAGGCGCTTGCAGCAGGGTTTTTTCAAAAAAGAAGAACTGCCCTTCGGGAAAAAAGCAAGACGGGAACGAAGGTTTGGCCGTTGGTTTTTGAGTGGCTGGCGGGGCAAAACGGGCAGGAGGCGCTGGCCCCGTTTGTTTCCAGGCGGCTGTTTCCCGCCCGACCGGTTTCCGAAGGGCAGGTTTTGGTTGAAACCCCCGTTGCGAAGGCAGATGTGGGCGTGGAATCGGCAGTTTCCGAAAGCGGCGTGTACATCTCGAATGCAGGCCTGGTGCTGCTGCACCCGTTCCTGCAACTATTTTTTGAGTCGTTGAAAGTGGCCAAGAACGGGCAGATAGTCAAACCGGGCAAGGCACTGCAACTGCTGCAATTTTTGGCCACCGGGCACACTGCCCCAGAGTACGAAATGCCGCTGAACAAACTGCTCTGCGGCCTGCTCCCGGAAGCCTTCGTGCCGTCGAAGTTGCGTTTGACCAAAAAAGAAAAAGCCGAGTGCCACCAGTTGCTCGGAGCCGTCATCCGACACTGGAGCGCCTTGAAAAACACGTCGCCGGAGGGCTTGCAGGGCACGTTCCTCTGCCGGGAGGGGAAGCTCTCCCGGAAACCCGACGGCGGGTGGCTCCTCCAGGTTGAGCAGCAAACCGTCGACATTTTGCTTGATAATTTGCCCTGGGGCATTGGGATGGTGAAACTGCCCTGGATGCCCGAAATGCTTTGGGTAGAATGGAGCTGAGGCGATTTCGGATTTCGGATTGGGGATTGGGGATTTCGGTGGAGCCGGAACCCTGAGACCCTCCCCAATTTTTGGACAGGAAGTTAAACTTGAATGCCTAACTTTCCACAAAAACTGTCCAACGTTTGGGGAGTATCTCAGAGTACCTCATTTTACCTGGCGGAAATTGGCTTGACCATCTTAAATATTTGCTCGTAAAATGAAATCATCCAAAACAAGCAATCAGCGGACGAACGGCAACCGGTCTTCGAGCCACTCCCCATTTTTTGGCGGAAAACACGAAGGTTCGTACGGCTTTGGTTTGTCTGCCAAAGGCCCATCCCCTGCCAAAGTGGTCAATTTTGGTGGCCCGGTAGCGCTGCGTGGCCTGACCGAAGCCGACTACAGCAACAACAGTTGGGCCTTGGCCAACGAGCGGGGCCGGCAGGGCAGTGGCTGCGAAGGTTGCACCGGCAGGGATTGTGTGCAGTACTCGGCGACAGTTCGTTCCACGTTCCGGGTGTCCACCACCGTCACGCTGCCCAATATGAGCGATTACGCCGATTACACGGAATGCCAGCGGCGGCGCATCCGGGATGCCATCAACAACCAACTGGCACCGCACGAACAGCAACATGTCGCCGCCTTCCGAACCTACAACGGCACGGTGGACACGCCCATCGCCATGACCGGGTGCCGCAGCGAGTTGGAGGGCCGGGTGGCTGCTCGTGCTGCCGAAATCCACTTGGGTGTCGAAGGGCCTCGGAGAGCCAGCGCCCAGGCAGCCAGCGATGCACTCGACCCATTTGTTATCAATCCCGACCTCAACTGCACTTGAAAAATATGGAAAAAAAAGCGTTTGACCCTGCCACCGCTCCCAATGCAGCCAATTTGCACTTTGCCATCACCTACCTTCAGGAGGTGTTCAAGGCCAGACTGGACATCCAATTCGGCGAAGCCGAAAAAAGCCGTGCAGTTATCGAGTTGCCGTCGTTGGGATTCTTCGACGACGGGTCGGCATTTTCGAGGTTCATTGCGGAGCACCAGCCACCTTTTGAGGAATATGTCGTCTTGCTTTTGGCGCTCACGCCTCATGTGATGCCCGGTTTCATTGGCAACCTCGTAGCCGGGCATCTCCCTAACGGCGGCGAACTCCCCGATTTCGGCGGAGTGAAAGCCAACAACCACCGGGGCATCATCCCCACTGGCGAAACCGCCCAGTTCATCCTCGCGGGGGCCGACCTCGAAAAACGACTCGAAGTGCAGCAAATCTTCGGCACTGGTCACTGGTTTCACCAAAAAAACATCCTGCACCTGGAAGCTGTGCCGCCCGGCGAGCCGCTCATGAGCGGCCGCATCGTCCTCGACCCGGAGGTGGTGGAACTGCTCACGCAGGGCAGGGTCAGCAAGCCCCGGTTCAGCACGGATTTCCCGGCGGAGTACATCCAAACGGAGATGGATTGGGACGACCTCGTGCTGGCCCCGGCCACGCTCCGCCAAATCCGTGAAATCGAAAGCTGGGTGCGGCACCAGCAGACTTTTTTCGAGACGTGGGGCATGGGCCGACGGGTGAAACCGGGCTACCGGGTACTCTTCCACGGACCGCCAGGAACGGGTAAAACGCTGACTGCCACGCTGTTAGGAAAATATACGGGCCGTGACGTTTTCAAAATCGACCTCTCGATGGTCGTGTCGAAGTACATCGGCGAGACGGAAAAAAACCTCGCCCGGCTCTTCGACAAGGCACAAAACAAGAACTGGATCCTGTTTTTTGACGAGGCCGATGCCCTGTTCGGCAAGCGGACGAGTGTGCGCGATGCCCACGACAAGTACGCCAACCAGGAGGTGAGCTACCTGCTCCAGCGCATCGAATCTTACCCCGGCCTGACCATCCTCGCCTCCAATTTCAAAAGCAACATCGACGATGCCTTCCTGCGGCGGTTCCAGGCGATGATTTTTTTCCCAATCCCCAAGCCGGAGGAGCGGCAACTGCTGTGGGAAAAAGCCTTCCCGCCGAACGTGGAAATCGACCCGAAAATCGACTGGCCGCAGGTGTCGCAGCACTACGAACTCACGGGGGCCAGTATCATGAACGTCGTGCAGTACTGCTGCATCACGGCGCTGGAGGAGGGTACGGATTGCATTTCCCACAAAAATCTGCACAGCGGCATCCGCAACGAGTTGGTGAAGGAGGGGAAGATGGTGTGAAATCATCCATGCTTTTGGAACAATTCCTATTTCTTCCCTATTTTTGACTGCTCAAGGGCACCCGCTCAATTTTCAAATTATGCCGAAACCAATCATCCATACCATTGGCCACTCCAATTTGCCTGCCGAGGAGTTTCTCCGCCTGCTTCAATTGCATGGCGTTGACTGCGTGGTGGACGTACGCAGTACGCCTGCCAGCCAGTACAATCCTCAGTACAACAAACCTGTTCTGGCCAATTTTCTGAAAGAAAACGACATCCTGTACCTCCATTTTGGCCGGGAATTCGGTGCAAGGCAACCCAATACCATGCTGCACGATGACGAAGGCAAGGTTGATTTTGAAAAAGTGCAGGCAACCGCGGCATTCCGGGAGGGAGTCAAAAGGCTGAAAGAAGGTGTGGAGAAAGGTTTTTTCCCGGCCCTGATGTGCGCCGAAGCCGATCCGCTGGAGTGCCACCGTTTTTCAATGATTTCGGATTATCTCGTAGAAAGAGGGTTTGAAGTTGTCCATATTCTAAAAGACGGGACAGTTGCATCACAGGAAGATTTGGAGCAGGAACTCCTGAAAAAGTTCGCAAAAAAACTGCCCCAACCGACGATTTTTGAGCCAAACATCAGCCGGGACGACCAGTTAAAAGCGGCATACCGGCTGCACAACCAGCAGGTTGGGTGGTCGCCAAAGAAGGATGTTGCTGAAATTGCAGAATGAAGAAAAGTGTCATTTTGCAACCGCCAGCTATTCAAAAAAACCACATTTTCCAATGATAAAACTTTTCACCATTGGCTTCACGGGCAAAAATGCCAGCCAGTTTTTTGGCTTGCTCCGCAATAACGGGGTCGAGGCGGTCATCGATACCCGTATCAGCAATGCTTCGCAATTGGCAGGTTTCGCAAAAGGCGGCGACCTACCGTTTTTCCTGCATGAAATAGGTGGGATGGGCTATGAGCACAATCTGGATTTTGCTCCCACCAGGGAACTGCTCGACCGCTACCGCAACAAAAAAATGACCTGGGAAGAATACGGAACCGCCTATCTGAACCTGATTGATATGCGGAAAATCGGGGACAAGGTGAACCCCGAAAAACTGCATGGCCATTGCCTGCTGTGCAGCGAACATGGCCCGGAGAAATGCCACCGCAGGCTGCTCGCCGAATATTTCCAACACCGTTTTCAAGACGTGGAAATCGTACACCTTGTGAAGTGAACTTGAAGTCAAGTAGTTGAAAATCAGGTAATTGGATTGGATTTTTCAGATGGTAACGTTCACCCTAAAACATCTGCTATGACGAAAACCTACATCCTCTGCCTTGCCAATTCCAAAAAATATGGGGAACGCTGCATTGCAGGCATCCAGCTTTTCCCCGACAAAAACGATGCTTTCCATCCTGTAAAAGTAGATGGCCGCCCCAAGTGGCTTCGGCCAGTGTCGGACACCGAACATGGGCAGGTGCCGGCAAACCTCGTCATGGACATTTGTGTAGGGGACATACTTCAATTTGAAGCCATCCGGCCCTGCCCCAAAGATTATCAATCGGAGAATATCCTCTTTTTTCCAGGTTCCCTGAAAAAGGTGAGGTCTGCCAAATTGACCGTTCCACACTTGGACCAATTGGCTGAAAACCAAGTGGATATGTTGCTTGGAAACTGTGAAAGAAGCCTCAGCGAAAACGAAATCGGCAATTTACGCAACTCGTTGGTGCTCGTAAAACCCGCGCAAGTCCAGCCGTATTTCACTACGCCCTACAACACCAAGCCGAGGGTAAAATTCAGGCTTGGTGAAACCAACTACGACCTGCCAATGACCGATGTCAACTTTTTTGACCAGATGCAGGAAGGGCTGGAAGCCTTGCTGGACCAAACGGCATTTTTGACCATCTCCCTGGGGATTTCGTTTGAAGGAAGATATTACAAATTGGCCGCCGGTATGATTTACTGCCAACAACCCTGAAAGACTGCCCACTGTCAAATTGTCAACTAAAAAAAATGCTCCTGCCCTTCCTCCACGAACACGAAACCGAAGCCGGCTGCGACGAAGCCGGGCGGGGCTGCCTCGCCGGGCCGGTGTTTGCGGCAGCCGTCATTTTACCGAAGGATTTTGACCACCCGATGCTCAACGACTCGAAGCAACTCACTGAAAACCAGCGGTTTGAACTGCGCCCCCTCATCGAGCGGGAGGCCATCGCCTGGGCAGTGGCACGGCTCGAACCACCCGAAATCGACCAGTTGAACATCCTCTGGGCATCGGTGGAGGGGATGCACCGGGCGGTACGCCAGTTGAAACGGACACCCACCAGCCTGCTCATCGACGGCAACCGTTTCAAGCCGTACCCCGGCATCCCGCACCAGTGCATCGTGAGGGGCGACGGCAAGTTCATGTCCATCGCCGCTGCCTCGGTGCTGGCTAAAACTTACCGGGACGAGCACATGGTTTTTTTATCGAAAAAACACCCGCACTACGGTTGGGAACGGAACAAGGGCTACCCGACCCTGGCGCACCGGGAGGCCATCCGCCGGCACGGGGCCACGCCGGAGCACCGGCGGTCGTTCCGCCTCCTCCCGGCGGGAGAGCTTTAAAATGGTTGCATGGTTTCACTGTTGCACAGTTGCATGGCTTCATTGGGAGGCCACGAAACAGTGAAACCTTGTAACAATGAAGCCATGAAGCCATGAAACAATCGAACAACATCTCGATATTTGCGCCGCTTTGGAAACCTCCGATTGATTGGGTCGTTTCATTTCAAAAAATTCAAACTTCACGGATAAAATGACTGATTTTTCATTCATAGCCAATGCGCACCCGGCCTACATCGACTCGCTGTACGAGCAATACCTCGACAACCCGGAGGCGGTGGAGCAGAGCTGGCGCTTGTTTTTCAAAGGCTTCGACTACGGCTTCAACGCCAATGCTCCTGCCGGTCAGAACGGCAACGGGGCACCGCACGCGGCATCCGGCGACATCGACCTCGATGAACTGCGGGTGCTGGCGCTCATCATCGGCTACCGCAACCGGGGCCACCTGAAATCGACCACCAACCCGCTGAAGCCCCGCAAAAACCGCCAGCCGTTTCTCGACCTCGCCGATTTTGGACTGGCGGAGGCCAACCTCGACAAGCCGTACGTGGCCGGGAAGGAAATCGGGATGGAAAAAGCCACGCTCCGCCAAATCATTGCCCACCTCGAAAAAGTTTACTGCGGCAACATCGGCTTCGAGTACCACCACATCCAGGACCGCGACAAGCGCCGCTGGCTGCGCCAACGCATTGAGTCGCAGATGCCGGAGAACCAGTGGGGACTGACGCTGGACGAGAAGAAGCGGATTTTGGAAAAACTCAACGGTGCCACAGTGTTCGAGCAGTTTTTGCACAAAAAATTCATCGGCCAGAAGCGCTTCTCGCTGGAAGGCGGCGAGACGACCATCGCCGCCCTCGACGCCATCATCACGGTGGCTGCCGACGACCGGGTGGAGGAGGTGGTGTTCGGCATGGCGCACCGGGGCAGGCTCAACGTGCTGGCCAATATTTTGGGCAAAACCTACGAGCAGATTTTCACCGAATTTGAAGGTGAAATGCCCGAAGACCAGAGCTTCGGCGACGGCGACGTGAAGTACCACCTCGGTTTTTCTTCCCAAGTGACCACGCCGCATGGCAAGCAGGTGTACCTGAAACTCGTGCCCAACCCCTCGCACCTCGAAGCCGTGAACCCCGTGGTGGAGGGCTTCGCCAGGGGCAAGGCCGATGTGCTGTACCGCAGCGATTACGACCGCATCCTGCCGGTGCTGATCCACGGTGACGCTGCCGCGGCCGGGCAGGGCATCGTGTACGAGTGCATCCAGATGAGCCAGTTGGAGGGCTACTACACCGGCGGCACGGTGCATTTTGTCATCAACAACCAGATTGGCTTCACGACCGACTGGGAGGATGCCCGCTCCTCGACCTACTGCACGAGCGTGGCGAGTGTGGTGCAGGCCCCGGTTTTTCACGTGAACGGCGACGACCCGGAGGCGGTCGTTTTTGTCTGCAAACTGGCGATGGAGTACCGCCAGCATTTCAACAACGACGTGTTCATCGACATGGTTTGCTACCGCAAACACGGCCACAACGAAGGCGACGACCCGAAATTCACCCAACCCCAACTCTACGACCTCATCAGCACCCACCCCGACCCGCGTGAAATTTTCAGCGAAAGGCTGATTGAGCGGGGCGATGTGCAGAAGGAATTGGCGGAGCGCATGGAGAAGGAGTATTGGAACCAGATGCAAGCCCGCCTCGACAATGCCAAGGAAAATAAGCTGCCCTACCAGTACCAGGAGAGCGAGTTGGCGTGGAAGGCGTTGAGGAAAATAACCATGCCCGAAGATTTTGAGGTGTCGCCGGAAACGGGCATCGATGCAGCGGTGATGGGCAAAATCCTCACGCATTTGCACCAGTTCCCGAAGGGCTTCAAGCCGGTGAACAAAATCGACCGGATTTTGAAATCGTCCAAGGCGCTGTGGGAAAACGGCAAACTCGACTGGGCCTTGGGCGAACTGTCGGCGTACGGCTCGCTGCTGCTCGAAGGCAACGATGTGCGCCTGAGCGGGCAGGATGTGAAACGGGGCACGTTCTCGCACCGCCACGCCGTGCTGCACGAAGAAGTGACCAACCGGGAATACAACCGCCTGGATGGGTTGGATGGAAAACAAGGCAAGTTCCGCATTTTCAACTCGCTGCTGTCGGAGTACGGCGTGCTGGGTTTCGAGTACGGCTACACGCTGGCCCGGCCCGAAGCACTGGTGATTTGGGAGGGGCAGTTCGGCGACTTTTTCAACGGGGCGCAGACCATCGTTGACCAGTTCATCATGGCCGCCGAGCGCAAGTGGGGGCGCATGAGCGGCCTGTGCATGTACCTCCCGCACGGCTACGAAGGCCAGGGGCCGGAGCACAGCAGTGGCCGCATGGAGCGCTTCCTGCAAGGCTGCGCCCGCTACAACGTGACCGTTGCCAACGTCACCAACCCCGCCAACCTCTTCCACCTGCTGCGGCGGCAACTGGCCCGCCCGTTCCGAAAGCCGCTGATTTTGATGACGCCGAAAAGCGGGCTGCGCCACCCAGAGTTTGTTTCCCCGCTGCCTGATTTTGAAACAGGTACCCGCTTCCGGGAGGTCATCGACGATGCCAACGCCAAACCAGCGCAGGTGAAAACGCTGCTGCTCTGCGCCGGCAAAATTTACTACGACCTGCTGGAGAAAAAACGCACCGACCAGCGGGACGACGTGGCCATCGTGCGCCTTGAGCAACTCTACCCGCTGCCGGAAAAGCAGTTGGAGGCCATTTTCAAAAAATACGGCAAGGCCACCGTCCGCTGGGTGCAGGAGGAGCCTGCCAACATGGGGTCGTGGATGTACCTGTTGTTCCAGTTTGCCGGGAAGCGGACCTTCGAGTTGGTGTCACGGGAAGCCGCCGCTTCGCCCGCCATCGGCTACAAGAAAACGCACGACGAGCAGCAGGCCGATGTGGTGCGGCGGGCATTTGAGTGAGAGGGTTTGAGTACTTGAGGGTTTGAGGGTTTGAGGACACGATACTTTCTCAAACCCTCACGCCCTCAAATCCTCAAACCCTCAAAAAAGCGCAAAACTCGCTATCGCCATGCCGATGAAGGCGAACAGGAAGATGAACAGGTACAGGAAGCTGACTAGGAAGAATTTAGCAATGGATTTGAACCAGCCCTGCCGGTAGAACCGCTTCATCGCAAACATCGGGTAGAAGGCCGCCGCCGTGATACTCAGCCCCACCACCGGCCCGAACGCTTCGCCCAGCAAGTTTGACACCAGCAGCAGCAGCATGAAAAACAGGAACATGAACGAGTGGGCGTGGAAAGAAAAAATGAGATGTTCGTAGTAGAAAAAACGCCGCCGCACGTAGAGCAATTTGAGCACGACGGCCAGCATGGGCATCATCACCAGCATCATCCATAGCGTGTTGCCGATGAGGTAGAGGCCGAAGTTGTCGCCTTTTTTGTGCATCCTGACCTGCTGCCGCACGAGCAGCCGTTTCCAGAACCCTTCCACTTTGTACGTTTCGAGCAGCTTGTCTCCTTCCATGTTTTCGATGTCGTCCACGGCGATTTTCATGTTTTGCGTCTCGTCAACCGTAAACTTCACATTGCCCTGCTCCAAAACCGTGTCTTTTTTTTCTCCGAAATTAAAATTTTTGGCCAGTTCAATGCTGTCGTGTTCCGGGGAGTTGTAGCTGCTGTCGAGCTTGGCCAGCAACGTGTCGAGCGCAGCACTGGCCTGGCGGTCCTGGAACTCGGAAGCGGTCGCTTTTCGCAGGGAATCCAACTGCACGAACATCAGGTGTTTTTGGTGCAACTCCTTCTTTTTCCGCAGTTCATCCCCAAACCACTTGAAGTCGCTGCCCTCCACCCGGATGGACAGCATGGTGATGAACAACGCAGCCGACACGAGGAACAACCGCACCGGATGGTAGTACCGGATGTGGATGCCATTGAAGTAGTCCACCGTCAGCTTGCCGGGGATGGCCAATGCCTTGAGGGTGCTGAAAATGCGGTTGTCGAAATTGAAAATGGTGACAACGCTCTCCTCCATCATCTCCCGGAAGGTGAGCCTGCCGTCGTGGTTCTTCTGGCCGCAATTCGGGCAGTACCGGGCGGGTTCGGTCAGTGGGTGCTGGCAGTTGCGGCAGTGGAGGATTGGCGTTTTGTTTTCCATCAAGGTGTTTTGAAGGTGTAAATTTATCCGAAGCGGATAATTTCTCACAACAAAATCAGCAAGGGCTAAACGTAAATTACTGGCCTCCCTTCCTCATCACGGCTTCTCGAATTTTTTGAGCCACTTTCGCCAGTGCCTCCTCGTGGCTGGTCCATAAACTGATGGCTTTCAGGCGGCCGCTACTGTCTTCCTTTGGGGTGATTTCAAAGTCCTGGATTTTCAACCCTTCCTCGTCCACGCCCGGCAAGCCGCCCAGGTCGAGCGGCTCGACCAGCACCGGGATGACCATTTTGCTCTCTAATTTGAAGCGTTCGATTGCCATTTTCAACTCCACGTCCCAGATGTAGTTCGACTCAATGAAGTCGGCAGAGAGTAGCAGGATAAACACATCTGCTTCGGCCATTTTGTCCTTGATAGCCTTGTCCCAGAGGTCGCCAGGCAGTATTTCCTGGTCGGTCCATGCCTCGATTTCGTTGGAGCGGCGCAGCCCACCGAGGTGCGCCCGGAGCCTGCCGAGCCAGGCGGTATTGCGGTGAGAGTAGGAGACGAACACCCGCTTGGCCCGCTTGGGCGGTCGGTCCATCAATGCCTCGAAATCCCGGATGAGCAGGTGCTGTCGCTCGGCGGATGGCCCGGTTGCAATAATCTTTATCTCGCCTTTCTCGGTTTCGGAGCCGAGGTCGGTGTACTTCACAAAAAACTTTCCGTCACGGGAAACTTCCAACCAATCGGGCATTTTTTCACCAGAAAATTCCCGAAGGGTTTGTGCCCAATCTTCTCCCGGCTTGATGTCCGACAGGTTGCTTTCCCGGTCTTTTTTAAGCCTGCCCACCTGCATGGGCGAAAGCTGCCGCCCGTCGTTCTTGCTGAAAAGCAGCCGCAGGATGTTCCGGAAAATTTCTTTTTGCAAAACCAAATGCCCATTCGTCGGACTGCTTTCCACGCCCACCAGTAGAATGCCCTCGTGTTGGTCTTCCGCCGGGTACAGCCCTTTCAGCAGCACCCGCAGGCCGTTTTTCAGGAAAACGATACCGTGTTTCCAGAAGTGTCGGGCTTCCGTTTGCTCGTCAGCGGCGTAGTGCAGCACGAGGCCGTGCAGCAGTTTTTTGTAATAAAAAAGCGGCACTCGCACCCAAAATGCAGACTGCCAGGCACCATGCGAAGCGATTTTGAACAAGTCTTCGATGGGATAACTTTCGGGAAAATACTGTGGTGCCAGATAGTAATCTTTTTTCGCCGGGTGAGGGTGCGGGAACACTAATTGCAGGCTTTGCGTCGCTTCGATGAAAACTTTCCGGAATCCGTCTGCTTTCTTTTTGTCGAAAATATCCTCCAGTCTGAATTCGCCGTGCAAGTCGAGCACTTCCTTTTTCAGGACTTCGTAAATCCGCTCTGCCAGCGCAGATGGTTTCAAAAAAACACGGTCGGACAGGCCCTGTGACTCCGGAAAGAAAACAACCACGCCGCCCCGCTCGAACACGGAGGGCAACGTGT